>JAWHBY010000076.1:0-8597 GCA_032568935.1 Parahaemophilus parainfluenzae
CCGTATTGAAAGTAAAGTGCGGTCGATTCTAAGGCAAATGCGGAAAATGCCAAAAAGATCCACGCTGAACGTTTAAGGGATAATTGCTTAAAAAAGTAGAGCATTCTTTCTCCTTATGCTTCATTAAATTGGAAGAATTAAGCCAAGGTTTGCAAGCCAAATGGTCATTTCAGGTAGAATAAATTCGATTGCAAGGAAACCAACTAGCGTTAATACGATAGTATAAGGCAATGCCATGTAGACCATTCTACCATAAGAAAGTTTAATTAACGGTGCAAGCGATGATGTTAATAAGAACAAGAATGCTGCTTGACCGTTTGGTGTAGCGACAGAAGGTAAGTTTGTACCTGTATTGATTGCTACTGCAAGTAATTCAAATTGGTGCGGTGCAATTGCGCCTGTCGCAAGCGCATGTTTCGCTTCATTGATATAAACTGTTGCTACGAATACGTTATCAGAAATCGCAGAAAGTAAACCATTGAAACCGTAGAATAATGCTAATTGTGTTTTCTCTTCAGAACTTAATACGAAGTGAATAATTGGCGCAAAGAGTTTTTGATCGATAATCACTGCAACAATAGAGAAAAATACGACTAATAATGCCGTGAAGGGTAAACTTTCTTGGAATGATTTACCAATGGCGTGTTCGTCTGTTACGCCAGTAAAAGTCGTCGCAAGAATAATCACGCTTAAACCAATCAAGCCTACAGCGGCTAAGTGGAAAGCTAAACCTAAGATCAACCAAACCGCAATAACCGCTTGAATAGAAAGACGAATTTTATCTTGTTTAGACATTTTTTGTGCATTTTCGCGATCTAAATCAGCCAAGATTTTCCATACATCTTCCGGTAATTTCTCACCATAACCAAATACTTTAAATTTTTCGACTAAAATACAAGTGAGTAATCCACAGATAAATACAGGGACTGTCACTGGTGCCATACGGAAGAAAAATTCAATGAAATTCCATTTGGCTTGTTCTGCAATGATTAAGTTTTGTGGTTCACCTACCATGGTCATTACACCACCAAGTGCGGTTCCCACACCTGCATGCATCATTAAGCTACGTAAGAAAGAGCGGAATTTTTCTAAGGTTTCGTGATTTTTGATTTTGTTATCATCGGAAATATCAACCGCATCTTGTAGTGTTTTACCTGATGCCACTTTGTGATAAACCCCATAGAAACCCATGGCAACACTGATGATTACCGCCACAACAGTTAGCGCATCTAAGAAAGCTGACAGAAATGCTGCACTGAAACAGAATGCTAAAGAGAGGACGATTTTAGAACGAATACGAACTAATAATTTGGTGAACACATAAAGCAAAAGTTGCTTCATAAAATAAATACCGGCCACCATGAAGATTAAAAGTAAAATCACTTCAAAATTTGCCATGATCTCAGCTTTAACGTGTTCTACATTTGTCATGCCAATGGCAATGGCTTCAAATGCTAATAAGCCACCCGGTTGAAGAGGGTAGCATTTTAATGCCATGGCAAGGGTGAAAATAAATTCAGCCACGAGAACCCATCCAGCCATGAATGGGCTAACGAAAAAGAATAAAATTGGATTCATTACCAAAAAGGCAATAATGGTCAATTTATACCAATCTGGACTCGCGCCTAGAAAGTTTTTCATGAATGCTTGTGTGTAAGTCATATCGAACTCCGTTTTTTTATAGTCCTGTCATTGTAATATATACTGCTTTAAAGGATAATAGATCAGTTGAAGATTTATTGAATAAATCACATTTTTTTGATTTTTTTTAGACTTTTTAATATTTATGCAGACAGATAGCACTCTTTTACGGGCTCAAAGCCCTGCCGCGCTTGCCGAAGAATATATTGTTAGAAGTATTTGGGATGATGTATTTCCCGCCGGTACTAATCTTCCTTCTGAACGTGATTTAGCAGATAAAATCGGTGTAACACGTACCACATTACGTGAAGTATTACAGCGTTTAGCACGCGATGGATGGCTTACCATTCAACACGGCAAGCCAACAAAAGTTAATGATATTTGGGATACAGCAGGTCCAAGCATTATTGAAACCTTAATTACCTTAGATCGTCAAAGTGCGCCATTAATCATTGAAAATATGCTCTCATTGCGTAGTCGCATGTCTGAATCTTATATTTATGAAGCCGTCAAAAACTCACCTAAAGCTTCAGTTACTTTGTTTAAAGGGTTGGATTCATTAGAAAATACGGCAGAGAGCTATATGGAATTTGACTATGCCTTATTCCGTCAGTTTACAGTAATGGCTAATAAACCTTTCTATCGTTTAATTTTTAATAGCTTACGTGGGGTTTATCATAAAATTGGCTTATTGTTTTTCAGTGAAGAAAAACATCGCCAAGTTACTTATGATTTCTATGTAGAATTGCGCGATATTTGTGAAAGTGGTCAATCCGATTTAGTAGTAGGTTGTATTCGCAAACACAAGCAAGTGACCTCTACTTACTGGCGAGCGATTTTAGAAAGCTTGCCAAGAGATCTAGCTACAGAATAATATGAAAAGTGCGGTTGAAAATGACCGCACTTTTTCCTTATATTAAAGATTTAACATTATGCGTATTCCAAGAATTTATCATCCAGAATCCCTTAAAGAACAATCCACTTGCCAGCTTTCAGAAGATGCGGCTAATCACGTAGGACGTGTACTGCGGATGACAGAAGGCGAACAAATCGAATTATTTGATGGAAGTAATCATATTTATCCGGCCAAAATTATTGAAGCGAGCAAAAAAGCCGTTAAAGTGGAGATTTTGGGGTGTGAATGGAGTGATAAAGAGTCAAATTTATCTATTCATTTAGGACAAGTTATTTCACGTGGTGATCGAATGGAATTCACCATTCAGAAATCCGTAGAGTTGGGTGTGAATGTGATTACACCATTATGGTCAGAACGATGTGGCGTGAAGCTAGACGGCGAACGCATGGATAAGAAAATTCAACAATGGCAAAAAATTGCTATTGCCGCTTGTGAACAATGTGGCCGTAATGTTGTACCAGAAATTCGTCCGTTAATGAAATTACAAGATTGGTGTGCTGAAAATGATGGTGCGCTAAAATTGAATTTACACCCAAGAGCCCAATATTCAATCAAAACCTTACCTTCAATTCCAAAAGAGGGGGTTCGTTTACTTATTGGTTCAGAAGGCGGTTTATCTCCTCAAGAAATCGCTCAAACTGAACAACAAGGATTTACTGAAATTTTATTAGGAAAGCGAGTATTGCGTACAGAAACTGCCTCTTTGGCAGCGATCAGTGCGTTACAAATTTGTTTTGGAGATTTGGGATAATGATGGATTTACAAGGGCAATTTTTAATTGCGATGCCACAGTTGGAGGATTATTTCCAAAATACTGTGGTGTATATGTGTGAGCATAATGAGCAAGGCTCGATGGGCTTAGTGATTAATCAACCCACCGATTTAAGCATTGCTGAACTATATTCAAAAATGAATTTTATGATGAAAAATGACCGCACTTTTAGCAATGAACTTGTACTTGCGGGGGGCCCAGTACATTCTGAGCGTGGTTTTATTCTGCATAAGAAAACTGCGAAAGAATTTGAGCATAGTTATAAAATTACTGATGAGATGTATCTCACCACGTCGGCAGATATTGTGGAAACCTTTGGTTTAGCGGATGCGCCTGGGAAATATCTTGTTGCACTCGGTTGTGCCAGTTGGACAGCCGGACAGCTAGAACAAGAGATTGTAGATAATGCGTGGCTAGTGGCGCCAGCTTCAGACACCATTTTGTTTGAAACGATTTATGAAGATCGTTATCCTGCCGCGAATCAATTATTGGGGATTAATCCTCATAATTTTGTCTTTTCACAAGTGGGGCATAGTTAATGGGTATCACGGCAATTGCGTTTGATTTCGGCACAAAAAGCATCGGTTGTGCGGTCGGGCAAAGTATCACGGGTACAGCGCAAGCCTTGCCTGCATTTAAAGCCCAAGATGGGATTCCCAATTGGGATGCTATTGAAAAATGTTTAAAGGATTGGAAACCCGATATCATTGTAGTGGGATTACCTTTAAATATGGATGGAACCGAGCAAGATTTAACACTTCGTGCGAAGAAATTTGCTAATCGCTTAAATGGCCGTTTCGGTATCAAAGTAGAACTGCAAGATGAGCGCTTAACGACGGTTTCTGCTCGCGATGAAATTTTCCAGCGTGGCGGTTATCGCGCTCTCAATAAAGGCAAAGTAGATGGGATTTCTGCTTGCTTGATTTTAGAAAGTTGGTTTGAAAGTTATTCAGAATAAACCAAAAATAAACCGCACTTTAAGGTGCGGTTTGTTGTATTAATGAGTTTATTTTTTTATCCAAATCAGACTTGCCATTCGACCTGTTTTGCCATCTCGACGATAGGAAAAGAAGCTCTCTCTTTCATTAAATGTGCAATGCTCCCCACCGTAAATTTGGGTAATCCCTAATTTATTGAGGCGTTGTGTGGCGATTTGATAAAGATTGCCGAGGTATTTTCCTGCTTCATTCGGATCTGGTCGAAAAGCCGTTTCTGCAATCGGGTCAAAAGCCATAAATTGCTCAATCACTTCTTTACCTACCTGGAACGCATTGGGGCCGATAGCTGGTCCAAACCACGCGATAATCTCTTCGGGATCTGATTGGAAACATTTCACGGTTTCTTCTAAAACACCATCACAGAGTCCGCGCCAGCCCGCATGGGATGCAGCCACTTCAGTGCCTTGTTTATTGGTGAATAAAACTGGCAAACAATCAGCTGTCATCACCAAACAGACTTGGTTAGGTTGATTGGTGTAAACTGCATCAGCTTCAAAATTATTTCCCTCATAAGGTACTGTAATCACACGAGTGCTGTGCGTTTGAGTTAAAAATAACGGGAAATGTGGCAGATTAAATTTTTCAACCAATAAAGTGCGGTTAGTTTTGACCGCACTTTTATCGTCTTCGACATGATCGCCTAAATTAAAACTATCGAAAGGCGGCAGGCTTACGCCACCTTCTCTTGTGGTTGTAAATGCTTGGATATGTGGTGGAACATTCCAGTTTGGAACAATGGTTTTCATCTTAATAATCCAATTCGTCTTTATGTTCGAGGTAATCCGCTTTTAAGGCATGCAATAATTCGACAAAGTCATCTGGCAATGGGGCATACCATTCCATCATTTCACCTGTGATAGGATGAGCTAAACGCAACATAACCGCATGTAAGGCTTGGCGTTTAAAATTGCGTAGTACTTCAGTGAAGGCTTCACTTGCGTTTTTAGGTGGACGAGGACGACCACCATAAGTTTGATCACCCAATAGTGGATGCGCAATATGTGCCATGTGCACACGAATTTGGTGAGTTCGACCAGTTTCTAAACGTAAGCGTAAACGGGTGTAATTACGGAAGTTTTCCATGATGCGATAGTGTGTAACCGCCGGTTTACCCATGGGGTGAACCGCCATCAATGTGCGTTTTGTCGCGTGGCGAGCCATTGGTTGGTCTACGGTTCCACCTTTGGTCATAATACCACTTGCGACGGCTTCGTATTCACGAGTAATTTTGCGTTTTTGTAAATCACGTACAAGTTTTGTTTGTGCGGGAATCGTTTTAGCGACAACCATGAGGCCCGTTGTGTCTTTATCTAAACGATGCACAATTCCTGCGCGCGGTACTTCGGCAATAGGTGGATAGTGATAGAGTAGCGCGTTAAGTACCGTGCCATCTGGATTGCCCGCACCTGGGTGAACCACGAGATCTTTAGGTTTGTTAATCACGATAATATCGTCATCTTCATAAACGATATTGAGTGGAATATTTTGTGGCTCAAAACGGCTTTCATCTTCCACTTCTACCGAAATTTCAATTTGCTCTCCGCCATAAACTTTTGCACGTGGAATATCGGCAATTTCACCGTTCATTTTTACCTGTTTTGCTTCAATCCAGGTTTTTAAACGCGAACGGGAATATTCTGGGAACAACTCTGCGAGGGTTTGGTCTAAACGCTGTCCCATTTGTTCGGGCTGAATTTCAGCCGTTAAGGTAATTTGTGGCATAAAAAATCCATCTAAAAATTTAAAAAGTTGGCTTATTGTGTAATGTTCTATACAATATTCGTTAATTGTAACTTATTTATTGATTTTCGTAAAAATTAAGGAAAAAAGAATGCGTAAAATAAAATCTCTTGCACTTATTGCATTGACCTCATTCGCGATTGCAGCTTGTAGCAGTGGTAATAAAGAAGTGGAACAAGCTTCTGTTGATGATCTTTATGCAAAAGGGGCGGCAGCATTGCAAGAAGGGAGCTATTCTGACTCGATTCGTTATTTAAAGGCAGCAACAGAGCGTTTCCCTGGTAGTACTTACCAAGAGCAAGCAATGCTTGATTTAATTTATGCAAACTATAAAACACAAGATTACACAGCCACTTTGGTAACCGTAGATAACTACTTACACCAATTCCCACAAAGTCCAAACCGTGACTATGCAGTGTATATGGCGGGTTTAACAAACTTAGCAACGGCCGATAACATGATCCAAGATTTCTTTGGTATCGATCGTGCAACGCGTGAAACAACTTCAATGAAAACGGCGTTTTCAAACTTCCAAAGCTTAGTACGTGCGTTCCCAAATAGCCCATATTCACAAGATGCGGTAGCACGTATGGCATACATCAAAGATTCATTAGCTCGTCATGAATTAGAAATTGCGAAATTTTATGCAAAACGTGATGCGTGGGTAGCGGTATCAAACCGTGTAGTGGGTATGTTACAACAATATCCGGATGCAAAAGCGACTTATGAAGGTTTATTCTTAATGAAAGAAGCCTATGACAAAATGGGTTTACAACAATTAGCTACCCAAACTCAGCAAGTCATCGATGCAAATAAAGATAAACAATTTGCAGATGTGAAAAAACCGGAAGAGTCTGATTTAATTCAACCTGTTAAAAAATAATCCCATCCCTTGTGAGGCGTGCTTGAATAAGCAAAATTATTCAAATAAAGGCTAGTCAAATTAATCAAATTGAGCTAGTATAAATTTAAAAGATTTCCTGGGGTGTTCGTGGATGGGTTATGTCCCTGAGCCGATACTTAGAACTTTATAAATCGGTTTCCCGCCATTGGTGTGTAGGCTTGACCTTTGACTTTGTCATTGGACTAAAGAAACCTAAAAATGGCCTTACCGGTTTCCTTGGACCGTCGGGTTCAAGGACTACTACTCGTAGCGGCACTCTGGGACCTTCCTCTTAAATCCATTCTTTCTAATCGAATGAAATCAACACAGCAAACGCTTCGCAATCAGCTCCGTCAGCAAATTCGTAAAACACGAGCAAATTTGACCGCACTTCAGCAGCAACAGGCGGAAGATTCTATCACTCAACAAGCTCTAGCATTAATTGAAGAACGAAATGCGCAGCATATTGCCTTGTATATTTCCTTTGATGGAGAAATTTCGACAGAAAAACTCATCAAAATTCTTTGGGCGCAAGGTAAACAGGTTTATTTGCCCGTCTTGCATCCTTTCAATCCTAATCACCTTTTGTTTTTACGTTATTTGCCTGATACTCCGATGCTGAAAAATAAATTTGGCATTTGGGAACCCAAACTCAATGTACAAAATGTATTGCCTTTGGATAAATTAGATATTCTTTTTACGCCACTCGTCGGGTTTGATAAACAAGGAAATCGTCTAGGCATGGGCGGTGGTTTTTATGATCGCACCTTACAACATTGGCAGAAGTATTCTTTTATCCCCGTGGGATTAGCCCATCAATGTCAGCAAGTCGAACAGCTTCCCACAGAAGCGTGGGACGTGCCACTTCATCAAATCTTAGTTGCTTAAACCTATCAAGAAGTAAAATTTGATAGAAAAAATTAAAAATAGTCTATTTTTTCTCTTGAAATACCAAAAAAGGGTCTTATTTAATTACTCATAAAGGGGATGACCCCAAGGATTTTATGCAGGAGAAGATATGAATATTGAAAAATTTACCACTAAATTCCAACAAGCACTTAGTGAAGCACAGTCATTAGCGCTTGGTAAAGATAATCAGTTTATCGAACCAGTGCATTTATTGGCCGCACTTTTAAATCAACAAGATGGTTCAATTGCACCGATTTTGACAGCAAGTGGCGTGAATGTCGCGTTATTACGTAATGAATTAAACGCAGAATTGAATAAATTGCCACAAGTGTCAGGTAATGGCGGAGACGTGCAAATTTCTCGTCAATTACTCAACTTATTGAATTTATGTGACAAATTAGCACAACAAAAACAAGATAAATTTATTTCCAGTGAATTGTTCTTATTGGCGGCGCTTGAAGAGCGTGGTGCATTAAATGACATTTTGAAAAAATGTGGTGCGAAAAAAGAACAAATTTTACAAGCGATTCAACATATTCGCGGAGGACAAAGCGTGAACGATCAAAATGCAGAAGAAAGCAGACAAGCTCTTGAAAAATATACGATTGATTTAACAGCTCGTGCTGAAAGTGGCAACCTCGACCCGGTTATTGGTCGTGATGAAGAAATTCGTCGAGCCATTCAAGTATTACAACGTCGTACCAAAAACAACCCTGTATTAATTGGTGAGCCTGGTGT
>JAWHBY010000077.1:0-8586 GCA_032568935.1 Parahaemophilus parainfluenzae
CGCAATAAATGCCATACGGTATTCATCGTTACCAAACTCCGCTTGTGAGCTAAACCACAACATTACGGCAATAATCAAACCATTTAAGAAGAGTGAAAGTGCGGTTGAAAATCCGCTTAAATTGGCTTCTTTTTGCTGGTCTGCTTGCCAGTTAGCTTCAGTTTTAGCCATGTTATCTTTCAATTTATCTTCAGCATTAAAGAGCAATAATTCAGCTTGCGCTTGGATAAATTCTAGGAATTGTGTGCGATAAAGTGCGCGTGAATACACGAGTTTATCACCGAATTTTTTACCAAGTTGGTAGAAAACGGTTGGAATAACCAATACCAATAAAAGCAGACTCACACCTAGACCTAAGGCTAAAGGTACATTGACGAAACTTAGGCCAATACACATGGCTAGAATCACAAAAATAGCCGTAATAAATGGTGCAATTAAACGAAGATAAAGACTATCTAGCGTATCCACATCCGATACTAAGCGGTTTAATAAATCGCTGTTACGGTAGCGATTTAACACCGCAGGACTTAAGGGAATAATCTTCTCAAAAACTTGTACCCGTAATTTAGCCAAAATGCGGAAAGTCGCATCGTGTGTCACCAACTTTTCAAAATAACGGAAAAGGGTACGGCCAATAGCAAGCCCACGCACAGAGGCAGAAGGATAGAAGAAATTAAATAACGTGCCAAGACCAGCAATTGCTGTCGCCGCTAAAAACCAACCCGATGTGGTCAGCAAGCCAATACTGGATGCTAGGCCTGTGATCATTAAAACCAAGCCTAAAAATAAAGGCAACTTGGCGAATTTAAATAAACGTAAAAAGGGAAGTAAAGCATGCATTATTGAATATCCTCTTTTCGTTGAGCCAATAATTCGGCAAAGAAGCCTTGATCTTTTAATTGGTTGAAATGGCCTTGTTGAACAATTTCACCTTCTTGCATCACTAAAATATTGTCGCATTGTTTCAGATCTTCAATACGGTGTGTAATCATTAAGGTGGTTTGGTTATGGCTCATTCCAGCAAGAGCAGCAAGTACCAGATTTTCAGATTGAGCATCGAGGCTAGCCGTTGGCTCATCAAGTAATAATAAATTGCCTTTGCGTAGTAAAGCGCGTGCGATAGCTAAGCGTTGAGCTTGGCCTACGGATACACCCATCCCACCATCTTTAATTTCGCTATCCAAGCCTAATTTATCAGTAAATTCTTTCGCTTGAGCAGAAACCAAGGCTTGCTCAATTTGCTCATCAGTTGCTTGAATATCACCTAAAAGTAGATTTTCTTTGATGCTACCTTGTAGCAATAAGGGGTTTTGACCGACCCATGCAATTTGTTTACGCCAGTCGCTTAAACGGCTTTGATTAAGTTCTACACCGTTAATTTTTAAGCTGCCTTCATAAGGTAAGAAACCCAGTAATACATTGATTAAAGAGGTTTTTCCTGCGCCACTTTGGCCGACAAGAGCAATATGGCTTTCTTTCGGAATATGGAATGAAAGAGGCTTCGTTAATGGTTGACCTTGTGGAGAAAGCGCTACTAAATTTTCAGCCTGAATTTCGACCGCACTTTGTGTTGGAATTTGTTCATTACTTTGATGTGCAATTAAATAATCAGCTTCTAAGAAATCGACAATGGCATCAGCTGCACCAATACCAGCTGCACGATCGTGATAGTAAGTCCCGAGATCTCGCAATGGTTGATAAAACTCTGGCGCAAGAATTAAGCAGAAAAAGCCGGTAAATAAGGTTAGCGTGGTGCCATAGGTACCAAATTCGACTTGGCCTAAATAGCTAAAACCAAAGTACACCGCCATTAAAGCAATGGAAATGGAGGTGAAAAACTCTAACACAGCAGAAGAGAGAAATGCCATTTTAAGTACTGTCATGGTCGTTTCACGGAAGTCCTCCGTTGTGCTTTCAATATGTTGAGTTTGTTCTGAAGTGCGGTTGAAAAGACGCAAGGTTTCTAAACCGCGTAAGCGATCCAAGAATTGTGCACTTAAGCGAGAAAGGGCCGCCATATTTTTTTGGCTGCTGTCTGCTGCTGCAATCCCTACTAGAATCATAAAAACTGGTACAAGCGGTGCAGTAACCATCAAAATCAGTCCAGCCGCCCAGTTGAGCGGGAATACAGCAATTAAAATCACCATTGGTACAATGGCAGACAAACTTTGTTGTGGTAAGAAACGCGAATAGAAGTTATGCAGATTTTCCACTTGTTCAAGCATGATACTTGCCCAGCTACCGGCGGGTTTATTATTGATAGTCGCAGGTCCCACTTGGTGGATTTTGTCTAAGATCTTTTGACGCATGTGATTGCGCAGTAATCGACCTGCTTTAAAGCCAATTTTTTCGCGTAGCCATAAAATGACCGCACGCAACGCAAAAGTAATGATTAATGCAATAAAATATGGAATCAATTCAACGCGATCGATATGTTGCATAATGAGCTTGTCGAGCAATGTCGCAAGAAAATAGGTTTGAGCCACAAGAATTAAGGAAGAAAGTGTGGCAAGGGCAATATTGGTGCGCATTAATTTTTTAACAGGTTGTTGCTGCGCACGAAGCCATTTTTGTAAATATTTTTGGCGAAGTTTGTCCATAGATTTGTAGAGTTAGTATTTAAAAAGTTCTCCCTCTCTATTGAGAGGGAGCTTGAAGGACGAATTCATTGATTCAGAATTGATTCTTTAAAATCTCTCCTGTCCCCGCTTTGCTAAAGAGGGGGGAAAATAAATAAGGAAATTTATTTATTCTTGTGTATCTAAATAACGTTCAGCATCTAATGCCGCCATACAGCCCGTTCCAGCTGAAGTAATGGCTTGGCGATAGTTATGATCCACCACATCACCTGCCGCAAATACGCCTTCCACAGAGGTTGCTGTTGCATTGCCTTCAAGACCAGATTTAACAACGATATAACTGTTATTAAGTTCAAGCTGACCTTGGAAGATTTCAGTATTTGGCGCATGACCGATGGCAATAAATAAACCGTCTAATTTCACGTCTTCTTTTTTGCCGGTTTTCACGTTTTCTAAACGTACACCGGTTACGCCCATGTTATCGCCTAATACTTCATTCAAAGTGCGGTCAGTATGAAGCACGATTTTGCCTTCTTCGACTTTTTTGTATAAGCGATCGATTAAGATTTTTTCCGCACGGAAACTATCGCGACGGTGGATTAAATGTACTTCAGAGGCAATATTAGCTAAGTAAAGTGCTTCTTCAACGGCGGTATTTCCGCCACCGACAACGGCAACCGGTTTATTGCGATAGAAAAAACCATCACAGGTTGCGCAAGCTGAAACGCCACGGCCTTTATAAGCGGTTTCAGATTCTAATCCGATATAACGTGCTGATGCGCCTGTTGCGATGATTAATGCATCACATGTGAAGGTTTGCATATCGCCATAAAGTTTGAACGGGCGAGAAGATAAATCGACTTTATGAATATGATCAAACACGATTTCTGTTTCAAATTTTTCAGCGTGTTGCAACATACGCTGCATTAAACCTGGGCCCGTTGTCATTTCAAAATCACCCGGCCAGTTTTCAATTTCATCCGTGGTAGTAAGTTGCCCGCCTTGTTGAAGACCGGTCACTAAAACAGGTTTTAAGTTTGCACGAGCGGCATAAATAGCGGCGGTATAACCTGCAGGACCTGAACCTAAAATTAATAATTTGCTGTGTTTAACGTCTGACATAAAGAATCCTTTGTTTATAAAATAAAGCATGAGGCTTTTGGAATTCGTTCATTATAAAGCCTTCATGCATAAAAAAATAGTTGATCGTATTAGTAAAGCAATGAATACAGCAATCGGCGATATTTATTGGTGATAGGATCTGTATTACCAATGGCTGATAAAATAGATAAAAACTGTTGTTTCACTTCACCATTTTCCGCAGAAAGATCTTGTTTAAGAATGCTAAATAATAAATCTAACGCTTCTTCGTTTCGATTGGCTTGATGGAGCTGAACTGCCAATTTCAACGCAATTTCAGGCGTTGGATTTTTAGCATAATCCGTTTGTAATTGCTGAATTTCTGGCGTATCCGCCGCTTTAATTAAAAGCTCAATCTGCGCTTGTAATCCATGCCAACGGCTATCGCGATCCTGAATCGGAATTTGCGCTAAAATATCTGCCGCAGGCTCCGTTTTCTTAATGGCAATGTAAGTTTCCGCATAAAGTAATGCCACATCGCTGTTTTTCTTATCTGAAAGCTCCCAGGCTTCTTTCAGTAATGGAAGGGCAGAGTCGTAATCTTCCACTTGTAAAAAATCCAAGGCTTTTTGGAATTTTAAATCTTCTTCTTTTGGCAAAATCGCACTTAAACGTTGCAATAAGCTGGCTTCATCTAATGCGCCAGGGAACGCATCTAATGCTTGTGCCTCTTTAAAAAGATAGGTTGTTGGTAACGCTTGAATACGAAATTGTGCGGCAATCATTTGCTCTGTTTCACAATTGACTAAGCCGAGAATAAATTGTCCTTGGTGTTGTTCTGCAACACGTTGTAGAACTTTTGTAAAATCAGCTGATTCTTTATGGCTTGGCGCATAAAAGTTAATGACAAGTGGCGTTTCAACAGAACGTTGCAACGTTTCAGTAAGATTTTGTTCGTTAAGCTCAACTAAGAAAGGTAAATCTGCCATTTTTATTCCTTCATAAATGGAAAATGATGCCTGATTTTAACAAAGTGCGGTCAGTTTTAGAAATGTTTTACAGGAAAAGAAAAGGGCAGTGTTAATCTGCCCTTATTCGCTATCTATTTTTATTCTTTTGTTTCTTCCACTTTATCTTCTGGAAGGACAAGGTTAAGAATTAAGGCAAGTAATGAGCCTACGGTAATGCCAGAACCGAGCACTTCTTTGAAAAAGTGCGGTAATTTATCAAGCAATTCTGGACGAGTTGTCACCGCTAAGCCACAGCCAATGGAAATCGCGATAATTAAACCATTACGTTTGCTACGTGCGACTTTATCCAACATTTGGATACCCGCAGCGATAATCATCGCAAACATCATTAAGCCTGCACCGCCTAATACGGGTAATGGAATTGAAACAATTAGTGCACCGAATACAGGGAATAAACCAGCTAGTGCTAGAAGCACACCGGTTAGTGCAACCACGTGACGGCTTGCTACGCCAGTTAGAGAAATGACACCAATGTTTTGTGAGAATGAAGAGAATGGCGTGGTGGACATAATGGCAGCTAAGGCTGATCCTAAACCATCGGCTAAAACGCCACCGCGTAAATGTCTGCCGGTGATTTCGGTTTTGGTAGCATTACCTAATGCTAAGAAGTTACCGCTTGATTCAACGATCGTCACTAAGTACGCAATGGACATGCCGATAATACCTGAAATTGGGAAAGCTAAGCCAAAGTGTAGTGGTTGTGGAATCGCAAAAGTTTGTGCTTGTTTTACACCTTCAAAGCTCACCCAGCCCATCGCTAAACAGACGATATAGCCTGTCATCATCCCAATAACGATCGCCGCTGCAGAGAAAATGCCTTTACCCCATTGCACGAGAGCAACAACGATGACTAATACAAAGCTCGCCATCATTAAATTTTCTGGCGTCGCATAATTTGCATCACCACGTTGACCACCAGCAAACCAGTCAACAGCAACTGGAATGAGGCTTAAGCCGATCATCATGACAACAGTCCCTGTTACAAGTGGTGGGAACAATTTGCGAATATAGGGCATGAAGAAACTGCCGATAATCATCACTAAGGAACCAATGAGAGAAGAACCTAAAATACCGGCGATGCCATATTCGCTAAAACCAATGGCAAGTGCAGCAGCAACAAAAGTAAAACTGGTTCCCATCACACTTGGCAAACGAATACCAACAGGACCCAGGCCTTTACATTGGATAACGGTCACTACACCAGAAATTAGCAGTGCAGCATTCACTAGCGTAATGGTATCTTCGGTAGGTAATTTTAAGACGTTACCAATGACCAATGGTACGGCAATAATTCCCCCAAGTGCGGCAAGTAAATGTTGTGCCGCAAGGAGTAAACTTAATCCGAAAGGTGGTTTGTCTTCCACGGTATAAAGTAGATTGTTATTCATTAGGTTCCCTTAAGTAGAAAAAAATTGTGCGAATTATACGTTAATTTTTATTCGCCGCAAACGTTTGCGTAAAGAAAATAAAAAAAGTGTGGTTAATAAAAATTACGTTATTTTTAACCGCACTTGTTTGATTTAAAGACTACATCCAGAACAGATAAGCAATGGTTGCAATAATGACCATACAGGTTAAATCAATAAATTTACCCACTCGGATCATTTCTGATTGTTTAACAAAACCTGTTGAGTACACAATCGCATTTGGCGGGGTACCGACCGGCATCATAAAGGCACAAGATGCACCTAAACCGATAATCATCGCAAAACCAAGTGGTGGCATATTCAGTGCTTGTGCGATAGAAATAAAGATTGGAACGAGTAAGGCAGCGCTTGCTGTGTTTGATGTAAATTCAGTCAAGCAGACAATAAAGGCTGCAACAATTAATGCCATCACATAGTAGTGGCCTCCTTCAATGATGAAGACAATGCCATCCGCCATGATTTTGCTTGCGCCAGATTGAGTCAATACTGAGCTTAAGGTTAAACCGCCACCAAAAAGGAACAGTACACCCCATTCTGTATTTTCTTGTACTTCTTTCCAACTTGCGATCCCGGTTACACAAATGACAATCGCAGCGGAGAGTGCAACCATACTGTCAAAACTGCCAATTGGTTTTGGTAAACCTAATGATTGAGAAATAATTGGGTTGAGGTACCCACCAAAAATCCAGAGAATCGCTACAGTGATAAAAATAATCAACGTTAAAACACGTTGTTTGGTCATGTGAATTTTTTCAAATTCAGCAGCAAAACGAAGCCCGAGTTTCGGTTTAAAAACAAGATATAACCAACCAATAATAAGCGGGAATAAAATTAACATGACTGGCGTGCCATACATTAACCAGTCAGCAAAACCTAAATGAAGTTGGGAGGCTGCAATCGCATTAGGTGGGCTTCCCACAAGTGTTCCCATCCCTCCAATGGTGGCACTATAGGCAATCCCTAATAACACGAATACGTAAGTATTGTGATCTTTATTACGGTCTAACTGACTTAAAATGGTCATTGAAAGCGGGATCATCATCGCCGCAGTAGCGGTATTACTCATCCACATGGATAAAAATGCTGTTGCTAAAAAGAGGTAAAGCACCGCAACAAAGAGACGACCTTTCGCTAATTGCATGATTTTATTAGAAATCATTTGGTCGATTTTTTGCACATTTAATGCGGTGGCAAGTGCAAAGCCACCAAAGAATAAGAAAATGGTCGGATCCGCAAAGGCAACGAGAGCTTCACGACTATTAGCTAACCCTAATAAGACAGATAAAATGGGTACGAACAATGCAGTGATTGTTACACTGACGGCTTCGGTAAGCCATAAAATGGCTACAAATGCGAGTAAAGATAATCCTTTATTTGCTGCAGGTTCAAAAGGAAGTGTATTCAGTAAAATAAAAAAAAGTGCAACATCAAAGAGGAATATAACAGTCTGTTTATTCCAGGCTTTTCGTTGAGAATTGGTAACAGGTATTGATTGCATATTTTTCCTTATATTTTTTATGGCCGCTGATTGTAGCATAAGAGTAATTAACCAGAAAATAATGCATACTAAAAATTGATTAGTATCAAAGCAAAGTGCGGCCAAAATCAGATATTTTTGATCGCACTTTATTAGTCGAGAAGGTTTATTTAACGAGATAAAATTGCTTTCACTTGCTTTTGCAATGTTGGCACAATCTCTTGTTCAAACCACGGATTCTTTTTAAGCCAAATTTGGTTGCGTGGAGAAGGGTGAACGAGCGGGAGAAAATGAGGGAGAAAATCACGGAAATGGTGAACAGTCTCTGTGACATTAAGGTTATTTTCCGGCAAATAGTATTTTTGTGCATATTGTCCAATAAGAATCGTCAGCTCAATATTAGGCAAATTAGCGAGAATTGCTGGATGCCATTTTTCCGCAAAACCTTTGCGCGGTGGTAAATCACCGGATTTTCCTTTTCCTGGGTAATAAAAATCCATTGGAATGACAGCAAACATACCGGAGTGATAAAAGGTATCGCGATCTACTCCTAGCCATTCACGTAGGCGATCACCGCTTTTATCATTCCAATATAAACGACTTTCTTGGGCTTTAATTCCAGGTGCTTGTCCGACGATATTAATACGAGCGGTACTTGGCGCAGCAAAAAGCGGTTCGATACCCTTTGTGGTAAAGGATTGATTATCGGGGTCTTGCATGATGGATTGGGTAATCTGAGCAAGTGTTAGCATGGTATTTCCTTCTTTGTTGAAATAAAAATAGCTCACTTTTGATGAGCTATTTTATCATAATCAATATTGCGACATTATAGGTGTTTCACTCGACGTTTTACTTCTTCCTGTTTACCGGCATTGAATGGACGAGCGTCAGGGCTGCCGAGATAACCACAAACCCGTCGGGTTACGGAGACTTTTGCACTGTCATGATTACCGCATTTCGGACAGACAAAGCCTTTACTTGTGCAATTAAAC
>JAWHBY010000078.1:0-8393 GCA_032568935.1 Parahaemophilus parainfluenzae
GATAAAGTCGCCCCAACGCTCACTTTTTCCATCACAATACGCGTACCTACAAGACGATCTGCAAGAACCGCCTTTACATAACCTTCATCCAGCTCAATCGTTGCACCGAGTTTTTCTAAGCCACTAATGTGAAGATCAACCGGACGTGCACCGATAGAACAACCACCTGGTAAAGAAACTTGACCTTGATTAAAACGAGCCACCAACGGTGCTAGTGCCCAGATAGAAGCACGCATGGTTTTTACTAATTCATATGGCGCAACGAAGTGATCAATTTTAGAACAATCTAATAATACTGCACCTTCAGCATCACGCTCAGCTACAACGCCAAGTTTACGTAAGATTTTTAAGGTGGTATCAATATCTTTTAGTTCTGGTACGTTTGTTAATTTAACTGGCTCAGTTGCCAAAATTGCAGCAAAAAGAATAGGAAGTGCAGCATTTTTTGCACCAGAGATGGTTACAGTACCACTTAAGCGAGATTGCCCGCCATAAACACGAAATTTTTCCATAGAAAATCCTAGCTAGCTTGATGTAATAGACGATCCATTTTCCACTTTGCAGTGGTATAGGTTTTAATAGTTAAAGCGTGAATTTCGCCAGTTTGGAAATAAGGCATTAATGGCGCGTAGATAGTTTGTTGCTGTTTTAATTTAGAAAGTGCCGCGATCTCATCGCTCACTACAATCACACCAAAGTGTGCATTTTCACCCTGAGCATAAACCTCATCTACATTCAGGCTTTCTTTTAAAATACGTTCAATTTCTTGCAGTTCCATTAGGATTTCCGTTTTAATGATGATCAATAAAAGTGCCAATCCAATGAGATAAATTCACTAAATCAGCAAGGGTTAATAACTGTTCCGGCGGATTTATCAACCGCACTTTTTTATTTGGTAACTGCTCACTATCATGTAGAAAATCACACAATAATGCAAAACCGGCAGAATCAATTCGTTTAATATTTGTTAAATCAAATTCAATGATACTTTGATTCGCTAGCTTTTCTGATAAAAAAGAAGCACGTTGCTGCCATAATGGTAACAACGTGTTGCGGGATAGCTCCCCCGATAATTGGAGAGCTATCTTATCATTATTTTGGATTAAATCCCACTTTAACGCAGTCATTCGCTTATTTGCTCAATGTCACGGGTGCTGCGGCAGATTTTTGAATTTGAGCTGTTAATGCCTCAATACCTTGTTGACGTAAGATACCGCTCCATTCATTTTGTTTAGTTACAACCATGCTCACGCCTTCTGCAACCATGTCATAAGCTTGCCATTCACCAGTTTTACTGTTTTTACGCCATTTGAAATCTAATTTGATTGGCGCTTGTCCACCATTTTGCATGATGTTGACACGAATGCTCACAAGGTTTTTGTCACCCACTTCTTTAGCCGGTTCAATTTGAATATTTTGATCGGTATAAGCGGTTAACACTTGTGCATAAGCTTGTTCGATAAAATCGCTGAATGCTTTAAAGAATTTTTCACGTTGTTCTGGCGTAGTTGATTTGAAGTGTGAACCTAACACCAAAGAACCTGCATAGTTTACTTGCACGTAAGGTAATAAATCGTTACGCACGATGGTACGTAAATAATTTGGATCCTTTTTAATTTTTGCCTGATTGTTTTTGATATCGGCAAATAACTTATCTGATGCTTGTTGCATCAACACATAAGGGCTCGTTTCTGCACGTACAGTTTGAGTCACAAAAAGTGCAGTCACTGCAAATGCCATTACGCTAAACCATTTTTTAAACTGAGTAAATTTCATCATAAATCTCCTAAATAAAGATTATTATTTGGCTTCAGGTTCTGCTTTTTCAGCATTGCCGTCTGCTTTTTTATCGCCGTAAAGGAACTGGCCGATTAAATCTTCCAATACCATTGCGGATTTTGTGTCTTGAATTTGGCTACCGTTTTTTAACATCGCGGTTTCACCATCATCAAAGCCCATTGTTAAGGCGATATATTGCTCGCCCAATAATCCAGATGTTTTGATCGATAACGAACTGTTTTCCGGAATTTCTTTATATTCTTCATTAATCGCAATGCTTACTTTTGGCAAGTAAGATTTTTCATCTAACGTAATATCAGAAACACGACCGATTACCACTCCTCCTAGCTTAAGTGGCGCACGGACCTTTAGTCCACCAATATTGTCAAAAGTTGCAGTGACTGTGTAAGATTTTGTTTCACCAAAACCTTGCACATTTGCTACACGTAAGCCTAGAAATACTAACGCTGCGATACCGAGTAGCAAAAATAAGCCTACCCAAAATTCATATTTAATTGTTTGTCTCATAAAAATACCCTATTAACCTGCCCCAAACATAATAGCAGTTAAGATGAAATCGAGCCCAAGTACCACAAGTGATGCGTGGACAACCGTTCTGGTTGTGGCTTGACTGATACCTTCAGATGTTGGAATACAATCATAACCATTGAATAACGCAATCCACACCACTGCAATGGCGAAAAATACGCTTTTAATAAATCCATTTAAAATGTCATAGCTCCAGCTGACGGCATTTTGCATCACTGACCAGAAGCTACCTGCATCGACACCTTTCCAATCTACACCAACAAGCGCACCGCCCCAAATACCAATCGCGGTAAAGAGAAGCGCAAGAATTGGCATTGCAATCAAGCCCGCCCAAAAACGCGGTGCAATCACTCGACGTAATGGGTCGACTGCCATCATTTCAAGGCTGGAAAGTTGTTCTGTGGCTTTCATTAAGCCAATTTCAGCCGTTAATGCTGAACCTGCTCGACCCGCAAATAAAAGTGCGGTTACTACTGGGCCTAATTCACGTAATAAAGACAGCGCCACAAGTTGTCCAAGGCTGGTTTCTGCAGAAAAATCGACCAAAACCACATAGCCTTGTAAGCCCAACACCATTCCAATAAATAAACCTGAAAGCAGGATAATCAATAAAGACTGTACGCCTAATACATATAACTGCTTCACTAATAAAGGAAAATGTTGACGAAATTGTGGCTTACCCACTAACGCACCAAACAGCATAAAGCCAGAGCGACCTAATGCACGGAAAAATTTGATTACGCTTCGTCCAAGTGAAGAAATCATATCAACAATCATTTAAATAATTCCTCCACATAATCACCTGCCGGATAATGGAATTTTACTGGACCATCGGCTTCACCTTTCAAGAACTGTACCACTTGCGGATCTTGACTCGCGAGCAATTGTTCTGATGTTCCTTCAGCAATCACATGTTTATCCGCAATGATATAGGCATAATCTGCAATGCTTAATATTTCATTCACATCATGGGAAACCACAATAGAGGTTAAATTCAGTGCTTCATTAAAATGTTTAATTAAGCTCACGATCACGCCCATGCTGATTGGATCTTGCCCCGTAAACGGCTCATCAAACATGATTAAATCTGGGTCAAGTGCAATCGCACGTGCTAATGCTGCACGACGCGCCATCCCACCTGAAAGCTCAGAAGGCATCAAATCTGCCGCCCCGCGTAAGCCCACCGCTTCTAATTTCATCAACACAATTTGACGAATTAGACTTTCCGGCAAGCGCGTATGCTCGCGAATCGGAAATGCCACGTTATCAAACGTGGAAATATCCGTAAATAAAGCGCCTGATTGGAATAACATTCCCATGCGTTTACGTACTTCGTAAAGCTCGCGATTTGAAAGACGACAAATATCTTGTCCATCAAACAAAATCTCGCCTTGTTCAGGATACAACTGACCACCGATTAATTTCAGTAACGTGGTTTTCCCGATCCCTGATGGCCCCATAATGGCCGTAATTTTACCCTGTTGGACTTTCAAATTCAGGTTATCGTAAATCACACGCTCACCTCGTTTAAAGGTCAGGTTTTTGACTTCGATTAGATTTTTATTCATTAAAATCTCATTGGTTTTACAAGAGGAAATTTATTTTCCTCTCACGTTAAAAAAGTGCGGTCGTTTTGACTGCTATTTTTGTGAAAGGTTCAAGTGGCGTTTTAATAACGTCGTGAAGCCACGTAATAACACAAAAATCAATGACAACACATAAATAGGTAAATTACCCAGTGCCGCATAAGGCGTTTTGCCTTCTGTTGGCACCATTTTATGTGTCAGTGTAGTTTCCTCAAATTGCGGTGCTTGCGCTTCAATCTTGCCTTTTGCATCAATAAACACTGAAATACCTGTATTAGTTGCCCGAATTAATGGTTTGCCTAATTCAAGCGCCCGCATTCTAGCCATTTGTAAATGCTGCCAAGGGCCGATGCTGTCGCCAAACCACGCATCATTGGAAATAGTCAGCAAATAATCCGTCTCTTTTTTCAGATTTTCACGAAGTTGCTCACCGAAAATAATTTCATAACAAATAGCCGGTGCAAAAGCATGTTGTTTTGCCATAAATGATGGCTGTACCGCATCGCCACTTTGGAACGCAGACATTGGCAAATTAAATACAGAATTAAGTGGACGCAACAAACTTTCTAATGGCACGTACTCACCAAATGGCACGAGATGATATTTGCTATAACGATTTTTTGTCATCAACTCATAAGGAAAATCAGGATTCCCTGCTGTCACAATGGAATTTAATAATTTACCGCTTTGCTCATCACGATACACGGTGCCAATCATCACTTCCGTGTTTTTCTCTTTTGCGACTTTATCTAAGGCTTCAAAAAATGGCGTAATCGCATTTTCCAAAGTTGGCAATGCCGACTCAGGCAAAATAATCAAATCAGACTTGCCTAAATGTGCCAAAATTTGTTTTTGATAGATATCTACCGTGGCATAAAGATATTCAGGATCCCATTTTAAATTTTGCTCAATGTTACCTTGTGCAAGTGTAACGGTGAGACCTTTCTCTTCTTTTGGTTGGACAAAATTCACCTTACCGGCATAAGCACTTAATCCACCCACAACCAATAATAGCAATACATTAACACCGACTAAATTCCATTGTTTTTTCGATAGTGAAAAAACAAGATTAAAAATGACCGCACTTGCCCAAACGGTAAAAAATGTTAGCCCCGTGACACCAAAGATCGGGGCGATGCCGAAAAATGGACTGTCGATTTGGGTATAACCAAATTGTAGCCACGGAAAACCGGTAAACACCCATCCACGCAAGAATTCAGTCAATGTCCAAATCGCGGCAAAAATGACCGCACTTTGCACCTTAAAACATTGCACTAAATAAGTGAAAAGCATTGGATAAAGTGCAAGGTAAGCAGAAAGTAAGCCCACCAAGAGATAGCTCACGCCAAGGGATGCCCCACCAAATTGATGAATACTGACATTTAACCAACTGACACCAAAACAGAAAAAGCCCATCGACCACAAAAAAGTGGCCAAAAGTGCGGTTGATTTTTGGGCATTTTTCGCCACAAACAGCAATCCGCCTAAGGATACATAGGCCAATCCCCAATAATCAAACGGTGAAAAGGCAAATACGCCAATCACACCAGAAATCAGGGCAATAAGATAAATCACTAATTTATTCATTTTATCCATACTATAAAAAAATATTCCCCCTCTTTAGCAAAGAGGGGGCTTAGAATACAGCGAAACGATATGCCTTATTCAGCTTGTTCTTCCACGCCTTCCATATCCGATAAATGTTCATCCTGCACAGTTACACGCACCTGAATTAAACGACGGCTATCGGCAGAGGTCACTTTAAATTGAATATTTTCTAACGTGATTTCTTCACCACGCTTAGGCAAATACCCAAAGGCTTGCATGATTAAACCGCCAATAGTATCCACTTCTTCATCATCAAAATGCGTGTTGAATTGCGCATTAAAATCATCAATATCTGTTAGTGCACGCACCGCATAAGTATGACGAGAAAGCTGACGAATATCTGCGACATCTTCCTCATCAAATTCGTCTTCAATATCACCCACAATTTGTTCGAGAATGTCTTCAATGGTCACCAAACCTGATACAGCTCCAAACTCATCCACCACAATCGCCATGTGGAAACGTTCAGAACGAAACTCTTTTAACATACGATCGACACGTTTACTTTCCGGCACAATCACAACTGGACGTAACAACTTGGAAAGCTCGAATTCTTCTGCATCTTCACGTAAAAACTTAAGCAAATCTTTCGCGTGCAAAATCCCTTCAATATTATCGCGGTCATCCGTATCTGCAATCACAGGAAAACGAGAGTGAGCGGATTCAATAATCGTATTCAAACAGGCATCGAGATCTTGATTCGATTCAATAAATACGATTTGCGAGCGAGGAATCATGATATCGCGCACACGAAGCTCGGCGATTTCCATTACCCCTTCAATCATCTCGCGAGTGTTTTGATCAATTAAATCGTTTTGTTCTGAATCGCGAATCACTTCCACGAGTTCTTCACGGTTTTTCAGCTCACCTTGGAAAAAGCGGCCAATAAGCGATTGAAAAAAAGATTTTTTAGTTGTTTCAGTTTGATTACTCGAATGTTCTTCGTTCATAAAATTAAATGTGTTACTGTCGGATTGACTGTGTAAAAAGTAGCATATTTTGACAAAAATCGCAAAAAACTTAAGCTAAATGGCTGAAAATAAAGTGCGGTTAAAAACATAACAATTTTTAACCGTACTTCAATTTTAACTGTTGTTATGATTCCTTCTGCAGGTAGAAGGAGCTTCCATAACTCACGCTTATTTATAAGCATCCTCTGAATCAATAATTTCTTGGTAATCTGGCTGCTTTAACTCTACAGGTCTTTGAATGAAACGATACCACCGTCTAGCTAAATACGTTAATTCCTCTCTATCTACAATATAATACTTTTCCTCACTAGGATTATAATCTGCTGGTCTATCTTCGGGTAAATACAAGGAAAATCCCAAATATACCTTATCTTTATCTATTACTGCATCCATCACATCCGTACTAACATAATCTTTATTTATAGATAAATCAGCTAATTTGATACTACTATCAAATTTTAAAGTATCTAAATATATACGTACATATTCATCTCTCCAGGAGTGATTTTCATCATTTAAAAACACACAAGTTGATTTATAAAAACTTGAATCATCAAACTTAAATAATAATTTCATATACTTTTCCTAATTATAACTAGGAGCCTTAGGATTAATAGTGTCGATTTTTCCATTTTCCTTAACATACCAACGAACTTCAACTCCTGATTTTGTCACTCCTTTCCACTTAGACTTAGTACTAGGAACTTTGCTAGCATTTTTAAATGCATGCTCCAATTCAACCCTCAATCTATCCTGAGTCCAAGATCTTGGAAACATTGTTGATACACGGTATTTTTCCCTACCTGCTTTTTCTAAGAATGGTTTCGCATTCGGGTCTTTTAAAGCCCTAGGATTTGGAATAGAAACTTTAGTCTCATAAACACCGTTTGCATATTCTTTAATTACTTTTTCCAATTTTACATTTCCGAGTGTAGTATGAGTATGTCCCCTTTAAAAAATTACCTTTAAGAATTAGTATTCATATGCTTTACTATTTAATCAATTTACTAGCAACATTTCTCTTGGTATATAGATCTGTTTCCACTCCCATCTCATTTTCAAATAAAATTAATAAATCTACAATATCATCAATATCAATATTATCTCTCTTTAAGTAACCAAACATACTATTAACATAATTATCATATTCATCAATTAACAATTCATTATCACCTATTAGAATAGGATCCCAATATTTTAAAAAGATTGTTCTTATTTCATTTATTTCCATTTTTTGTCTCTCCCGTGATGGCCTGCGTCTCCTGACGCGTGCCTAAAACATCAATTTCGTTTAATTCAAATTTTCACTATTTTTATTAACAGCTTCAGTTTGTTTATTTTTTGATAGATACAAGCACGCGTCAGGAGATGCGCGCTGGGGGAGAATGTCCACCGATCATGACTGCCACAAAATACCTCTACTCTAAACTGAAAAATAAACTTCATTGCTTATATTGGGTTCAGATAATAAGAAGTCATACTAATTAGATAAAATGATCTTAAATTGGTCAAACTCAAGATAATCATCCGGATATTCTTCATCCCCCCAATAAATAGTTACTTTATCTAACGAGATTAGCGCACCTAAAGTTTGTCCCCACATATCATATTCAGAAATTTCTTTTTTAGATATTTTATCAATCTCTTCAAGACCATTTTTTATCCACTTTTGCAAATGACCTATACCTAATCCCTCATCATCAATTAAAAAATGAGTTATATTTAAATCTTCATTTATATTTAGAATAGAGCAATGTGGTTCTAAAGATCCATCTTTCCACATATCTATCCAACTAAACTTAACATTTATCATATGCTACTTACTTGTCTCCCATAACTGGATAAATTGCAGTTTTAGGTTCTTTGTATCCTTTTACTTCTACATAGGGTGGGATGTTTT
>JAWHBY010000079.1:0-8214 GCA_032568935.1 Parahaemophilus parainfluenzae
ATACTTACGTATTTACGGCTTGTCTCGCCTTTAACTTCAAATTTTACTTTACCGTCAGCGGTAGCAAATAAGGTGTGGTCACGACCCATACCTACGTTGTTACCTGCGTGGAATTTAGTACCACGTTGACGTACAATGATGCTACCTGCTAATACAGATTCGCCACCGAAACGTTTAACACCAAGGCGTTTAGCTTCAGAATCACGACCGTTACGAGTTGAACCACCAGCTTTTTTAGTTGCCATCTACTTGATCTCCTCTGAAATTATGCTTGAATCCCAGTGATTTTCACTTCTGTGAACCACTGACGATGACCTTGTTGTTTACGGCTGTGTTTACGACGACGGAACTTAACGATTTTAACTTTATCGCCACGACCTTGTGCCACAACTTCAGCCACTACTTTCGCGCCAGCTACTACTGGTGCACCAATTTTAACATCTTCATCATTAACGACCATCAACACTGAGTCGAACTCAACTGTTGCGCCAGTTGCAAGTTCAAGTTTTTCTAAACGAACAACTTGACCTTCGCTCACACGGTGTTGTTTACCGCCACTTTGGAAAACTGCGTACATAAATACTCCGCTATAATTGTGCTTATCCGTTACTATTTTCGGTCCGCACTTCAAAATTCATATAAATAGGTCGCAAATTCTACGGAAAAAACAACTCGATCGCAAGCACTTATTTGCAATAAAATAAAAAAAAGCGCTTTTCCTCGAGTTTAATTTCAGAAACCTTAAAAAATCGGGTAAAATTCACCGCACTTTCTTTTATATACACAACCATCGAACCAAATGAAGATGAACAAACAAGATTTAATGGATATGCATGCAATCCAAGCATTAACAGATGCGGATATGCAGAAAGTCAACCAAGCCATTTTAGCACAAATTAACTCCGATGTGCCGATGGTTAATCAGCTTGGTTTTTATATTGTGCAAGGTGGCGGAAAACGTATTCGACCACTTATTGCAGTTTTAGCGGCGCGTGCATTAGGCTACGAAAGCGATAAAGTGGCGACTTGTGCAACCTTTGTAGAATTTATTCACACTGCATCTTTATTACATGATGATGTGGTAGATGAATCGGATATGCGTCGTGGCCGCGCAACGGTTAACTCTGCCTTTGGTAATGCTGCTAGCGTATTAGTGGGAGACTTCATTTATACTCGTGCATTCCAATTAGTGGCGCAGTTGCAATCGTTAGATATTCTTCGCATTATGGCAGATGCCACCAACGTGTTGGCTGAAGGTGAAGTGCAACAATTGATGAACGTGAACGATCCCGATACAACTGAAGAAAGCTATATGCGTGTGATTTATAGTAAAACAGCTCGTTTATTTGAAGTGGCTGCGCAATCTGTGGCAATTGTTGCGGGTGCTGAAAAATCAATTGAAACCGCATTTCAAGAATATGGTCGCTATCTCGGTACCGCATTCCAATTAGTGGATGACGTGCTAGATTACAGTGCTAACGCTGCGGCATTAGGCAAAAATGTGGGTGACGACCTCGCTGAAGGTAAGCCTACTCTTCCTTTATTACACGCAATGCGTCACGGTAATCCACAACAAGCCGCGCTTATTCGCGAAGCCATTGAACAAGGCGGAAAACGTGATGCGATCGATGACGTACTTGCGATTATGGCAGAACATAAATCCCTTGATTACGCAATGGATCGCGCGAAACAAGAAGCCCAAAAAGCGGTTGATGCCATTGCCTTATTACCTGAAAGCGAATACAAAAAAGCCTTAATTTCACTGGCTTATTTATCGGTAGACCGAACTTATTAATATGACTGAAGAACAAATTCAACCGCAAAGTGCGGTCGATTCTCAACCTAAATTTCAAAAACCACGTAAACAAAAAGTGCGCAAGGATCCCAATGCGCCTTTTATTCGTGAAAAACTCGAATTACCTGAAGGGCATAATAAGCTACTTCTCCACTCTTGCTGTGCGCCTTGTTCGGGTGAAGTGATGGAAGCCATTTTGGCCTCAGGTATTGAGTTTATGATTTATTTTTACAATCCGAATATTCATCCATTAAAAGAATATTTAATTCGTAAAGAAGAAAACATCCGCTTTGCCCAAAAATTCGGGATTCCATTTATCGATGCAGACTATGATCGCCAACAATGGTTTGATCGCGCAAAAGGTATGGAGTGGGAGCCAGAACGTGGCATCCGTTGCACCATGTGTTTTGATATGCGTTTTGAAAAAGCCGCTGAATATGCTCATGAACATGGCTTCCCTGTATTTACCAGCTGCCTTGGTATTTCTCGCTGGAAAGATATGGATCAAATTAATGGTTGTGGTCACCGTGCGGCTGAAAAATATGATGATGTGATTTATTGGGATTACAACTGGCGTAAAGCTGGCGGATCGCAACGCATGATCGAAATTAGTAAACGTGAACGTTTTTATCAACAGGAATATTGTGGCTGTGTTTATTCTTTACGAGACAGCAATAAATGGCGTGAAGAAACAGGACGACAAAAAATTGAAATTGGTAAACTCTATTACACACCCGATTAAAAATACATAAAAAAAGAACCGCACTTTTAATATGCGGTTCTTTTTTTATTAATCCACAATGGAACGGCCACCTAATGCATTCTCTAAAGAATGATCTAACTGCTGAATTCGCGTACATAACACGTTTTCAATCTGGGCATTTTTATTCTTTTCTTGGGTTAATTCAAAACTTAAATTCAAGGCAACAATAGAAAGCACTCGGTCTAATTGCAATAAACCTGTACGCTCTTTCATTTCAGACACTTGAAGATCTAAATTACGCGCCGCTTGACGCAAAATCTCTTCTTGTTCAGCAGGGACATTCAAGCGCAACACTTGCCCTAATACAACAACTTCAACCAGTTTTAATGACATATTATTCCCTTATGTTGAATGCTCAAGTACTCCTATTATGCCACAGCCAAATGCCTTCGTCATAATTTTTACGTTTAATTGACCGCACTTTATCCGTTCGCCCCATTTCGCAATTTACGCTATAATGCGACACTTTTCATTATTTTTGAACGGAATATTTATGCTAACTATCGCTCCTAATCCATTAGTCCTAGTGGACGGTTCATCTTATTTATATCGTGCTTTTCATGCTTTTCCACCGCTCACCAATTCTGCTGGCGAACCGACAGGCGCCATGTACGGTGTATTAAACATGCTTAAAAGCCTGATTTCACAAGTGCAACCTAGCCATATTGCAGTGGTCTTTGATGCAAAGGGCAAAACGTTCCGTGATGAAATGTTTGAACAATATAAATCCCATCGTCCACCGATGCCAGACGACCTACGCAAACAAATTCAGCCGTTACACGATATTATCCGAGCCCTTGGCATTCCTCTTTTAGTTATTGAAGGTGTAGAAGCCGATGATGTCATCGGTACTCTAGCGGTAGCGGCTTCCAAAGCGAATCAAAAAGTTTTGATCAGTACCGGCGATAAAGATATGGCACAGCTAGTGGATGACAACATTATGTTGATCAACACCATGAATAACACCTTATTAGACCGCGATGCTGTGATTGAAAAATACGGTATTCCGCCAGAACTCATTATTGATTACTTAGCGCTAATGGGCGATAGTGCTGATAATATTCCAGGTGTCGCGGGTGTCGGTGAAAAAACCGCACTTGGTCTCTTGCAAGGTATCGGCAGCATGGCAGAGATTTATGCCAACTTAGACAAAGTGGCTGAGTTGCCAATTCGTGGGGCAAAAAAATTAGGGGATAAATTATTGGCTGAAAAAGAAATGGCCGATTTATCCTATCGCCTTGCCACGATCAAAACCGATGTCGCTCTCGATATCACTCCGGAACAACTTACCCTTGGTGCAAGCAATAACGATCAACTCACTGAATATTTCGGCCGCTATGAATTCAAACGTTGGCTCAATGAAGTGATGAATGGCGCTGATTCCATCACCAATAACAATGAACAACCGACTAAAATTAATCATTATCAAGCCACACCAGCGCTTGCTCAAAATAATGACGATGAAGCATTACCAGCAATTCAAATTGATCGTAGCCGTTATGAAACCTTGCTCACCGAAGCGGATTTAAATCGTTGGGTGGAAAAACTCAAGCAAGCCAAACTTTTTGCTCTAGATACTGAAACCGATAATTTAGATTATATGGCTGCCAACTTAGTAGGGATTTCCTTTGCGTTAGAAAACGGTGAAGCAGCTTACTTACCGCTACAATTAGATTATTTAGGTGCGCCGAAAACCCTTGAAAAAACAACCGCACTTGCTCTGTTAAAACCGGTTTTAGAAAATCCTGCTATTCAAAAAGTCGGGCAAAACTTCAAATACGACCTCACCATCTTTGCCCGTAATGGCATTGATGTGCAAGGTGTGGCTTTCGATACTATGCTCGAATCCTACGTGCTTAATAGCACGGGGCGTCATAATATGGACGATCTGGCGAAACGTTATTTAGGGCATCAAACAATCACTTTTGAAGAGATTGCAGGCAAAGGTAAAAATCAGCTGACTTTTAACCAAATTCCGTTGGAAAAAGCCGCCGAGTACGCGGCGGAAGATGCTGATGTGACAATGAAGCTGCAACAAGTGCTATGGGAAAAACTCTCTAAAGAACCCACTCTGGAAAAACTCTTTAAAGAAATGGAATTGCCGTTGTTAGGTGTACTTTCCCGTATGGAACGTCGTGGTGTTTTAATTGATAGCGATGCGCTATTCCTGCAATCCAACGAAATCGCTAACCGTTTAAGTGAATTAGAAGAACAGGCCTATGTCTTGGCGGGGCAGCCATTTAATTTGGCCTCAACCAAACAATTACAGGAAATTTTATTTGATAAATTAGGTTTGCCGGTCATTCAAAAAACACCAAAAGGGGCGCCATCTACTAACGAGGAAGTATTGGAGGAACTGGCATTTAGTCACGAATTACCGAAAGTGTTGGTAGAACATCGAGGTCTCAGCAAACTAAAATCCACCTACACTGATAAATTGCCGCAAATGGTAAATCCACAAACGGGTCGAGTTCATACTTCCTACCATCAAGCGGTAACAGCAACCGGTCGTCTTTCATCAAGTGATCCGAATCTGCAAAACATTCCAATTCGTAATGAAGAAGGCCGTCGTATTCGTCAGGCATTTATTGCGCGCGAAGGCTTTACTGTTGTGGCAGCCGACTATTCGCAAATCGAGCTACGCATTATGGCGCACCTATCACAGGATCAGGGCTTAATTAATGCCTTTACCCAAGGCAAAGATATTCACCGCTCTACTGCGGCAGAAATCTTTGGGGTGGCACTGGATGAAGTAACCTCCGAGCAACGCCGCAATGCTAAGGCAATTAACTTCGGTTTAATTTATGGTATGTCTGCCTTTGGCTTATCGCGCCAACTCGGTATTGGCCGCGCCGATGCCCAGAGCTATATGGATTTATATTTCAAACGCTATCCGGGCGTACAAACTTTTATGCACGATATTCGCGAAAAAGCCAAAGCCCAAGGCTATGTGGAAACCCTATTCGGCCGTCGTTTATATCTGCCGGATATCAACTCCTCTAACGGTATGCGCCGTAAAGCTGCCGAGCGTGTAGCAATCAATGCGCCAATGCAAGGCACCGCCGCAGATATTATTAAACGAGCCATGATTCAATTGGATCAAAAACTACAAAACGATCTCGATATTGCGATGATTATGCAGGTGCACGATGAATTGGTGTTTGAAGTGCGGTCAGAAAAAGTCGAGTTTTATAGCAAACTCATCAAAACACACATGGAAAGCGCAGCTGATTTAGTGGTGCCATTGATTGTAGATGTGGGGCAAGGCACTAACTGGGATGAGGCGCACTAAGGAATTTAGTCATGAATAAAGTTATTCAAAGTCAGCACTTTACGGCAGAACGTGCTTGGGGAGCACTGGATATTACCAATATGAATGGCATTTCCGTGAGTCTTCACTGGACAGATAAACCTTACAAATGGCATATCAATGACGGTGAAGAAGTCTGTGCTGTCATGGATGGTACTGTGGAAATGCGCTACAAAGAAGACGGCCAAGAGAAAACCGTATTGCTCCATACAGGTGATATTTTTTATGCGGGTATCGGTACCGAACATGTTGCTCATCCACAAGGTGAAGCGCGCATATTAGTCATAGAGAAAGAAGACAGCATTTAACATATTAAAAAGAATTTTATGAATCAAGAAAGACTCAATGAAATCGAAAAACCATTACTTCATCTTGTGGAACGTGATGTGGTTCCCGCACTTGGCTGTACTGAGCCTATCTCTTTAGCGCTTGCCGCAGCAACGGCGGCTAAATATTTAGGCAAAACACCGGAGCGTATTGAAGCCAAAGTGTCACCAAACTTAATGAAAAATGGCTTAGGTGTTGCAGTTCCTGGAACCGGCATGGTGGGCTTACCTATTGCCGCGGCGATTGGTGCTTTAGGCGGTGATCCTGAGAGTGAGTTGGAAGTATTAAAACACATCACGCCAGAGCAAGTTTCCCAAGCCAAGGCAATGCTTGATAAAAAACTCGTTAATATCGATATTCATCAAACTGAGCATATTTTATATTCGGAAGCCGTGTTGTTCGCCGATAACGACCGAGTGAAAGTAGCCATTCAAGATCAACATACCAACATCATTTTGATTGAAAAAAATGGTGAAATTATTTTTAAGAAAGAACATGATGAATGTGCTGATTGCGATCCTTATGATATTTTTAAACAGGTGAGCTCACGTGAAATCTTTGAATTTTCTTGTGAAGTCGAACTCGATAAAATCCGCTTTATCGGACAAGCTGCCGCGCTCAACCGCGCGCTGTCTAACGAAGGATTGCGCGAAAATTATGGTTTACATATTGGCAGAACGTTACGCAAACAAGTTGGTAGTGGCTTAATGTCAGATGATTTACTCAGTAAAATCATGATTGAAACCACCGCAGCCTCCGATGCGCGTATGGGGGGAGCCACATTACCAGCGATGAGTAATTCAGGTTCAGGCAACCAAGGTATTGCCGCCACTATGCCCGTGGTTGTGGTCGCCGATTATTTAAACGTGAGTGAAGAAAAACGTCTCCGTGCCCTCTTCTTATCACACTTAATGGCCATTTATATCCACAGTAAATTACCCAAACTGTCAGCCCTTTGTGCGGTAACAACCGCATCGATGGGAAGCTGTGCGGGTATCGCCTATTTACTTACGGGTAAATTCGAAACCGTGAGCATGGGGATTTGCAGCATGATTGGTGACATCAGCGGAATCATCTGCGATGGCGCATCCAATAGCTGTGCAATGAAAGTGTCCACCAGTGTGGCATCTGGCTATAAATCAGTTCTCATGGCAATGGATGAAACCCATGTTACGGGTAATGAAGGTATCGTTGAACACGATCTCGATCGCACTATCGACAATCTATGTTCGATTGCATCTAAGAGTATGCACCACATCGATCGCCAAGTAATTGAAATTATGGTAAGTAAACCCTGCCCTTAATATCGTGATAACTTACGATAAAGTGCGGTCAGAAAAATATATAAATTTCTGACCGCACTTTTTTATATCAAAAAAAACATATTTTCTAGCTAAAAGTTATTGGCGTTATCTTCTTCTTTTTTTAGAAAATACTGCCCTACTTAGTTCTAAAAGAAAGGAATAGTTATGCTTTTAACCGGATTACTTTGCGGAATTTTACTCGGATTTGTCATGCAGCGTGGACGCTTTTGTATTACTGGTGCATTTCGCGATATGTATGTCACCAAAAATAACAAAATGTTTGTAGCCCTTCTATTGGCGATTACCGTGCAATCCATCGGTTTCTTCCTCTTAAAAGAAATCGGTGTATTAAATGTCGATCCAGCTGAAAATTTTGCCTTTTTAGCGGTGATTATCGGTGCCTTTGTGTTTGGTATCGGCATTGTTCTTGCTGGCGGTTGTGCGACAGGTACATGGTATCGTGCTGCAGAAGGCTTAGTCGGCAGTTGGGTTGCTTTATTCACTTATATGTTGTTAAGTGCCATCATGCGTACTGGTCCATTAGGGGAATTCAATAAAACTTTACGCAGTATCAATATCGAACAACGCAACATTTACGATACATTCGGCATTTCACCTTGGTGGTTAGTCACATTATTAACTTTAGTGACAGCTTTCTATGTGTACAAATATCTCAGTAAACCAAGCGTAAAAGTCGCGGCATTAAAACCAAAGA
>JAWHBY010000080.1:0-8131 GCA_032568935.1 Parahaemophilus parainfluenzae
GAAGTTATTAGAGATTCTTTAATCTATCTTAAAGTGTAAAGTGCGGTCAAAAATGACCGCACTTTTTTCTTAAACCTCCCACCAAATCAACGCCCATTTGCGTTGTCCGTGTTTTATCGGCTCATTGTTTATTTGTTTTTGTTGATAGAAGTGGGCTAAATTTTGTTTTTCTTTTTCGGTGAGATTGCCGAGAGAAAACTCCACAGAATTTAATAAATCCTCAAAGGTTTCGCCTTGGAAATGGCCTGATTCGGTTTCAATAAAACTCACATTCGCGTGAATGCCTTTTTGGTAAAGGCGATTAACTAAATAAATATAAGTTGGAAAGCCCACATCATCACGGCCAATGGCTTCAAATACGCCTTCATCGAGAAAATGACGTTGTGTCACCGAGGTTAAAAAGACGCGTTTTTTTGCCTTACTTTGCAGCTTTTCAATCATGTCATCCAAATCATCCACAAGCGTAGAGCGAGAGGCGAGTATCACATCCGCTTGAGGCACATCATCCCAGTTATCTGACCATGATTTATGTAGAAGCGTAATATTATTCAGTTGATGCTTTTCTTTATATTGCTGAACCATCTCTAACATGCCTTGGCTATAATCGAGGGCATACACAGCTTGGCATTGTTGGGCTAAAGGAATCACAAAGGTGCCGGGGCCACAGCCGATATCTAATACGGTTTCATCAGGTTGCACATTCATGGCTTTAAGCAACGTTTCATTATAACGGCTTGGTTTGCCCACTAAATTCTCCGCCATTTTAGGGGCTTTTTTATCCCATTTTGTCGGTGGAAGATTATAGTGATTACAGGCTTTTAGATGTTGTTGATAGAGATCGTTGAAATTGATGTCGTTGATGATCATAGTGACGCCTCAAAGTGCGGTTAGTTTTAGGATTGTTTTAAATTGCTTGATGATTATATGCTTTCTCCCATTTAAAATCATTGAAAATGATTGACGCAAACGTTTTCGTTTTGGCGTATTTTCCTTTATAATAGCCCGCGATTTTCATCTCAAACACAACTCAAAGGTACCCGTATGTTTCAAACTTTTCGTGGCTCACCCGCCCTTTCTGAATTCCGTATTCAAGGTTTAATGCAAAAATTCCAACAAAATCAATTACCGGTGAAATCGGTTTACGCGGAATATTTGCATTTAGTGGAATTAAATCGACCGCTTGTTAGCGAGCAGGAAGCAAAATTAAAAGCGTTGTTACATTACGGCCCAACTTTGGCAGAGCATGATGCCAAAGGCGAAACCTTTATCGTGATTCCACGCGTTGGCACGATTTCTTCTTGGTCTTCTAAAGCGACCGATATTGCGCATAACTGTGGTTTAAGTGAAGTGGAGCGTATTGAGCGTGGTTTGGCGTATTATTTTGAGTTAAGCGAACCGCTTGATGAAAAAACAACTGAAAAATTGACCGCACTTTTACACGACCGAATGATGGAAACGGTGGTGCGCAATCCGCAAGATGCGGAAATTTTATTCCGTCATCAAGATCCGAAACCGTTTAAAACCGTGGATATTTTAAAAGGCGGACGTGAAGCCTTAGTGACAGCCAATGTAGAATTAGGCTTGGCACTGGCAGAAGATGAAATTGATTATTTGGTGGAAAACTTTACCCAATTAGGGCGCAATCCACACGATATTGAACTTTATATGTTCGCGCAAGCCAACTCTGAGCACTGCCGCCATAAAATCTTTAATGCGGATTGGATTATTGACGGCAAAAAACAGGATAAATCCCTGTTTAAGATGATTAAAAATACCTTTGAGAAAACCCCTGATTTCGTGCTTTCAGCTTATAAAGATAATGCAGCGGTGATGGAAGGCTCAAAAGTCGGCCGTTTCTTTGCGGATCAAGATGGGCAATATCGCTATCACAATGAAGATGCGCATATCTTAATGAAAGTGGAAACCCACAACCACCCAACCGCGATTTCTCCATTCCCTGGTGCTGCAACAGGTTCAGGCGGTGAGATTCGTGATGAAGGTGCAACGGGTCGTGGTGCAAAACCAAAAGCAGGTTTAACCGGCTTCTCCGTATCAAACCTCATCATTCCAAACTTTGAGCAACCTTGGGAAAATCCACTTTCCAAACCAAACCGTATTGCTTCAGCCTTAGATATTATGATTGAAGGTCCATTAGGTGGCGCCGCATTTAACAATGAATTTGGTCGTCCTGCGTTATTAGGTTATTTCCGTACCTATGAAGAGAAAGTCAATAGCTTCAATGGCGAAGAAGTGCGTGGTTATCACAAACCGATTATGTTAGCGGGCGGTATCGGTAATATTCGTGGCGAACACGTTCAAAAAGGTGAAATCCCCGTTGGTGCGAAATTGATTGTATTAGGCGGCCCAGCGATGAATATCGGCTTAGGCGGTGGGGCAGCATCTTCTATGGACAGCGGTAAATCAAAAGAAGATTTAGATTTTGCCTCTGTTCAACGCGAAAACCCAGAAATGGAACGCCGTTGCCAAGAGGTGATTGACCGCTGCTGGCAACTAGGCGAAGAAAACCCAATTCTCTTTATTCACGATGTGGGCGCAGGCGGTTTATCAAACGCGATGCCTGAATTAGTACATGATGGCGAACGTGGCGGTAAATTTGACTTACGTTCCATCCTTTGTGATGAAAAAGGGATGTCGCCATTAGAAATTTGGTGTAACGAATCGCAAGAACGTTATGTCTTAGCGGTTGCGCCAGAAAAACTCGAATTATTTACCGCACTTTGTGAACGTGAGCGTGCGCCATTTGCGGTCATTGGTGAGGCAACGGAAGAGAAACATTTAACCTTACACGATAGTCATTTCGACAATAACCCAATTGATTTACCAATGAATGTGTTATTAGGCAAAACGCCGAAAATGACGCGTGAGGTTTCGTCAAAAACTGTCGAAAATCGACCACTTGCAACGGAAAATATTCAATTAAAAGAAGCCTTCCATCGCGTATTACGCTTACCGGTGGTGGCAGAAAAAACCTTCTTAATCACTATTGGCGACCGTTCTGTAACCGGTATGGTGGCGCGCGATCAAATGGTTGGTCCATGGCAAATTCCAGTGTCTGATGTGGCCGTCACAACTGCATCATTAGATAGCTATCACGGCGAAGCCATGGCAATGGGCGAACGTGCACCAGTAGCGTTATTAGACTTTGGTGCTTCTGCACGTTTAGCGGTGGCTGAATCTATCACTAACATTGCGGGCACCAACATTGGCGATATTAAACGCATCAAACTGTCTGCAAACTGGATGTCTGCAGCGGGTCATGGTGGTGAAGATGCTGGGTTATATGAAGCGGTGAAAGCAGTCGGCGAAGAGCTTTGCCCTGCATTAGGCATTACTATTCCAGTGGGTAAAGACTCTATGTCGATGAAAACCACTTGGGAAGAAAATGGCGAGAAAAAATCAGTAACAGCTCCGCTTTCTCTAGTGATTTCATCTTTTGCGCGCGTGGAAGATGTCCGCAAAACCGTGACACCTCAATTACGCACAGACAAAGGCGCAAGCCGTCTATTGTTAATTGATTTAGGCGAAAGAAAAAATCGCTTAGGCGCGACCGCACTTGCGCAAGTGTATAAACAATTAGGTGATAAACCTGCTGATGTGGTGAACGTAGCCAAACTGAAAAACTTCTTCGATGCAATGCAAGCATTAGTAGCAGAACGTAAATTATTGGCTTACCACGATCGTTCAGACGGTGGTTTAATTACCACGCTTGCAGAAATGGCATTTGCGGGTAACTGTGGCGTAGATGTGGATATTTCTGCATTAGGCGACAATGATTTAGCCGTGTTATTCAATGAAGAATTAGGTGCGGTGATCCAAGTATCAGAAAGTGAATTAAGCGCCGTGCGTGAGGTATTAAAAGCCCATGACTTGCTTGGCTTAACTTATGAACTCGGTTCTGTAAGCTCAGAAGATCGTTTTGAAATCACGCGTGGCAGCAAAAAATTATTAAGCGAAAAACGCTCTGAATTACGCGGTATTTGGGCAGAACTCACTCACCAAATGCAACGCTTACGTGATAACCCAGAATGTGCTGACCAAGAATTTGAAGCGAAAAAAGCAATAGACAACAAAGGCTTATCCGCTCACTTAACCTATGATGTGAATGAAGATATTGCTGCGCCTTACATTAGCAAAGGCGTGAAACCAAAAGTAGCCGTATTGCGTGAACAAGGCGTAAATAGCCACGTTGAAATGGCAGCGGCTTTTGACCGAGCAGGCTTTGCCGCGATTGATGTTCACATGAGTGATTTAATGACTGGTCGTTACAACTTAAATGACTTCAACGCGATGGTGGCCTGTGGTGGTTTCTCTTATGGTGACGTATTAGGCGCTGGTGGTGGCTGGGCGAAATCCATTTTATTTAACCCACAATTACGCGATCAATTCAGCCAATTCTTCGCTAATGAAAACACCCTTTCATTAGGCGTATGTAACGGCTGTCAATTTATCTCCACCCTTGCGGAAATCATCCCTGGTGCAGAAAATTGGCCACGTTTCGTGCGTAATAAATCAGAACGCTTTGAAGCTCGTGCTGCGATGGTGAAAATCAACGATACCAACTCATTGTGGTTTAAAGGCATGGCTGGTTCACATATGCCGATTGCGGTTTCTCACGGTGAAGGTCGCGTAGAATTCAAAACACCAGAAAACTTGACTGCACTTCAAGCGCAAAACTTGATTGTGGCACAATATGTCGACAGCCATTTAAACGTAACTGAAACCTATCCAGCCAACCCAAATGGTTCGGCATTAGGGATTACTGCAATTTCTAACGTCGATGGTCGTATCGCCGCGATGATGCCACACCCAGAGCGTGTATTCCGTGCCGTGAGCAACTCATGGTATCCGGAAGATTGGTCTGAAGATGGTGCTTGGATGCGAATTTTTAGAAACGCGAGAGTGAATTTTAAATAATGTGAGATTGCTCACAGAAAATTAATTAAAAATAAGAGATACTATTAAATTGGTATCTCTTTTTTATTACATAAACCTGAGTAATAAAAAAATGCCAACAATATTAGCGAGTAATATTGTTAATGTTTATATAAAAATTCTTGGGCATTATGCCCGTAATATCAATTGAACTATATGAGGAGTTCTACATGAGTGCATTAGTTACATTGCTAGCTAATATTGTTGCGCCATTGCAACGTCAATTTATTAACTTTATCCGCATTGCGATTTGTGTTGTGATGGTTTGGATTGGTGGCTTAAAAGTTTGCCAATATGAGGCAGATGGTATCGCACACTTTGTGTCAAATAGTCCTTTCTTAAGTTTCCTTTACAAAAACGGTGCAAATGAAGTGACAAATGATAAGGGTGTTTTAGTGAAAGAATATACCTTATATAAAAACCCTGAAGGCAAAATGGTCGCAAAAAATATCGAATGGCATAAAGCCAACGGCACCTACACAGCTTCTTATATTATTGGCGCAATCATTGTAACAATTGGTATTTTAGTATTAGCGGGCATTTGGTCTCCAACATTAGGTTTATTCGGAGGCTTACTCACGTTTGGTATGTCGATAGTCACGCTGTCGTTCCTGATATTTACGCCAGAAACCTGGGTGCCGAATTTGGGTGGGGACTTCCCAACACCTAATTATGGCTTCCCATATCTCTCAGGTGCTGGCCGACTCGTGATTAAAGATATTATTATGATGGCAGGTGGCTTAGTTGCTGCAGCAGAATGTGCAAAACGCTATTTAGATAATAAAAAGCAATTTGCTTAATTGCGTTATTTTAAAAGGCTTGCTGGGATAAACGGCAAGCCTAGTATGAATACTTGTCTGGAGATAGTACTTGAATACGTATTTTTAGAAATACCAGAATGAATTTCAAATAATGTAAAATTTCTCACAGTAACACAATGAAAAAAATATTATATAAAATATAAGGTAAGATTTACTTATCAATTTTCTTATCAAATAAATAGCTTACGGAACAGATATATGGCTAAGCCAGTAAATAAAAAAACTAATACAAAGTCTCAAAATAGAGTTTATTATGGAGAATATTCACTAAAGCATTGGATTGATTTGATTTTATCAAAAAATCTCGTTTTACCTGATTATCAAAGGTATTTTGTATGGAATGAAAAAAAGGTTAAAGAGCTTGTTAATACGTTAAAAAATAAGCATTTTATTCCTCCCGTTACAATAGGCTTCTATAATGAATCAGATAGAGGTACAAAATCTTGTACTTGATGGACAACAAAGGTTAACTAGCATTTTATTAACATATTTAAAAATATACCCAGAGAAAGAGAAATATAAAAAAGAAGCTAACCAGTTAATTTATAGTAATTCTATGGATGAACAAGATTCAGATAATACTGATAGGCTAGAAAATGTTTTAGAGTGGGATTTTTCAATTCTTCAAGAATTAGGAAAAAACAAGTCTGAAATCCTATCTAATAAAGGGGAATACTATAAAATCATGGATAATAATATAGATGATGACTTTTTTGAGAATAACTACTTAGGGTTTTGTTATTTAGTCCCATCAAATAAATCTCACAAGGAACAACAAAATTATTATTCTACAGTGTTTAGATCAATTAACATTCAAGGTCAGACACTATTACCACAGGAAAGTCGAGCTTCGCTTTATTACCTGGATAAAGACATGGCAGCTTTTTTTGAACCAGAATTTATGAAATATTATAAAGTCACCTCCAATAATATTCCTTCCAGAGTAGATTTTATTCGTTATTTAGCATTGGTAACACAATATGAAAAATCACAAAAAGATATTACAAAAGTCGCTAAAGGATATAAATCAAAATTAGAATTATTTTATGAGGAATATATATATTCAGTAATCAATAGTTCAACTCAGGATAGCAATAGGCAAGATATAGAGTATGATGAAAAATTTGGTAGTTTTTATAAATTATTTTCAGGAAAACATTTTGAAAGAATAGAAAATTTTAAAAAAATTATAGTTGATTTGTTAGGGGCTGTGAAAGAGTTTAAGTCAATTATTGATGCTGATTTATATTTCTTTGGTTCTGTTTACTATATTCTTATTGAGGGTAAAATAATAGATACATCAAGAAAAGATGAATTAATTAGTGATATTAATTCTTTTATTGAAAACCTTAAAGCAGATGACAATTATACAAAATCTCCGAATGATTTATCAAAGTTGAGAAACAGAATTGAAAAATCTATCAGCTTATATAAAGGATATGTCAAATGAATCAACATAATAAATTCATATTCTCGCCACTATCAGATATCCTAGCTGAATCATTTTCAGCACTTGAGTGTATAGGAAATGGGATTGAAACATATCCATTGTATGATTATATAATGCAATCTACATTTATAAAAATGTCGGGAGCTCAAGAACAAAAAATTAAAATTATTATTTGGGAGCTAGCAAATAATGACTTTGACTATAGATATGCTTTGTTATCTAAAAATAGCCACAGAAACTATTCTAGTTATAAAGAGAAGCAAGAAGCATATTGTGAATTAGTATCTCAAATAGAAATTAACGACTCAAGTAAGTTTAAAGTTTGTAATATATCCGTAGATAAAAAAAAGATACTTGAGTCAACTGATTTGTGTTCTATTTTTAATATAGATATTCTATCATCCGATAGAAATAAATATGAAAAATATGAAGAATTCTGGAAGGAAATTAACACAAATCATTTTTTGCAAGAAAATAGTAAATTATTTAGTTGCAATAAATTAGAGATTTTATATAAGGAACATTTGTATAAGAATAGGAATAGAATAGCACACAATACCAAATGCTATCAACATAATCTTCCCACATTCAATGTATTACAGAGCGGAAATTATGATAATGAAAATTATTTTATGTGGTTTTCTGTTTTAATTCTTATTGATCATATATTTATGGAATTATATAGGGTGTATTTAGAAAATTTAGAAATAAAAAAATTTTTTAAACGATTATAGGTGGCGTTTAATGCATATATTAGAAATTAAAACGTAAGTAAAAGTAATAAAAAGAGCGGTCAAAAATCACAACAAATTTTGACCGCTCTTTTTATTACTTTTACTTACGTATTATTTTTGTTTTTTCAAAAATTCAACGCCAGTATCTGGGAAGTCGGTGAATACACCAGTTG
>JAWHBY010000081.1:0-7930 GCA_032568935.1 Parahaemophilus parainfluenzae
AACGAAATTACATGGTTAAAGTGGGATAATTTTAACCAAACCTTATTTGACTTCACTAAGCAAACGATTGCATTGCGAAAAGAAGTTCAAAGTTTGCAACAGGGGGCTTGGTGGTCGGATGAAAATGTCGAGTGGTTGAATGCAGGGGGAAATCCTATGACCCTAGACGATTGGCATAATCGGGAAAGTAAAGCCCTACAAGTGATGTTGGATGGCAAATATCTTTTCTTAATTAATACAAGAACTGAACCGCAATCTTTTTATTTGCCAAAGGGTAAATGGAAAAAGATTGCCGAAACTGAAAATAGCGTGATTCAACAATGTGATGTGAGCGGTATAGCATTTGAAGTGTTGGAACATATGGATGATGAAAACGATGGAGTTTGTTATGAAAAGTGATCTTAATAAATATGAATTAGTTAAAGATACTTTAGTGCTTATTTTGGCTGGTGGTCGTGGTTCCCGTTTACATGAATTAACCGATAAACGTGCTAAACCTGCATTATATTTTGGGGGTAATCGTCGTATTATTGATTTTGCGCTTTCCAACTGTATTAACTCTGGCCTTAATCGCATTGGTGTCGTGACTCAGTATGCGGCTCACTCCTTATTACGCCACTTACAAACCGGTTGGTCATTTTTACCGCAAGAGCGTGGTGAATTCGTTGATATGCTACCTGCTCGTCAACAAATTGATGATTCTACGTGGTATCGTGGTACAGCGGATGCGGTATATCAAAATATGGCAATTATCCGTAATCACTATCGCCCAAAATACATTTTGATTCTTGCAGGCGACCATATTTATAAACAAGATTACAGTGTCATGTTGATGGATCACGTCAGAAGTGGAGCAAAATGTACAGTAGGTTGTATTGAGGTGCCACGTTCTGAAGCCAGTGAATTTGGTGTCATGGCGGTAAACGAAAACCTTAAAGTGAAAGCCTTCGTGGAGAAACCAAAAGATCCACCAGCAATGGTTGGTAAACCAGACATTTCATTAGCCTCCATGGGGATTTATGTCTTTGATGCAGAATATCTATATAAAATGCTTGATAGAGAAGTAAACACACCTTGCACATCCCATGACTTTGGTAAAGATGTCTTGCCAAAATGCTTAGAAGAAGGCGTGCTTTATGCGCATCCATTCAGCCGTTCTTGTATGGGACGTAATACCGAAGGTGAAATTTACTGGCGTGATGTAGGGACACTTGATAGTTTCTGGCAATCAAATATCGACTTGGTTTCAGAACATCCGCAATTAGATATTTACGATCAAAGCTGGCCAATTCGTGGTAATCCAGTACAGGCTTATCCATCTAAGTTCTTCTATAAAAATGCAAATGTCAAACCGGTAGATAACTCGCTTATTGGTGGCGGCTGCGTAATTACTGATGCATCTATTAGCAATTCAGTTTTATTTGATAGAATTAAAATTAATGAAGAGTCTTCTGTTGATCACTGCGTTGTCTTACCACAAGTACAAATTGGTAAAAATTGTATATTGAAAGATTGTATTATTGATCGTCATTGTATTATTCCAGATGGTATGGAAATCGGTGTAGATAAAGCCTTAGACAGTAGACGTTTTCGTGTAAGTTCTACCGGTAAAGTTGTATTAGTTACGCCAACAATGCTAAAAAAATTGCAAGGTGAAGAAATTACGGATGAAAAACATTTGGACTAAAGTGCGGTCAATTTTGACAGTATTTTAAGTGAACTAAAAAGATTGTGCTGTTATCAATGACAGCACAATCTTAAGTATAAAAGGAAAATTATGAGAGTTTTACATGTTTGCTCGGAGCTGTATCCCTTATTAAAAACCGGTGGACTCGCTGATGTTTTAGGGGCGCTACCTTTTGCCCAAAAAGAAATAGGTATTGATACACGCATTTTATTGCCTGCTTATCCAAAAATTTCAGCGGGTATTGAGAATACTCATGTCGTCACTGAATTTGATAATTTTGCAGGTCATGTTGTATTGCGTTATGGTGAATACAATGGTGTAGGGATTTATCTGATTGATGCCCCATATCTCTATTGGCGAGAAGGGAATCCTTATCATGATACAGGTTATAACGATTATGCCGATAACTATAAGCGTTTTGCTTTACTAGGCTGGGTGGGCGCTGAACTTGCGACAGGCTTAGACAGTTGGTGGCGAGCAGAAGTGGTTCATGCTCATGATTGGCATGCAGGTTTAGCCGCCGCTTATCTCTTTAATAAAGGTCGTCCTGCAAAATCAGTATTTACGATTCATAACCTGGCTTATCAAGGACAATTTGCCCACCGTCATTTACATGAAATTGGATTACCTGAAGGGATGTTCCATGTTAATGGTTTAGAGTTATTTGGCCAAATTTCATATTTAAAAGCTGGCCTCTATTATTCTGATATGGTAACAGCTGTGAGTCCTACTTATGCGAAAGAAATTACCACAGCGGACTTTGCTTATGGCTTACAAGGCTTATTAACAGGCTTACGTGAAGCAGGTAAGCTGGTGGGGATTTTAAATGGCGTAGATCAAGAAATTTGGCATCCAAGTTGTGATGCGTATATTCAGCATCACTACAAATTGAAATCCATCGCAGGTAAGAAGAAAAATAAAGCGGATTTACAAGGTTATTTTAATTTGCCAAAACAACCTGATGCCCTTTTATTTGTGATGGTAACGCGTTTAACAGAACAAAAAGGCGTGGATTTACTGATTGCGACAGCGGATGAAATTGTTAAACAAGGTGGTCAATTAACCATTCTTGGTTCAGGCGCGAAACATTTGGAAGAGGGAATTTGCCAATTAGCACAACGTTATCCAGAAAATATCGCAGTAAAAATTGGTTATGACGAAGCACTTTCACATTTAATGGTTGCCGGTGGTGATGTCATTTTAGTACCAAGCCGCTTTGAACCTTGTGGATTAACTCAGCTATATGGTTTGCAATATGGCACACTGCCGCTTGTTCGTGCGACGGGAGGATTGGCTGATACAGTAACAAACAGTACAAGTGAAACCATTGAAGCGAGTACCGCAACAGGTTTTGTATTCCAGAAAGCCGAAGCTGATGATTTACGAAGTGCAATTCAGCATGCCTTTGCCTTGTGGCAAAAACAACGTGTTTGGGCGAGGATTCGTAATAATGCCATGGCACAGGATTTTAGTTGGAAAAATGCAGCCGCTCAGTATGAGCAGCTTTATTTAGGCATTTTAAACCAATAATTCTAAGGATTGCCCCTCTTCAAAATAATCGCCTTTGAAGAGGGTTTTTATTGTTTTTTTCGTAAAAAAACTTAAAATTTGTGCGATTTTTTTATTGAGGTTTTACTTTCTATGATCATGGACAATTTTGATTCGCCATTTCTTTACAACCGGCCAAGTCTTGATGTTGAAGACATAAAAAAAGCAATTGTTTATAAATTAATTTTCTTAATTGGTCGTTCACCAAAAGAGGCGAGTCAACGTGACTGGCTAAATGCTACACTTTATGCTGTACGTGATTTAGTGACTGAAGGCTGGATTACCACCGCTCGTCAATCTCGTGCAGAAGAAACCCGTCGTGTTTATTACCTTTCTATGGAATTTTTAATCGGCCGTACACTTTCTAATGCGATGATTGCGGAAGGTGTTTATGACGTGGCAGAAAAAGCTCTGGCTGAATTGAATGTTGATTTGGAAGAGATTATTGAAAAAGAAGTGGATCCAGGTTTAGGTAACGGGGGGTTAGGTCGCCTTGCTGCTTGCTTTATGGATTCACTGGCAACATTAGCCATTCCTGCGATGGGTTACGGTATTCGTTATGAATACGGTATGTTCCGTCAAAAAATTGAAAATGGTCAACAAGTTGAACGTCCGGATGATTGGTTAGAAAAAGGTGCGCCTTGGGAATTTATGCGTCCATCAAAACGTTTTAGCATTGATTTTGGTGGTCATATCTACTTTGAAGATAAAAAATGTATTTGGAATCCGGCTGAAAAAGTAACCGCACTTGCATACGATCAAATGATCCCAGGTTACAAAAATGATTCAGCCTCAACCTTACGTTTATGGTCTGCTCATGGTGGAGAGTTATTTGATTTAGAAGAATTTAACCGTGGTGACCACCTAGCAGCTGTGGCAACGCGTTCCGCTAACCAAAATCTATCCCGCGTACTTTATCCGGATGATTCTACTTGGAATGGTCGTGAGTTACGTTTACGTCAAGAGTACTTCTTAGTATCGGCTTCTTTACAAGATATTCTCCGTCGCCATTTAAGAACCCATGGTACATTGGATAATCTTGCTGATAAAGTAGCTATTCACTTGAATGATACCCACCCGGCATTAGCCATTCCTGAGTTGATGCGTATTTTAATCGATTTACACGGTTACTCATGGAAAAACGCTTGGGATGTGACTCGTCGTATTTTCTCTTATACTTGCCATACTTTAATGTCAGAAGCATTAGAAACCTGGCCGGTAGAAATGATGGCGAAGATCTTACCTCGTCACTTACAAATGATTTTTGAAATTAATGATCATTTCCTTGAATATGTGAAAACGTATGTCACGACTGATATGGATTTTATCCGTCGCGTTTCACTTATCGAAGAAGGATATCAACGTAAAGTGCGCATGGGATGGTTGTCTGTTGTAGGTTCTCATAAAGTGAACGGTGTTGCGGAAATTCACTCAGATCTCATGGTGACATCAACCTTTGCTGATTTTGCGCGTATCTATCCAGAACGTTTCACCAATGTGACAAACGGTATTACACCACGTCGTTGGCTTGCGGTAGCAAACCCGAAATTAGCGGCTTTATTTGATCAATATATTAGTTCTGAATGGCGTTGCGATTTAAGCCAAATTGAAAAACTTAAAGCGTTTGCAGATAAAGGTGAATTTAAGCGTGCTGTCGCGGATATCAAATACGATAACAAAGTGAAGTTAGCACAATATGTGAAGAAAACACTTAACATCGATTTAGATCCACACGCATTATTTGACGTTCAAGTAAAACGTATTCATGAATACAAACGTCAAATGCTTAATGTGTTACACATTATTGCTCGTTATAACGAAATGTTGGCTCACCCAGAAAAAGATTGGCAGCCACGCGTATTCATTTTAGCGGGTAAAGCAGCTTCAGCTTACTATGCGGCAAAACAAACCATTCGTTTAATTAACGATGTCGCGAATGTCATCAATAACGATGAGCGCTTAAAAGGTCGTTTAAAAGTCGTATTTATCCCGAACTACAGCGTAAGTCTTGCACAATTAATAATTCCAGCAGCAGATATTTCTGAGCAAATCTCTCTTGCAGGAACAGAAGCATCAGGTACCAGTAACATGAAGTTCGCCTTAAATGGTGCTTTAACATTGGGTACACTTGATGGTGCGAACGTTGAGATTTTAGATAACGTTGGTAAGGATCATATCTTTATCTTTGGTAATACGGTTGAACAAGTGGAAGCATTACGTCGCGAAGGTTATCGTCCGTTTGATTATTATCAAAATGACGAGCAATTACGCGAAGTCATTGACCAAATCATTCGTGGTGATTTTTCACCGGAAGAACCGAACCGTTATCACTCTCTAATTCAAGGTTTACAATACCACGATTATTATCAATCCTTTGCTGATTTCCGCAGTTATGTGGAAGCGCAAAAAGCGGTAGATAAAAAATATCAAGATCGTGATGGATGGATAGCAAGTACCATTCAAAATATGGTAAATATGGGCTTCTTCTCATCAGACCGTACGATTCTTGAATATGCGAAAAATATCTGGAAAATTGAACCGTTAAAACTCGAGAAGTAAGTTCTTTTCCACTCATAGAAAACCCTGTCGGATTATTTCCACAGGGTTTCTTTTTATGCTAAAATCCACCGTCAAATTTATTGTTCATTCAGATTAGGAAAAAGTATGAAAGTTTTAGAAGGTGTGATAGCGGCGCCAAATGCTAAAATCGCAGTGGTGATTGCTCGTTTTAACAGTTTTATTAATGAAAGTTTATTAGAAGGTGCGGTAGATGCATTAAAACGTATCGGCCAAGTGAAAGATGAGAATATCACAATCGTTCGTGCACCAGGTGCGTATGAACTTCCATTAGTAGCACGTCGTTTAGCTGAAAGCAAAAAATTTGATGCGATTGTAGCATTAGGTACGGTAATCCGTGGTGGTACAGCTCACTTTGAATATGTGGCTGGCGAAGCAAGCAGCGGTTTAGGTCAAGTAGCAATGCAAGCTGAAATCCCAGTAGCATTCGGTGTTTTAACAACTGAAAACATTGAACAAGCTATCGAGCGTGCAGGTACTAAAGCAGGTAACAAAGGTGCAGAAGCAGCATTAACTGCACTTGAAATGGTGAACCTTTTACAACAAATTGATGCGGCATAATTCAAATGACAGAGAAAAAAGAACCTGTAAAAAAAGTATCGCCACGTCGTAGAGCGAGAGAATGTGCGGTTCAAGCATTATATTCTTGGGCACTCTCTGGTAATGCTCCAGAACAAGTGGAACTCACTTTCGTTGTAGATCAAGATTTAAAAGGTGTGGATAAACCTTATTTTAGCCGCCTTTTCCGTCAAACCGTTGCGAATGTAGACGCTGTTGATTTTTCAATGAGCCATTATTTAGATCGCACGTTGGATGAATTAGATCCGATCGAAAAAGCGATTTTGCGTTTAGCGGTTTATGAACTTCAATTTGAGCCAGATGTACCGTATAAAGTGGCGATTAATGAGGCAATTGAAGTGGCGAAAGTGTTTGGTGCAGATGAAAGCCATAAATACATTAACGGTGTATTGGATAAAGTCGCTCCTGCATTAGGTCGCAAATAATTATTCAAATGTAGGGTAGACAAATGTCTGCCCTTTGTTTTTTGGTGCGCAGATAAAATGACTACGGGTGAATTTGATCTTATAGGGCGATACTTCTCAATACAAAAAGGCAATCAACACTTTGTTGATTTCAGCATTGGGGATGATTGTGCGATCACTCATATCCCTGAAGACTATCAGCTAGCGATTACCACCGATACAATGGTCGAGGGAACGCATTTTTTATCTTCTATTTCTCCCCAAGATTTAGCCTATAAAGCTATCGCGACAAATCTAAGTGATTTAGCTGCTATGGGCGCTAAACCTGCTTGGATTTCTCTTGCACTGACATTACCTGAAGTTGATGAAAACTGGCTAAGCCAATTTAGTCAAAGTCTATTTGATACATTAAATCAATATGATGTGACGTTAATTGGTGGCGATACAACAAAAGGCCCACTTTCTGTAACCATTACGGCGCAAGGTTTCGTACCAACAGGAAAGGCTTTATTCCGACATAAGGCGAAGGTTGGAGATTTAATTTATGTATCGGGCACGTTAGGTGATAGCGCAGCGGGTTTAAATTGGATCTTACAGGGTAAAAGTGCGGTCGATTTTGATGATGAATTTTTAGTAAAACGCCATTTTCATCCAACACCACGCGTTGAATTAGGTCAAGCCTTAGTGGATGTAGCGCATTCATGCATTGATATTTCAGATGGTCTTGTCGCTGATTTAGGACATATTTTAACGAGAAGCCAATGTTCTGCGGAGATTGATTTATCCTTCTTGCCTTTATCTACATCACTCAAAAAAACATATCGCTTAGAAAAAGCAGAAGCGTTTGCATTAAGTGGCGGGGAAGATTATGAGCTTTGCTTTACTGTACCTGCAAATAAAAAGGCCGAGATTGAAGAGTTGTCCCAATTATTAAATGTACCTTGCACTTGTATCGGGAAAATCGTTCCACAAAATAACAATCCGATTACTTTTTTTAAAGATGGACGTGTCATCAATTATCAAGCGCCGTCTGGTTTCGATCATTTTAAGGATAAATAATGAATAGTTCACCTCTTGATAGAGTTAGCTTAAAAAATCCAGTTCATTTACTTGCATTAGGCTTTGGTTCAGGACT
>JAWHBY010000082.1:0-7656 GCA_032568935.1 Parahaemophilus parainfluenzae
TTTTCTTAAGATTCACAACAGCGCGTCGTTGTGTGGGGCGTATTATAGGCATTTCAGATGCCTTTGCAAGCTCTTTTTGTAAAAAAATGTAAATTTTTTATCGGTTGAAGATCTTTTAATCAAATCGCCCTAAAAACACAATTTTTATGATGTCTTATTCAAGGAATTCAGGCTTTCCGCAAATGCCTTTACTTTTTCCCAATCGGTATATTCAATTTCTTTGGTCGTATCCGTTTCGCCATTTGTAATTTTCATAATCAATTGAATCATGACACGATCAATCCATTTATAGCGTGGATATAACAATGCGCCCGCAAATACGCCTACTTTTGCTGGAGTCCATTTTATGCGTTGAAGGAACTTACATACATAGACATTTCCCTCTGGCGTATCTTTTCCTTCTTTTCTCGCTGTCAAATTTACGCCAAAAAAGACCGCACTTTTTGCATTCAGCAATTCATGATAACGTTCCACAAAATGGTATAACTGTTTATTAAAATGACCATAGCGAATGGATGCTCCAATAATCACCTGATCAAAAAATTGAATATCCAATTCCTCCATTAACGGTGAAACCACTACTTCTCCCTCAAGATACTGAGCCATAAATTCAGCAATCTTTTTTGTTTGCCCATCACAGCTTGAATATAAAATTAATGTTTTCATTATGCCTTCCAAAACGCTGGTGTGAAGAGCGCCAATAATGTGAAAATTTCTAAACGACCGCATACCATCGCAATGGTGAGTACCCATTTAGCACTATCGGGCATCGCCGTCATATTACTGCTTACTGAACCTAATCCCGGTCCAAGGTTATTAATACTTGCTAATACCGCATTAAAGGCATCAAAAGGTTCGACACCACATGCAATCACACTTAATAAACAAATAGTGAATACCAATAGATATGCAGAGAAAAAGGCCCAAATACTCCCAATTACGCGTTCATCAAGGACATTTTTACCCCATTTAATTGGATACACTAAATTTGGGTGAACAAATCGTTTCAGTTCTCTTGCACCTTGAAGATATAGCACTAAAATCCGCGCAACACGCAAACCACCACCAACCGAGCCTGCACACCCCCCAATAAAAGAGGCAATAATTAATAACATCGGCACAAAAGAAGGCCACTCAGCGAAATTCGATGTGGTGTAGCCAGTTGTCGTTGAAATCGATACTGCTTGGAATACGACTTGCTCAAAATCTTGCCATGAGGAATCAAAATATTGATGGCTTATCATCACTAATGTACAAACCACGATAAGCAAAATTTGAATACTCATAAAGAAGCGGAATTCTGGATCTTTTGTGTAAATCTTCAAAATATTTTCTCGTCCTAAAGTCGAAAATGCTCTGAAGTGCAATGCGAAGTTACAAGCCGAAATCCACAAGAAAATGACCGTGATAAAATTAATCGCCGAGCTATTAAAATAGCCGATACTGGCATCGTGTGTAGAAAAGCCGCCAATGGATACCGTCGAGAAACTATGTGTAAGTGCATCAAATGGTGTCATACCTGCTAGCCAATAAGCCAAGGTACAAGACATGGTTAAAAAGAAATAAACAAACCACAATGCCTTTGCCGTTTCTGCTATCCGTGGCTGAATTTTCTGATCTTTCATTGGGCCAGACATTTCAGCTCGGTATAACTGCATTCCGCCAATACCCAATAAAGGAATAATCGCAATCGCAAGTACGATGATCCCCATCCCACCTAACCATTGTAGGAATTGACGGTAAAATAAGATAGCTTTCGGTAAATTATCTAATCCTGTCATAACGGTGGCACCCGTGGTTGTTAGCCCAGAAAATGCTTCAAACACGGCGGAAGCCACTGTTAAATGAGGTGAATCAAATAATAGCAATGGCAAGGTTGCTAAACCGCCCAGAACGAACCAAAATGCCACCACAATTAAGAAACCATCACGAGATCGCAATTCTTGTTTGTGGTGATGACAAGGCCACCAAAGCAACATGCCCACGGTTAAGCTTAATGCAAAAGCTTGCATAAACGCTTTACCGCCGCCATCGCCATAAATAAGCGCCACAAAAGCTGGAATCAGCATCGTGCCAGAAAAACACATAATCAAAATGCCGATAATCCGAATAATGGATAAAATATGCACAATATCTCGCTTAATTCATTTCTTCTAATTTCAACGTTCCTGCCGAACGCTCAATTAATGCTTGTTCAAAAAGTTTAATTTGATCTTCACTAATGCCTAACTGCAATGTAATCTGCACTTGAAAATCTTGCTGATAAATTTCAATTTGATGTTGCTCACACAAAATTTGGATCCAATTTAATTGTGCATAATCACAATGAACTTGAAATAACTGACGCTCTACTTTTCGTTCAGTTTCTAATAATTTTAAAGCTTGCTGAACACCATTTCCATAAGCACGAACTAAACCGCCAGTGCCTAATAAAATGCCACCATAATAACGAACAACAACGGCACTGATTTCACCAACTTGGCTACCTAGCAAAGCAGATAGCATCGGTTTCCCCGCAGTGCCTGCTGGCTCACCATCATCGGAAAAGCCTAATTGTTGAGAATCCGTTGGCCTGCCGGCCACTGCTGCCCAACAATGATGGCGGGCATTAGGGTACTGCGCTTTAATTTCTGCCCAAAAAGCTTTGGCTTGTTCAAGTCCTTCCGTATGTTGCAAATACGTGATAAATCGACTTTTCTTAATTTCTTCTTCAAAAACGACCGCACTTTTGGGGATAAGGTATTCAGCCATGGAATATTATTCAAGTAAATTTGTTGCGTAGTTTATCATTGATAGCGGATTTATCGAAATTTCCCCATAATTATTGTATGATGTAGCTCAATTTCAATAAAACTAATGAATAACAATGACTGAAATTACTGTCGATAAAACCCTTGATACCGTTGGTTTACGTTGTCCTGAACCCGTAATGCTCGTGAGAAAAAATATTCGTCACATGAATGAAGGTGAAGTGCTGCTTATTTTGGCAGACGACCCTGCCACGACTCGCGATATTCCCAGCTTCTGTCAATTTATGGAACATACGCTTTTAGCGAGTGAAACCCAAGACACACCTTTCAAATACTGGGTGAAAAAAGGTCAATAAAAATGCGGTCAATACTGACCGCACTTTGTTATTCTGTCGAATTACTCGAAACAGGGTAATACTGTTTCTGAATAAATTCAGGCTTCAATAACGCAGGGGCATTCCACCACTCAATCACAAGCTCCTGTGGCCCTTCTGCGTAAGACGCAATTTCATACACGTTATACACAAAGTGAATCCCATCATGATCTAAATAGAAATTATCGGTCACCTCAAAAGCATCTTTTGATGTAAATGCTTCCTCATCTTTTACTTCGCCATATCGAGTGTAACGTTCCCAAAGCAGCTCTTTTAATTTAGCTTGCTGATTTGGTTTAAACACATCATCAAATGAAAGTAGTTTTTTCGTTTCTAAATCAATATTAAGATAATGATAACCGCCAACTCCATGAGCGCCACCACCATAGCTGTAATAGTTTATTAAAAATACAGCAAGCTTACCTCTTTGGTGATTAAATGCTAAATCTAAGGTTTCATCAACACCAATTATCGGAGATTCCAACATCTCTTTTTTAGCTTCATCATATGCTTTTTGGTAATCCTCAATAAGCTGCTCGCGGCTTCTTGGTTTACCATCAGCATTTTTTGAAATTTGCTCTAAAAGTAGTTTATCTAGCCACTCAATATTCGTTTTTAGTGTAGAAATACTGTAATGAAGTTTACCTTCAGTAGGGACATATTCATCTTCTTTGGCCGATTTAGGATATTTGATGGTTTCCTCTTTATCAAAAATCACATCATCTTGAGCAATAATTGCCGGAATAACCTTCTCAGCCTTCTCTTTTTCAGCTTTTAATTGCATATTTTCTGCCGTCAGTTGCGCAATTGTTTGTGTTTGTTGCTCTATCGTTGCTTTCGCTTCTTTATCTTCGCAACCTGTTACAGTAAAAAGTGCGGTTAAAATTAAAGCTGAAATGAATGTCTTTTTCATGTGTTATCCTATAAATCAAATGTGTCTTTATCACGTAGAATATGATCATTGCCTTTGCGGCGTAAAAAGCCGGTACGGTCAAAATATTCCATTAATTGCACTGTCAGTTTTCGACCGAAGTTCAGTTTATCACGTAATTCATTAACTGCCACTTTACCTTCTTCGCCCGCCATTTCCTTAATTAAGCGAGCATAAGCATAAATGCTTTCAGTCAGGAAAAAACGGTCTTTTACGATTGGCGTAAGATAGCCCAATTTACCCGCTTTATACATAAAATTACGCATCGTACTTTCATCTTGCACCAAGGCTGTTGCCATATCTCGCACCCAAATAGCTTGACCATGTGCTTTCTCAAATTCAGCTAACACCGCTTGCCATAAACTTTGCTCTTCGGCTGAAAATTGAATTTTATGAGAAGGTAAATGTAGCCAGCCACGAGTCTGCTGCAATTGGCCGTCATCAAGCATTTCCTCAATAAAATGATAAATCAGATTTTCTGGTTGGTTTAAAGTCGCAATACGGTATAAACGAGCTTTACTCAAACCTAGCTGATCATTATGTTGCTCATGATAGGTACCAAGTGCGGTCAAAATTTGCTGCGTTTTTTCACGTTGATAATCACGATTAAAACACCAATTTTGGAAACGAATGTCACCATTTTCGGCTAACGCTTCTGCCAGTTGATTTTCAGTTAGTTGCTCACTCCACATTAGCGCTTGAGCTGAAACCGCCTCTTTTTGTAAGGTCAATCCGATGCGTTGTGTGGCGGTTTGAGCCTGATTAAGTTTAGCTAAGAACGCTAGACGAGCCTCTGTACGCTTATAACGTTTTGGTGAATGAATTTCGAGTACCTTGGCGCCACCAATTAATACTTTTGCATCACCACTACGTAAAATTAATTTATCCCCGAAAGCCAAAAATAATGGTTGTTCTAAAATAACTTCCGCCAAAGTGCGGTCATTTTTCATTGCATTTTTGCTTTCAAGCAAGGTGAGCTTACCCGTCGTGCGGCTTGCTGCATGATAAATGTGCACAGGCTGACTATCTTTCAAATTCACTTCAGGCGTAATTTCAATGGTAATACGATCAGTTGGCTCAAGTGGTTCTGAGGCTAACAACCAATCGCCACGCTGCATTGGAATACGATCTAAATCGACATTTAAATTGAGAGCTAAGCGTTGACCAGCCAAGCCTTTCTCACTCGGTGTATTTTGAGCATGGATATTTTTAACACGAACCTTTTGTCCTGTTGAAAGGAAAAGTTCGTCATCAATAGTTACTGAGCCTGCAAATGCTGTGCCTGTTACTACTGTCCCTGACCCTTTCACGCTAAAGACACGGTCGATAGCATAACGAAACGGTTTATTTATTTCGGCTAATTCCGGTAAATTGGCTAAATAATCGCGTAACGCATCAATGCCTAAGCCTGTTTGTGCTGATGTAATAAAATAATGAGATTGAGCTAAGAATGGATAATCCGTCTGAATTTGTGTTTTTAGTGACTCAATTTGTTCATCTGTTGCTCGATCAGCCTTAGTAATCACCACCATGATTTCAGTAAATTGAAGCTGACGTAAAATGGCTAAATGTTCTTTAGTTTGAGCGGCAATCCCTTCATCGGCAGCAACTATAAGCATGGCATAATGCACTCCTCCAAGCCCCGCCAACATGTTGGCAAGAAATTTTTCGTGGCCAGGTACATCAATAAACCCAAGTACTTTCTCTTTTAAAGGTAAATAGGCATACCCCAAATCAATGGTCATGCCACGTTTTTTTTCTTCCGGCAAATGGGCGGTATTTGTGCCTGTCAGAGCCTTCAAGAGGGCTGTTTTACCATGATCGACATGCCCTGATGTTACTATGATCATAATTTTTCCACCGTATCTAATAATGCTTTAAAGTCAGCTACGCTACGTAAATCTAACCAAATTTTTCCTTTTTCAACACGGCCAATTATTGGTTGTTCTAACGCTTTGAATATTGCTAAAAGTGCGGTCAATTTTACCTCTGTTTTTTCGGCAATCGTCACTGCAAAAGAAGGGATTGTCGCCATTGGTTGGGAACCACTTCCAATTTGAGCAAAACTTTCTTCAATCTCTACATGATAATCTTTTAAACGATTTGCTAAACAAGCTTTAAGTTGTTCTGCTTTTTCTTGTAATACATCTATTGATTGAGTGAGCAAATACAAAGTTGGCAATGTTTCAATGAGTTTTTCAGGTTGAAGATAAAGGCGTAATGTTGCCTCAAGCCCGGCTAAAATCACTTTATCGCAACGCAATACGCGCTTTAATGGGTGGGCTTGTAACTGAGCAATCCACTCTTTTTTACCGACTATAATGCCGGCTTGTGTTCCACCCAATAATTTATCGCCTGAGAATGACACCAAGTTTACGCCCTGTGCGACTTTTTCTTGCACCGTTGGCTCATTTGGTAAATCATATTGGCTTAGATCAATCAACGCCCCACTACCAAGATCCGTAATCACCGGAATATCAAATTCTCGTCCAAGATCAACTAACTCTTGTTCTGAAACCGAAGCAGTAAACCCACTAATATGATAATTACTGCAATGTACTTTCATTAAGAAAGCGGTATTTTCATTGATTGCTTGACGATAATCTTTCAAATGTGTGCGATTTGTGGTTCCCACTTCAACAAGTTTACAGCCTGCTTGAGCCATAATGTCAGGGATGCGAAATGCTCCACCGATTTCAATTAACTCGCCACGAGAAATAATCACTTCTTTATCTTTTGCAAAGGTGGCTAACATCAAGAGCACGGCTGCAGCATTATTGTTAACAATACAAGCAGCTTCTGCACCGGTGAGTTGTGCAAGTAATTCACTGATGTAATTATCTCGATGACTGCGTTTGCCTTCTTCCAAATCATATTCCAGTGCAACGTTACCTTTCATCGCATGAAGTGCAGCTTGTTGTGCACTTTCAGACCATAATGCTCGCCCCAAATTTGTATGTAATATCGTGCCTGTTAAGTTATGAACTGATTTAATCTGTACATGATTTTGTTGAGTCAATCGTTCTTGTAAATAATGCAATGTACTCAGATGATCGGCAAAAAAGTGCGGTAATTCTTCGTGTTGTTTGATAAACTCGCGTCCTTCAGACAATAATTGGCGCAATTCACGTACAACGGCTGAATGACCAAATTCAGTTAAAAGCATTTCACCTTCTGGTGTTTTTAAAAATTTATCTACCGAAGGAAGTTGTTGAAAAAGTGCGGTCATTTTTAATTCCTATTTCAAAATGGCGTTGAATTGCGAACTAATTTACGCTAAAGTAACCGCAATTTCAATAACGGAAGGTCGTCATCTCCGGTGAGGTGGCAGGACTTCAAATCCTGTTGGGGACGCCAGCGTTCCCGGGTGGGTTCAACTCCCATGACCTTCCGCCACTCTTTTCTTCCCAACAAATATTTCTCTCGTCCTAGCATTCATATTTTTAATTTGAGTTTTCATTATAATTTCATGGAATTTTAGGCAAACAAAAAGGCGTATCTCTCGATACGCCTTCTTTATCTAACTTGTTACAGTTAATACATCAATTATTTGATGATTTTCGCAACAACGCCAGCACCTACTGTACGGCCACCTTCACGG
>JAWHBY010000083.1:0-7608 GCA_032568935.1 Parahaemophilus parainfluenzae
AAATCACCTTTAAGATCAAAGAAATCAACCGTTTCTGCTTTACCGGTCCAACATTCTGATTTTGCTGTACCGGTAATCACACCTGCAAGAACAAATTCTTGGCGCACACCAAATTCTGCATTGGCATCAGGAACAAAACGTAATCCCGTTTCAAATAAACGCACGCGATTTTGTTGGCGATTTTGATTGTATAGCACTGCACCGAGTAATCCACTTAATAATGAAACGCGCATTGCTGACATTTCAACTGAAATTGGATTTGGTAATACAAGTGCTTCAATTTCGGAATGAAGTAAAGTTTGTACTTTTGGATCAACGAAGCTATAAGTAATCGCCTCTTGATAATCTGCATCCACAAGTGCGGTTTTAATTCGGCTTAAATCTAAATCAGACTCTTTATGCTCACGCATACGAAGATGGGCTAATGGTGCATTATTTGGAATGCTGTTATAGCCATAAATACGTGCCACTTCTTCAATGAGATCTTCTTCGATTTCAATATCAAAACGCCAGCTTGCTGAAGTCACGGTCCAAACATCATTAGCATATTTCACCGCAAAACCTAAACGCTCAAAAATCTCGGTCACGGTTTCAGTTTCGATATGATGACCTAATAAGCCATCTAATTTTTCACGACGTAGAGTGACTTCATTGACTTTTGGTAAATATTGCTCGCTCACCACTTCACAAATTTCGCCTGCTTCACCACCGCAAATGTTAAGTAGCAATGCTGTTGCTCGTTCCATTGCGTGACGTTGTAGCGTAAAATCAACACCGCGTTCAAAACGATGTGAAGAATCAGTGTGTAAACCATATTGTCTCGCGCGTCCTGCAATCGCTAGTGGTGCAAAGAATGCGGCTTCTAAAATCACATCTTTTGTTGTTTCCGCATCAACACCACTTGCTTGACCACCAAAGATACCCGCCATTGCTAATGGACCAGTTTGGTCTGCAATCACTAAAGTATTCGATTGTAATTTTGCGGTTGTACCATCTAATAAAACAAGTTCTTCGCCGTTATTGGCTAAACGTACTTGAACAGGTTGAAACACTTTTGATACATCAAAAGCATGCATTGGTTGACCTAATTCAAGTAAAACATAGTTGGTAATGTCCACAATAGGATCGATAGAACGAATACCACAACGACGTAATTTTTCTTGTAACCAAATTGGTGATTGCGCTTTAACATTCACATTTTTCACCACGCGCAATAAATAACGAGGGCATGCTTCTGGCGCTTTTAATTCAATTTGAACTTTATCTGAAATCGTTGCAGGTACAGCATCAAAGTGTGGTTGATTAACAACTTGTTTATTAACCACACCAACTTCACGAGCAACACCTGCAATACTTAAACAATCTGCACGGTTTGGCGTTAAGCTAATTTCAATGGCTTTATCATCTAAATCTAAATATTCGCGTAGATTTGTGCCTACTGGTGCATCTAACGGTAGCTCAATAATACCATCTGCATCCACATCAATGCCTAATTCAGAGAATGAGCAAAGCATCCCTTCTGAAGGTTGACCGCGTAATTTAGTTTTTTTAATTTTAAAATCACCAGGTAATACAGCACCTTCAGTTGCACATGCCACTTTTAAACCTTGACGGCAATTTGGTGCACCACAAACGATATCTAATAAACGGTCGCCACCAACATTTACTTTAGTGACTCGTAATTTGTCTGCATCTGGGTGTTGTGCACATTCAACAACTTCACCTACAACCACACCGGTAAAGTCGCCAGCTACTTTTTCAACGCCGTCAACTTCTAAACCAAGCATAGTGATTTGATCACATAACTGCTCTGTTGAAATTGATGGACTAACCCATTCTCTCACCCAATTTTCGCTAAATTTCATTATCTCTGTATCCTTTATTGATGAACGTGTTACGTTCTAAATTAATCATTATCGTCAATTTAACCCAACGGTTAATTACTTAAATTGTTTTAAAAAACGTAAGTCGTTTTCAAAGAATGAACGTAAATCTGTGACGTTGTAGCGTAACATGGTTAAACGCTCAACCCCCATACCTACTGCGAAGCCAGAATATTCATTTGGATCAATACCTACGTTACGTAACACATTAGGATGCACCATACCACAACCTAATACTTCTAACCATTTACCGTTTTTGCCCATTACATCGACTTCTGCAGAAGGTTCGGTGAATGGGAAATAAGAAGGACGGAAGCGAACTTGTAAATCTTCTTCAAAAAATGCACGTAAGAAATCGTGTAATAAACCTTTTAACTCGGTGAAGTTTGCTTTTTTATCTACATAAAGTAATTCAATTTGATGGAACATTGGTGTGTGTGTTTGATCGTAGTCGTTACGATATACACGACCTGGCGCCATAATACGAATAGGCGGCTGCATTTTTACCATGGTACGAATTTGCACACCGGAGGTTTGTGTACGAAGTAATAATTCAGGATTAAACCAGAATGTATCGTGATCAGCACGTGCTGGGTGATGTTTAGGGATATTTAATGCATCGAAATTGTAATAATCACTTTCAATTTCGGGACCGGTTTCCACAGAAAAACCTAACTCTGAAAAGAATTTTGTTACGCGATTGATGGTAATGGTAACGGGGTGTAAACCACCCGCTTCTGTTTTACGACCAGGAAGGCTCACATCAATACGTTCTTTTTCTAATTTCGCATTGAGTTCAGCTTGCTCCCATTCTGCTTTTTTAGCATTTAAAAAATCTAACGCAGCTTGTTTCGCTTCATTGATTTTAGCGCCCATTGCTGGACGCTCTTCTGCAGCAACATTACGCAATTCCTGCATAAGTTGGGTAAAATGCCCTTTTTTACCAAAATATTCCACACGAATTTCATCTAATGTGGCTAAACTTTTATTTTCGATTTGTTCAATCGCTGATTTTGCTTTCTCAACAAGATCTTTCAGATGTTGCATAGTTTCCCCTGATTATCTTTTCTAACTAAAAATACGCTTAATGATAATACTAACTTATTAAAAAATCACGCGTTTATTAGTGAATTGATGTTTCAGATGAAAAATGACAAAGATTTTTGCTATTTTTTGAGATATATCACAGTAATTTTTAACATTTTGGATAGAATGAAGAAGGATCGAGCATGTCTAGGAGGCGTATTATGTGGAAATCAATTTCTCAAGTCTTAGCGGATCAATTTGGTGCTTACTATAACATCAAAGAAAAAAACAAAGTACCTGGTGGCGAAGTAAATGAAACTTGGCTTATTACGGATGGAATCCAACCTGTCTTTGTTAAAGTAAATGAACGATCTTATCGTTCAATGTTTCGTGCTGAGGCTGATCAATTAAACCTACTAGGCAAAACCAATACAATCAGACTTCCACAAGTGTATGGCGTAGGCTGTTCCCAAAACCATAGTTTCTTATTATTAGAAGCGCTTCCTATTACTCAACAAACCAATGCAACACCACATTTTGCTGAAGAATTAGCAAAACTCCATCAAGTATCTGGCACTAAAAACTATGGCTTAGATTTTGATACTTGGCTTGGCCCTGAGTATCAACCGAATAAATGGAATGGAAGTTGGGCAAAATTTTTTGCAGAACAACGTATTGGATGGCAATTACAACTTTGTAAAGATAAAGGTTTAGACTTTGGCGACATTGATTTAATTATTGAAAAGGTAAAACACAAACTTTCAAAACATAATCCCAAACCTTCTTTGTTACATGGTAACTTATGGATTGAGAATACCGCTATCGTAGGTAATCAAACCTTTACTTATGATCCTGCATGCTACTGGGGGGATAGAGAATGTGATTTAGCATTCAGTGAGCTTTTCCAACCTTTCTCAGCTGAATTCTATGAAATTTATGAGCGCACTTTCCCACTTGATAAAGAAGGTTTTGAAGAAAGAAAACACCTTTACCAACTTTATTATCTATTAAATTTTAGCCATCGATTCAATGGAAGTTATATCAACTTAACCACTAAGCTAATTGAAGAACTTTTACTTGAATAATTTCTTAAATATCAAAAATAAAAAAGAGCGTAATCATATTACGCTCTTTTTAGGTTTATACATTATTTTTGATAAAGAACTGCTGGACCTTGAGTACCACCATTAACCTGGCTACCTTCTTGCAATTTTAAAACTGAACCAGAAGCATTTATTTCTACACGGCGATTAGGTCGTAAACAGTCTTTTTCTGCTTTACTTCCATGTTTATAGCCGTCACAAGCTTTAACTTGTGGATTTTTACCATAACCAATAGCTGTGATTTCTGATGTCACCCCATCTTGAAGCAAACGAGCTTTAACACGGTTTGCACGACGTTGAGACAAATCTAAGTTATAAGCCTCAGAACCTAAACGGTCAGTATAACCTGCAACTTTAACTTCTTTAGCACCAGTTTCTTTTAATTGTGCAGCAACGTTATCAACAACTTCTTTACCACGTGGAGTTAAAGTATCTTTATCGAAGTCGAACAAGAAGTCACCACTTAAAGTAAATGCTGAGTTTCCGTTACAACCGTTTGGATACCAGAAGAAGCTTTGAGCATTGTGGTTTTTGTCAAATAATACTTTGTATTGACAAATTTTGTGAACACCATTTTCACGATAGTTGAACGCATAATCCCACTCTTCAACACCGTATAAACCTTCAGAGAAGTGTGGACGACCGATTAGGTTATATAATTGGTCTTTGTTCATACCACGTTCGATCATACGAACGTTGTCCCAGTTTGGCCATGAACCGAACTGGCTACCATCATGGTTGAAGCCTGCTTTATCAATTTTAGGCCATACAAGTTGTGGTACTTGTTGACCATCTACTTCTTTATATTCTGGTGTACCAGCTTCGGTAACTTTACTTAAGTTACCACATGCAGAAACTGTTGCCACAGCAACTGCTGATAATAAAATACGAGATAATTTCATTTTGTTACCTTTTGTTAAGACGTTGTTATACAAAAACAACACAACTAAACCTTATCAATTTCCAAATAAAACTATAAAAGCTTCGCGATGTATGGTAGTCATAAATGACTTAATTGTAAATAAAAAAAACATAAAAATTGTTGTTTTTACGGAACTTTTTTGTAAATTAATGTAAAGAGTTGTTCTATATACAAATTTCCCCTACTGCACAAAATCTTGTGTATTTTTTGCTAAATGTCGATGAATAATTCCCTCAATACTCTCTTCAGCTTGTTTACCTATTTTTTGTAAAAGTGGCTTTTTCACTTTATATTTCACAGAGATAACCGATTTATCTTTCATTTTTTCGAGAATAATATCATCACTGGTTGCTAACTCATCGACTAGCTTAAGCTCTAGAGCTTGCTGACCAAACCAATGCTCACCAGTCGCTACTTTGTCAACATCTAAGAGCGGTCGATTTTGAGCCACAAATTGTTTAAATAATTGATGTGTTTCTTCAAGTTCTGCTTGGAATTTTTGTTTTCCTTTTTCAGTATTTTCACCTAATACTGTGACCGTGCGCTTAAATTCTCCTGCTGTCATCACATCAACATCGACATCATGTTTTTTTAACAAACGATGAATATTGGGAATTTGTGCAACCACACCAATAGAACCGATAATCGCAAAAGGCGCAGAAACAATTTTATCTGCCACACAAGCCATCATATACCCACCACTTGCAGCGACCTTATCTACTGCAACCGTTAATTTAATCCCTTTTTGTTTTAAGCGAGCTAACTGTGAAGCAGCCAAGCCATAACCATGAACAACACCACCAGGGCTTTCTAAACGTAATAAGACTTCATCATCGGCTTTTGCCACATTAATAATCGCAGAAATTTCCTCACGAAGTGCGGTTGTTTCTGATGCAGAAATATCACCCTTAAAATCGAGCACGTAAACACAAGGTTTAGGTGCTGCTTTCTCACCGTTTTTTAATTTTGCTTTTAAAGCCTTTGCTTCTTGTTTTTTGGCTTTCTTCTCTGTTTTTTCCGCTTGTTTAAGCTCTTCTTCTGAAAATTGGAAATCGCGTAAATGCTTAACTGTTTCCTTAAATTCTTCAGAAAGATCTGTCACAACTAATTCACCATGATGTGCTGCATTACGTTGCTTTGCAGAAATAATCATTGCCACGATAGCTGCGATTACAAGTAAAATCGTTAAAATCTCTAAAATAAAAATGCCATAGCCGGTCAAAATATCAGACCACATAGTTTTTCTCCTAAATAAAGTGAAGGAATTATTTTACTGTGCAAGCCCGATTTACACTAACTTTTTATGGAAAATTTTGCGATTTAAGGTAAACTAACACAGTTTTATTGCCTAATTTATAATGAATTACAGAGGTTTATATGTCTAAAGTTGCATCTATTGTTGATGTGTTACAAGGTAAAATCGCTATAGGCGAAAAAGTTACCGTACGCGGATGGGTCCGTACCCGTCGTGACTCTAAAGCAGGTCTTTCTTTCCTTGCTGTTTATGACGGCTCTTGCTTTGACCCTATTCAAGCGATTGTTAATAACGATATTGAAAATTATGAGAGCGAAGTCTTACGCTTAACAACGGGTTGCTCTGTTATCGTAACCGGTACTATTGTTGAGTCACCTGCTGAAGGTCAAGCTGTTGAACTTCAAGCTGAAAAAGTAGAAGTGACAGGGTTTGTAGAAGATCCTGATACTTATCCAATGGCGGCAAAACGTCACTCAATTGAATACTTACGTGAAGTGGCACACTTACGTCCTCGTACCAATATTATCGGTGCAGTCGCACGAGTTCGTCACTGCTTAGCTCAAGCTATTCATCGCTTCTTCCATGAACAAGGTTTCTATTGGGTCGCTACCCCATTAATTACTGCATCAGATACTGAAGGTGCGGGTGAAATGTTCCGTGTCTCAACGCTTGATTTAGAAAATCTTCCTCGTGGTGAAGATGGTAAAGTCGATTTCAGTCAAGACTTCTTCGGCAAAGAATCATTTTTAACCGTTTCAGGCCAGTTAAATGGTGAGACTTACGCGTGTGCATTAAGCAAAATCTATACTTTCGGTCCAACATTCCGTGCTGAAAATTCAAATACAACTCGTCACCTTGCAGAATTCTGGATGGTTGAACCTGAAGTCGCTTTTGCAACACTTGCTGACAATGCTAAATTAGCAGAAGACATGTTGAAATACGTTTTCCGCGCCGTGCTTGCTGAACGTAAAGATGACTTAAAATTCTTTGAAAAACATGTAGATAAAGATGTTATTACTCGTTTAGAAAACTTTGTAAACTCTGATTTTGCTCAAATCGACTATACCGATGCGATCGACGTGTTATTAAAATCAGGTAAAAAATTCGAATTCCCAGTATCTTGGGGTATCGATTTGTCTTCTGAACATGAACGTTTCTTAGCGGAAGAATATTTCAAATCACCGGTTGTGGTGAAAAACTATCCAAAAGACATTAAAGCATTCTATATGCGTTTAAATGATGATGGAAAAACTGTGGCTGCAATGGACGTATTAGCACCAGGAATTGGTGAAATCATCGGTGGTTCACAACGTGAAGAACGTTTAGACGTATTAGATAAACGTATGGAAGAAATGGGCCTAAATCCTGAAGATTACTGGTGGTATCGCGATCTTCGTAAATATGGTACTGTACCACATT
>JAWHBY010000084.1:0-7560 GCA_032568935.1 Parahaemophilus parainfluenzae
ATCATCAGGACAATCGGTTAGCAATATTTTCTTTTCTAACATAATGAATATTTTGCAAGATAAATAAAAAAAGAGAACCCATAAAAATGGGTTCTACATAGTCGATAATAAAATTAGATTTCAAAAGAAGCTAAAGAAACACCTTTATCTAAGGCCTTTTGAATCACACGAGGTGTACGACCTTGGCCAGTCCATGTTCTCTCTTGACCAGTTTCATCAGTATATTTGTATTTTGCTGGACGAGGTTCACGTTTTTTACGAATTGAAGAAGGTGCAGCACCAATAATTGCAGTTAATTCTTCAGCAGTGATGCCTTCTTGTTTAATTAATTCTTTATATTTTGCAATACGTGCTCGACGTTCTTGTTCTGCTTGTTCAATTTCCGCGGCTTGAGCACGCTTTTCTTCAATTGCAGTTTGTAATTTTAAAAGTGAGCTCTCTGCTTGCTCTAATGTTAAATCACGTACCGCAGCACGTAAACTTCGAAGATTTGTTAAACCTTTTGTCAATTCATTCATAAATAACCCCTATATGATGTGTGAATATTTAATTTATCTCTGTTAGCTATAATAACGAAAAGTAGAAGTTAGGTAAATATTAAATCTTGCAATTAAAACTCAAAATTAATTGGTCAGACTTCATTATGACAATAACGATAAATATTCCCTACTTTGTAATTGAGTATTTATTGTAATAATAGTTCATAAAATGTTAACAATACATGTAACTTTTTTGAAAAAAAGAAAATTTTATCTAAGATGATAAGATTTTATTGGTAATGTTATTCGTTTTAATGTAATCTTTCCACATCCTATACAACAGTAGAGGTGCGGTCATTATAAGTATTTTCCTAGAGTGGATAGCGTTGAAGGGAAAGGAAAGGAATGATTGCCGAAATCGAATAGGCGTCATCTTATTCGGTTGGTCACGTCTTCGAAAGGAACGTGACTGTCATAGTTTTTGTGTGTTAACTATGGAGCGCTACGGTTCGGTCTGGTCATCATTGTGTCTTTTCTTGCCGTTGTCTCCATTAAATTATTAGGTATAACTTAATGGAACTAGTCGATTATTCTTCATCTATTTATTCAATTATACCCGCATTACTTGCGATTATTTTAGCAATTGCAACTCGTCGGGTTTTGGTCTCCCTCAGTGCAGGGATTATTGTCGGTGCGTTAATGTTGGTTGATTTCAACCCATTGAATGCACTTATTTATTTAAAAGATAATGTTGTGGCATTAGTTTATAGTAGCGAAGAAGGCATGAATTCAAATATGAATATCGTCTTTTTCTTAGTTTTACTTGGCGTATTGACCGCACTTTTAACCGTATCAGGCAGCAACCGTGCATTTGCTGAGTGGGCACAAAATAAAATTAAAGGTCGTCGTGGTGCGAAATTATTAGCGGCATCTTTAGTGTTTGTAACCTTTATTGATGATTATTTCCATAGTCTTGCAGTGGGTGCCATTGCACGTCCAGTAACCGATCGTTTTAAAGTTTCTCGTGCTAAATTAGCGTATATCCTTGACTCCACTGCTGCACCAATGTGTGTCATGATGCCGGTATCAAGCTGGGGTGCATACATTATTACACTCGTGGCAGGTCTATTGGCGACATATTCTATTACCTCTTATACACCGATGGGGGCATTCGTTGCCATGAGTTCAATGAACTACTATGCGATTTTCTCATTATTGATGGTGTTCTTTGTGGCTTATTTCTCCTTTGATATTGCATCAATGGCACGTCATGAAAAATTAGCTATGGAGCGAGATTATAAAGAAGAAGTCATTGAAGGTGTGAAAGGTAAAGTTCGCAACTTAATTTTACCGATTTTAGTCTTAATTACCGTCACTGTTTTCATGATGATTCATACGGGTAGTGAGGCTTTAGCGGCAGATGGAAAACCATTTAGCCTCTTAGGTGCATTTGAAAATACAACAGTAGGTATTTCGCTTGTTGTTGGTGGTTCAAGTGCGGTTGCTATGTCAACATTATTGATTATTCTTGAGCGTCAAGTTTCTTTACAAGAATACGGAAAAGCGTGGATTGCCGGTATTAAATCTATGTTAGGTGCAATTGCAATCCTATTCTTTGCGTGGACAATCAATAAAGTGGTGGGTGATGCACAAACCGGTAAATACTTATCTTCTTTAGTGAGTGGCAGTATTCCTGTTCAATTTTTACCTGTGATTTTATTTATCCTTGGTTCAGCAATGGCATTCTCAACCGGGACAAGTTGGGGGACATTTGGCATTATGTTACCAATCGCAGCTGCAATGGCGACCAACTCTGCTCCAGAGTTATTACTTCCTTGCCTATCTGCCGTCATGGCTGGCGCGGTATGTGGCGACCACTGTTCACCGGTTTCGGATACAACGATTCTGTCATCAACTGGAGCAAAATGTAACCACATGGATCACGTCACGACACAATTACCTTATGCGGCAACTGTTGCGACAGCAAGTGCTGTGGGCTACATTGTGGTTGGCTTTACAGAATCTGGTTTAGCTGGATTTGTGACAACAGCAGCTGTTTTAGTAGCTTTGGTGTTTATCGTGAAAAAACGTTAATCATAAAAGATAAAAAGAAAGGGCGTACTTATGTACGCCCTTCTTGTATTTATTGTGAAAATTAGAGTAATGGACTAAACAAGAAAAATAACCGCTCTATGATTCGATGATAGAAAGGACGATTGATCCATTCTTGCATATTGAGTGCAGAAGAATTCGCTAAATAATTTTCATGAAGTGTAGCGACTTCATTGGCAAAATTACGATCTTCTACAGCAACAGTGATTTCAAAGTTAAGCAAGAAGCTACGTAAATCCATATTTACTGTACCAACGAGTGCAAGTTTATTATCGATTAACACACTTTTAGTATGCAGAAGCCCTGCTTCAAAATGATAAATTTTGACGCCAGCTTCGAGTAAATCATCAAAGAATGTTCGACTCGCCCAACGAACCATCAAGGAGTCATTGTTTTTAGGTAAAATAAGCGTGATATCAACACCACGGAATGCGGCAATACGTAATGCTTCAGCAATGTTGTGACTTGGCACAAAGTAAGGTGATGTGATCACAATGCTTTCTCTTGCCGCATAAATAACCGTTGCAAGAGATTGCGCAATTAAATCATCCGGGAACGCGGGGCCACTCGCAATAACTTGTACAGAATGGGTGTCATTATCGTCAATTTCAACAAGGGGACAATTTGGTAATAACAGGGGTAATTCTTCTGTCGTTTCAATTTCCCAATCCCAAGCATGTAAGCTGTTTAAAATTGGTGAAACAGGGCCGTTGATTCTCACCATCACGTCGATCCAATTGCCTACGTTGCTATCTTGTTTGAAGAAATTCGGATCCACCATATTCATACTGCCTGTGTAGGCAATTTGATTATCGATGATGATGATTTTACGATGTTGGCGTAAATCAATTCGGCTGAAGAACATCCGGAATAAATTTACATGTAGCGCTTCTGTAATTTCAATGCCTTTCGCTCGCATTTCTTTACAAATAGCACTTTTAAGAAAGGCTTTACTACCTACGGAATCGAGTAAAAGGCAAACTTTAACCCCGCGCTGTACGGCTTCTTCTAAGGCTTGTTTTACCTCATCAATTAATCCATCATTACTCCAAATATAAAACACCATATTAATGGAATGACGCGCTTGTTGAATATCACGAATGATACTTCGAATGATGCTTTCTGGGGTATCAAGAATATGTAATTCGTTACCTCGAATGTTTGGAATACCTAAGCGATGGTGAACTAGTTTAAATAAAGCACGATAACGAGGATCCTGGGAATGCGCAACCAGATCTTTTTGCCCAGACAGCTGCTGAAGCCATTGTGTATATTTAGGTTTTAATGATTGAAATACTTTGGCTCGGCGAGTACCGAGTTTAATCTCACCAAAAATTAAATAAGCAATAACGCCAATCAGTGGCACAAGGTAGATAATCATCAGCCATGACAACGTAGCAGAAACCGCTTGTTTTTTGACGAGTAAACGCAATGTGACAGAAATAACTGCCACCCAAATTAACACGGGAATAATATAAACCAGTATAATATGTTCAAAACTCATTAATTTTTGACCGCACTTATGAAATTAGACATTGTTTATCAGACTGATGATTTTATCATTATTTATAAGCCTTGTGGGCTAAGTGTGCATAAAGATCAAAGTGAAATTGGTTTAACCACTTTGCTTGCCAGGCAGCTTGATGTGCCACAAGCCTGGCTTGTTCATCGATTAGATAAAGTGACATCAGGTTTACTTATTTTGGCACTAAATGCCGAAAGTGCGGCTGAATTTTTCCGACTTTTTTCTGAACATCATATTCAAAAGACTTATCTTGCACTCAGTAATCAAAAACCAAAAAAGAAGCAAGGATTGATTGTCGGCGATATGCAAAAGTCTCGTAATAGGGCTTGGAAACTTTGCCAATCGAAAGAAAATCCTGCAATTACGCGTTTTGAAAGTGTGAGTTGTGAGCCTAATTTACGATTATTTATCTTAAAGCCACAAACCGGTAAAACCCATCAATTGCGTGTGGCGATGAAAAGCTTAGGGAGTCCGATTTTAGGCGATACGCTTTATGGTAAAAACACTGAAAATATTGACCGCACTTATTTGCATGCTGCAAGATTGCAATTTGAATTTAAAGGTCAGGCATTTGATGTGTTTATCCCTCCGAAAGAAGGGGAGTGGTGGCATCGTGAAGGCGTCATGTCTCAGATTCAAAAAATAGGCTCAGCAAATGCTGAGCCAAAGATATAAACGTGATTGATTATTTCGCTAATCCGATACCCGTATAGCCGCGTTCACGCATGGTGGCTTCTTTTGATTTACGAATTAAGGTTTCAATTGTCATGCCTTGCACGAGAATTGAGAATGCCACTACTGCATACGTCATACCTAAAATAAGATCGCGAACATCCATTTCTAATCCTTCAATATAAAATTGACCACTTGGAATAGAAAGTGCCATAGCCAGAGCTAATCCGCCTCGTAAGGCGCCCCAAGTGAGCACTTTCATGGTGTAAGGGTTGTATTTACGGTAGCGTTTCATGACTTGGAATGGCAACCAAACACTTACATAGCGACAGATTAAGCACACTGGAATAGCAAGGAAAATTAAGATTAACCCTTGCCAAGACACATGAATTAATAAAATTGCTAAACCGATCAAGATGAAGAGTAAGGAATTGAGAAAGTGATCGATCATTTCCCAAAAGTGATCTAAATAGCGTTGGCTTTGTTGAGAAAAGCCGGTGTATCTTGTCCAATTCCCGATTAAAATCCCGGCGACAACCATCGCTAATGCCCCTGAGACGTGTAAGAGATTAGCAAGCATAAAGCCCGCAGTGGGTACGATTAAGGTCAAAAGAATTTCTAATGAACCATCATCGGTGGCTGAAATCAGATAATGGGCGAAGAGACCTAAAACCAATCCAAATGCAATCCCACCTAAAGCTTCTTTAAAAAATAAATGGAGAATGCCGCTTGCTGTCGGTTCATGTCCGCCAAATGCGACGGCAAAAACCGTAGTGAAAATTACCAAGCCAATCCCATCATTAAAAAGTGATTCGCCTTCCACTTGCATAGATAAGCGCTTTGGTGCTTTTAAGTTTTTGATAATGGCAAGTACGGCAATCGGGTCATCAGGCGATATGAGGGCACCAAATAAGATGCAGTAAATTAAATCAATATGCCAGCCGAAAAGTAAGGCAACGCCATAAAGTAGAAAACCAATAAAAAAGGTGGAAGCAAGCGTTGAGAACAGCGCGAAAGTGGTAATTTCCCATTTTTGATTGTTTAAGACTGGAAGTTTAATGCCCAAGGCACCGGCAAAGAGTAAAAAGCCTAAAATCCCGTTCAATAAGAAATCTTTAAAATCAATACGTTCAATAACACGAGTTGCAATATCATCTAAATTAAACCAGTTGAAATAACCTAGCAAAACGAGAAATAGTGATCCCGCCATTGAAGTGGCTGTGATAGCAATCGTATATTGGATATTATCATTCAGCTTACGGGTGATAAAACTAATAAGAATGGCTATTGTGGTCAGGAAACACAAGTAAGTATAAGTATTCATAAAATGATCCGAGTGAGTAATAAAAACATTGTAAGTATAAGCAAGTTACTTTTATTTATAAAGTGCGTTTCTAGGAAAAATTTTAATGAGAAAGAAGGATAAAATTTATTTGATTGCAACTGAAGAGTAATTACATTAATAGGCGTAACTTCTTCCGTTACAAGAGGAAAAGTGCGGTTAAGATTTCAATTATTTTGTATAATAGACTCAATTTTTTAAATTAGGAACAAAAATGAAATTTATCTCTTTTAATATTAATGGTTTACGTGCTCGCCCTCATCAACTTGAAGCAATTATTGAAAAATACCAACCGGATGTGATTGGTTTACAAGAAATCAAAGTAGCAGATGAGGATTTTCCTTATGCAATTACTGAAAATCTAGGCTATCACGTTTTTCACCATGGGCAAAAAGGGCATTACGGTGTCGCACTGTTAACCAAACAAGAACCCAAGGCGGTGCGTCGTGGTTTTCCAACAGATAATGAAGATGCACAAAAACGCATTATTATGGCGGATTTAGAAACCCCGTTTGGTTTGTTAACGGTAATTAATGGCTATTTCCCACAAGGAGAAAGTCGTGCTCATGAAACGAAGTTTCCGGCAAAAGAAAAATTTTATGCGGATCTTCAACGTTATTTAGAGCAAGATCACGATAAAGCTAATCCGGTTTTAATTATGGGTGATATGAATATCAGTCCAACTGATTTAGATATTGGTATCGGCGATGAAAACCGCAAACGTTGGTTGCGTACCGGTAAATGTTCATTCTTACCCGAAGAGCGTGAATGGTATCAACGTTTATACGATTATGGATTGGAAGATACGTTCCGCAAATTAAATCCAACAGTCAATGACAAGTTCTCGTGGTTTGATTATCGCTCAAAAGGTTTTGATGACAACCGTGGATTACGTATCGATCATATTTTAGTTAATCATCAATTAGCAGAGCGTTGCGTGGATGTCGGTATTGCATTGGATATTCGTGCGATGGAAAAACCGTCAGATCACGCACCAATCTGGGCAGAGTTTAAATAGGAAAGTAACATGGATATGGCAAATTGGCAGAATTACCGTTCACAAGTGAATGGTATGCCTGCCGTGTTTACCGCAAATATTGAAGATTTAGATGTTTATCATGGTAAACATCTCAGTAAGGTTGTGCAATTTACCGTGCCTTATCAGGGAGATGAGGATGGTTTGCCGAATGAAGACGAATATGAAAAATTGATTAATCGTCTTTTTAAAATCCTTGCACAATTGACCGCACTTCCGAATGTTTTCTTTGCTGGACATTTTATTTGCAATCATCAGGCAAAAATGCATTTTTATTGTGAACATGATGCTTTGCTTAAAGAAACGCTTCAGCAGCTTGATTTTGTCTCAGAAATCAATGTGCAAGGATTTTAAAAAGACGATTAATCAATTTTTCATATTCGTCTTCATTCGG
>JAWHBY010000085.1:0-7421 GCA_032568935.1 Parahaemophilus parainfluenzae
CATCATCGAAAAAACAGAAGATGAGTCTTGTGAGGAAGGGTGTGAAAAACTTGAAAATGGCATGAATAAATATAGTCACCATTATGATGAACAAGGAAATCTTGTAGAAATTAGAAATGAGCTTTTTAATCATGAGTCTACCAAATATACCAATAAATATATTGATGGCAAATTAGTGGAACAAACGGAATACATGTATGGTGGAAAGGTTGTGAGAACTTTTGATGCGAATGGATATCAAATCAAACTTGAAGAGTTTCCGCCTTATGGATTTGGCGATGGTAGCGTATCTTCTATACAACGTTGGAAAAATGCGGTGGATGAGCATGGTAATATGGTGAAGATTGAACAATTTGATGACGTTAACCATCTTAGTTCAATAATTGAAAATTCATATGAATACTATTAATTTAAAGTGCGGTCAGAAAATCTCTAAATTTCTGACCGCACTTTTTCTTTTATTGCATTCAATTTTCGTCAATTTGAAAAAATGCTGAGATTTTGCTAATATAAGTTTCGTATTTGGAAACAATCCACTCGAATCCTACTGAGCGTTTCCTTCAAAATCGCACTTCTCCGTGCTGTCATTTGCAATGGTTCCATCGCACCATTTAGGGCTTAAAGCCTTGTTTTATTTAATCTGATTTTATTTTTATTCACTTATTTTTTAAGGGGAAAGCATTGTTTTTATCTAAATTTATGGAAAAGCAAACATCGTTCAATCCTTTAGTGATTGGTGCAACATTATTTTTTGTGGTGTTACTCGTCGCGATGATTTTAATCGCACCGAAACAAACGCAAACTTTATTAAATACCGCCAAATCGGGCATTTTTGCTAACTTTAGTTGGTTTTACGTCTTAGCATTCTCAGTGTTTTTGGGCTTTTTAGTCATTTTATCAGTTAGTAGCCTAGGTAATATCAAATTGGGCAATGATGAAGAAGAGCCTGAATTCGGTTTCCTCTCTTGGTTAGCGATGTTATTTGCTGCCGGTATGGGAGTAGGGTTGATGTTCTTTGGGGTCGCAGAGCCGTTAACGCATTACTTATCTGACATTACCACTGGTAGCGCAGAGCATAAGCAGCAAGAAGCCTTGTTACACACCTTATTCCACTGGGGGATTCATGCTTGGTCCGTATATGGCATGATTGCGTTAGCATTGGCTTACTTTGGATTCCGTTACAAATTACCTTTGGCATTACGTTCTTGTTTCTATCCGTTATTAAAAGAGCGTATTAATGGCAAGTTAGGCGATCTTATCGACATTATGGCGTTACTTGCCACCTTATTCGGGATTATCACAACATTAGGTTTTGGCGCCTCTCAATTGGGTGCGGGTTTACATCAATTAGGCTGGATTAGCGAAAATAGCTTCAGCTTGCAAATTGTCGTGATTGCCGTGGTAATGAGTTTAGCTACATTTTCCGCGATTTCCGGCGTAGGAAAAGGGGTAAAAATCTTAAGCGAGCTGAATTTAACATTAGCTTTCTGTTTGTTGATTTTTGTATTAGTGGCAGGTCCAACACTTTATTTGTTATCTGCTTTTAGCGATAACATCGGAACTTATCTCAGCAACTTAGTACAATTAAGCTTCAAAACCTATGTCTATGAACAAGAACATATAGATTGGTTTAGCGGTTGGACAATTCTTTATTGGGCATGGTGGTGTTCTTGGGCGCCATTTGTCGGTTTATTTATTGCTCGTATTTCGAAAGGGCGCACAATTCGCGAATTTATTTTTGGCGTATTGGTGATTCCTAGCATGTTCGGCATTTTGTGGTTTACGGTATTTGGTAATACGGCCATTTGGTTAAATAATGGTGAAGCTGCAGGTATATTAGGGCAAATGATTTCCTCGCCTGAGACATTGCTCTTTAAATTCTTAGATTATTTACCGCTTTCCAGCGTGACTGGCCTAGTCAGCTTAGTGGTGATTTCTTTATTCTTTATCACTTCTGCGGATTCGGGTATTTATGTCTTAAATAACATTGCATCACGTGATAAAAGCCTTGTTGCACCTCGTTGGCAAGCAATGATGTGGGGGATTTTAATGTCAGTTGTCGCGATTGTTTTGATGCAAGCGGGGGGGTTAGCAAATCTGCAGACAATGACCTTGTTGGTGGCGTTACCTTTCGCGATGTTGATGTTACTGATGTGCTTTAGTTTATGGAAAGGCTTGAATGCAGATAAAAAATATTTTGATACTAAAGTTAATCCAACCAGTATTTTCTGGACGGGAGATAAATGGAAAGAACGTTTGGAACAAATGATGAATCAAACACAAGAAAAAGATATTTTACGCTTCCTTAAACATACGGTATTACCGGCTATGCGTGAATTACGTCAAGAGTTGATTGGCAAATATGATTTAAGCGTGCAAATTAACACGTTATTTGATCAAGATGAACCTGCAGTTGAATTAGTCATTCAGAAAGATTTGATGCGAGACTTTATGTACGGGGTGAAATCTATCGGTCGTGAGGTGTCAGAGCAATTAATTAATGATGATAACTTACCACATATCCAACATAGTATGACCTATGAGCCATATACTTATTTCTTTGATGGTCGAGTAGGTTATGATGTGCAATATATGGATCAAGATGAATTGATTGCTGATATGTTGAAACATTATGAACGCTACTTAAGTTTACTAGACGATGTGGGTCAAGAATTGATGGCACACGAGCAAACAGAACTGGCTGAATAATAAGACTAAAGTGCGGTTGAAAATGCCTTATTTTTTTGATCGCACTTTTAAAATTACCTCTTGAGACAAATGCATAAAAAGAGTATATTCAAGCCCAAATTTTCAATTTAATTCTAACGGAGTTTTTCTATGTTTGGTTTATCCCCGGCACAAATGATTATTTTATTAGTCGTAATTTTATTAGTATTTGGTACCAAAAAATTACGCAATGCAGGCTCTGATCTTGGCGCAGCAGTAAAAGGCTTTAAAAAAGCGATGTCTGATGATGAGCCGAAAAAAGATGCGGAATTTACTCAAATTAAAGACGGTACAAACACCGCTGAAAAAACTGAAACTGTAAAAGATAAAGAACAGGCATAACCGTGTTTGATATTGGTTTTTCCGAACTTGTTTTGTTGATGCTTGTGGGCTTAGTGGTACTAGGCCCTAAGCGTTTACCTGTGGCTATTCGCACGGTAATGGGCTGGGTGAAAACGATCCGTGGATTGGCAGCTAATGTTCAAAATGAATTAAAACAAGAGCTTAAATTGCAAGAGTTGCAAGATAGTATTAAGAAAGCGGAACAACTTAATCTCAAACAGCTTTCCCCAGATTTAAGTAAAACCGTTGAAGAGCTGAAAGAGCAAGCTCAAAAAATGCGCGCAGAGCTAGAAGAAAAAGCAGCTGCAGCAGGTACAACGGTGGAAGAGCAAATTAAAGAAATTAAAAGTGTGGCTGAAAATTCGGCTGATTCTGCGGAAAAACTTGAGGTAAGCGCACAAGAAACAGCAGAGAAACTGGTTGAAACAGCATCCACAGAACATGCAGAGAATGAAACTGCCGAAGTGTTGGAATCTGCAAAAACAGAAGTGGATTTGACAGCACTTGAACCTCATGAACAAGCTGAATTGACTGAGCGTTTATCCGATTACTATTCGCCGGATGATGTGGAGCTACAACCAGCACCCAAATCTGAAGCGAAGTCCTAGAGAATAATTATGAGCAATATGACGGACGATTCCCAACCGTTAATTACCCATCTTGTTGAACTCAGAAACCGCTTATTACGTTGTGTAATTTGTATTTTAGTGGTTTTTGTGGCGTTGGTTTATTTTTCTAATGATATTTATCATTTTGTCGCCGCACCTTTAACAACAGTGATGCCAAAAGGTGCAACGATGATTGCAACCAATATCCAAACGCCTTTCTTTACGCCAATTAAATTAACCGCGATTGTTTCGGTGTTTATTTCTGTACCTTATTTGCTTTATCAAATTTGGGCATTTGTTGCTCCAGCACTGTATCAACATGAAAAACGTTTAATTTATCCGTTATTATTTTCCAGTACAGTTTTATTCTATTGCGGTGTAGCGTTTGCTTATTATGTTGTTTTCCCTTTCGTGTTTAGTTTCTTTACGCAAACTGCACCAGAAGGGGTAGCTATCGCAACAGATATCAGCAGTTACCTTGATTTTGCGCTAGCATTATTCTTGGCTTTCGGTGTGTGCTTTGAAGTCCCCGTTGCCATTATTTTGCTTTGCTGGACAGGTGTCACAACCACGAAAGCATTAGCAGCAAAACGCCCTTATATTATTGTGGGCGCGTTCTTTGTTGGCATGATCTTAACGCCACCAGACGTGTTCTCTCAAACTTTACTCGCTGTACCGATGTGTCTTCTCTTTGAATTAGGCTTGTTAGTTGCACGTTTCTATCAACCGAAAGAGGATGAAGAAGAGGCAGTTGATGACGAAAGTGCGGTAGAAAATCAGGGTGATTTGAATCACAAAGATTAAGAAAATGGGCGTAGATGGATACGCCCTTTTAACATCATAAAAACAGGAAATATTATTATGACTCAACAAATTTTAGGCGGTTTTCCAACTCGTCGTCTTCGTCGTTTACGTAAACATGATTTTAGTCGCCGTTTAGTGGCAGAAAATACGTTAACCGCGAATGATTTAATTTATCCGGTATTTATCATTGAAGGCGAAAATCATCGTGAACCAGTTCCTTCTATGCCTAAAGTTGAACGTTTAACGATCGATCAATTATTAATTGAAGCAGGCCTTTTAGTGAAATACGGCGTGCCAGTGATTTCATTATTCCCTGTGGTTGAGCAAGATAAAAAATCGTTAATGGCGGATGAAGCGTTTAACCCGAACGGTTTGGTACAGCGAGCTGTAAGAGCATTGAAATCCGCTTATCCAGAATTAGGGGTATTAACCGATGTCGCACTTGATCCTTATACACTACACGGACAAGACGGGATCATTGATGAGGAAGGCTATGTCTTAAACGATATCACAACAGATATCCTGATTAAACAGGCTGTTTCACACGCGGAAGCAGGTGCTGATATTGTTGCACCGAGTGATATGATGGATGGACGTATTGGTCGTATTCGTCAGGCATTGGAAGAAAATGGTCATATTAATACACAAATTATGGCGTACTCAGCGAAATATGCCTCTAATTACTATGGTCCATTCCGTGATGCAGTCGGTTCTGCCGGCAACCTGAAAGGTGGTGACAAGAAAACCTATCAACTAGATCCAGCCAACGGTAATGAAGGCTTGCAAGAAGTGGCTCTTGATTTACAAGAAGGGGCAGATATGGTGATGGTGAAACCAGGTATGCCATATTTAGACATGGTATATCGCGTGAAAGACTATTTCGGTGTGCCAACCTTTGCTTATCAAGTTTCTGGTGAATATGCGATGCATATGGCAGCCATTCAAAATGGTTGGTTGAAAGAAAAAGAATGCATTATGGAATCATTGCTTTGCTTTAAACGTGCGGGTGCAGACGGTATTTTGACGTATTTTGCGAAGCAAGTCGCTGAATGGCTTTACTTAGAAGGTAAAAATAAATAAGCACTTTTTAACTTGAAGTGCTAATCTAGGTGCTAATTTTAGATCTCATATAATAAAAACGAGGAAATATTAAATGTTTTCTCGTTTTTTATTTTTTCTTCATTTTTTCTATAAAAAAACTATTGCCTAGTTGATTTTTATATTGTTATATTGATGACACGCCGCAACAAGACGGTGATAAATAACACACATCATATTAACTCACTATTAGAAGGAAAATCCTATGTCAGCAGTAGCATCATTAGACGCATTTCTTGAAAAAGTGGCTCAACGTGACGGTCACCAACCTGAATTTTTACAAGCCGTTCGTGAAGTCTTCACTTCAATCTGGCCTTTCTTGGAAGCAAACCCTAAATATCGTTCAGAAGCTTTATTAGAGCGTTTAGTTGAGCCAGAGCGAGCATTCCAATTCCGCGTGGCATGGACTGATGATAAAGGCCAAGTTCAAGTAAACCGTGCTTTCCGCGTGCAATTCAACAGTGCAATTGGTCCTTTTAAAGGTGGCATGCGTTTCCATCCATCCGTTAACTTATCAATTTTAAAATTCTTAGGTTTTGAACAGATCTTTAAAAATGCCTTAACCACATTGCCAATGGGCGGTGCGAAAGGCGGCTCGGATTTTGATCCTAAAGGCAAATCAGATGCTGAAGTGATGCGTTTCTGCCAAGCGTTAATGGCCGAATTGTATCGTCATGTTGGCCCAGATACCGATGTGCCTGCTGGTGATATTGGGGTTGGTGGCCGTGAAGTCGGTTATCTTGCAGGCTATATGAAAAAATTATCAAACCAAGCGGCTTGTGTGTTTACTGGTCGTGGTCTTTCATTCGGTGGGAGCTTAATTCGCCCAGAGGCAACTGGTTATGGATTGGTTTATTTTGCCCAAGCAATGCTTGCAGAGAAAGGGGATAGCTTCCAAGGTAAAACGGTTTTAGTTTCCGGTTCGGGTAACGTGGCACAATATGCGATTGAAAAAGCGATGGCGCTTGGTGCAAAAGTCGTAACCTGCTCTGACTCTGCGGGTTATGTATATTTGCCTGAAGGATTTGATCGTGAAAAATTAGAGGCTTTATTAGAGCTTAAAAATGTAAAACGTGGTCGAGTAGAAGAATTTGCAAAACAATTTGCTCTTCAATATTTTGCAGGTAAACGCCCTTGGGAAGTGAAAGCTGATATTGCCCTTCCTTGCGCAACCCAAAACGAATTAGAGATTTCAGATGCGAAAGCTCTAATTGCAAACCGTGTGAAATTGGTTGCTGAGGGTGCAAACATGCCAACTACTATCGAAGCAACAGATGCATTCTTAGAGGCTGGTGTATTATTTGGTCCAGGTAAAGCAGCTAATGCTGGTGGCGTAGCAACCTCTGGTTTAGAAATGGCACAAAGTTCCCAACGCTTATATTGGACAGCGGAAGAAGTTGATGCCAAATTGCACCGTATTATGTTAGATATTCATGCTAACTGTAAAAAATACGGTTCAGCAGAAGGCCAAGCAAACATTAACTACGTAGTTGGCGCAAACGTAGCAGGCTTTGTAAAAGTAGCCGATGCAATGTTGGCTCAAGGGGTTTATTAATCCAATAAATTAATGAAAAATTGACCGTACTTTGTGATGAAGTGCGGTCATTTTTTATGGTGAATTTCTCAAGTAGAAATAGGCTATTGGCTTGCTTTTTTGCTCAAAAAGTGTAAAATCTTCAGGCTTTTTGTCTATATATACAGAGAAAAAAGTAAGCTATATTCTTAAATCACTTTCGAGTTTGAGAATATTCTTTTAGTAATTAAACATTTAGAGGAAGGTTATGGTAACCATTCGTTTATCTCGTGGCGGAGCTAAAAAACGCCCATTTTATCAAATCGTAG
>JAWHBY010000086.1:0-7391 GCA_032568935.1 Parahaemophilus parainfluenzae
TTAGTTGAACGTTTCATGAAGAAAATTCAAAAACTTAAAACTTACCGCAACGCTGTGCCTACACAATCTGTATTAACCATTACTTCTAACGTGGTTTATGGTAAGAAAACAGGTAACACCCCAGATGGTCGTCGTGCAGGTGCGCCATTCGGACCAGGTGCAAACCCAATGCATGGTCGTGACCAAAAAGGTGCGGTCGCATCATTAACTTCTGTAGCTAAACTTCCATTTGCTTACGCGAAAGATGGTATTTCTTATACCTTCTCAATCGTACCAAATGCGTTAGGTAAAGATCCAGAAGCACAACGTCGCAACCTTGCAGGCTTAATGGATGGTTACTTCCACCATGAAGCCGCAGTAGAAGGTGGTCAACACTTAAATGTGAATGTGTTAAACCGTGAAATGTTATTAGATGCGATGGAAAATCCGGATAAATATCCGCAATTAACCATTCGTGTATCTGGTTACGCAGTACGTTTCAACTCTTTAACTAAAGAGCAACAACAAGACGTCGTAACTCGTACATTCACAGAATCGTTCTAAATAAAATTATGCTTTAATACAAACCACTTATAGACTAGTTTTATAAGTGGTTTATTTTTATATATAGGAGAGCAAATTATGGTAACAGTTATTGCCCAATTTTCAGTAAAAGCGGACAAAATCAATGATTTTCTAACTCAATGCCAAGAGTTGATTAAGCATACTCGCCAAGAAACAGGATGCGTATCTTACGAATTACAACAAAATAGCGAACAAGCTAATCATTATGTTTTTATTGAGCAATGGAAAAGCAAAGCAGATTTAGAACAACATTTTGCAACACCACACTTTACCTCAATTGTACCTGTATTGGTCGAGTATTGTGAACAAGCGCCAGTGGTGCAAACCTTTCAAAAAGTTAGCGAATAATGACCGCACTTGGACAAATATATTTTAATTATGAGCCTGATTTTAAGTCAGGCTCATTTTTTATAGATGATATTTTTGGTAAAATTTAGCTAGATTAATTTTTTGGAAATTTATGTATGTCTGTGCTAGGAAGAATTCACTCCTTTGAGTCCTGTGGAACCGTGGATGGTCCCGGTATTCGTTTTATTTTATTTATGCAAGGCTGTTTAATGCGTTGCAAATATTGCCATAACCGTGATACTTGGGATCTTGATGGTGGGCGCGAAATCAGTGTGGAAGAACTCATGAAAGAAGTCGTGAGCTATCGCCATTTTATGAATGCAACTGGTGGTGGTGTGACAGCATCAGGTGGTGAGGCAATTCTTCAAGCTGAGTTTGTGTGTGACTGGTTCCGAGCTTGTAAAGCAGAAGGGATTAATACTTGTTTAGATACTAATGGGTTTGTACGTCATTATGACCATATTATTGATGAACTACTCGATGTAACCGATCTCGTTTTGCTTGATTTAAAAGAACTGAACGACAAAGTACACCAGAATTTGATCGGCGTACCGAATAAACGGACGCTGGAATTTGCGAAATATTTGCAAAAACGTAATCAGCGTACCTGGATTCGTTATGTAGTAGTTCCAGGTTATACCGATAACGATCATGATGTTCATCTGCTCGGACAGTTTATTGAAGGTATGACCAATATTGAAAAAGTCGAACTTCTCCCTTATCATCGATTAGGGGCTCATAAATGGAAAACCCTTGGCTTTGAGTATGAGCTCGCAGATGTTTTGCCACCGACGAAAGAATCGCTTGAACATATCAAAACGATTCTTGAAGGATATGGACATACGGTAAAATATTAAGCTAAGGTATAAAAAGATTAACAGCAGGCTTTAGAAAGCTTTAAGGAGGAAAAATGAAAAAATTAGCATTAACGTTTTTAGGTGTAGCCCTTTTAGCAGGTTGTTTAGCTGTTCAATCGCCAGTTACACAAGAAGAGGTGACATTAACCGCCCCTTCAAAAGATAGAGTAGGGTATGTGCGATTAGTAAAAGATAAAAATTACTACATTGATACTGATTCTATTTGGGTAGATAACCAAGATTTAAACCAAGTGCACTTTGATGCCGTGGTGAATTTGGATAAAGGTTTATATGTGTATCCAAATGAGAAAAGACGCTATGCGCGTTCTGTTCGCCAATATAAAATTTTAAACTGTAAGAACTACCATTTAACTCAAGTTCGTACTGATTTTTATGATGATTTCTGGGGTGAAGGTTTACGCGCCGCACCGAAAAAACAAGAGAAATACACCATTAGCTTAAAACCTAACACAACGCTCTATGCGGCTGCGCAAGTTATTTGTGTGAACTCAGATAGAAAACCTTCTTTAGAGTTAGAAGGCTCAAAAGCAAAATAATCAATTAAAGTGCGGTTAGAAATAACCGCATTTTTTATCTCTCAGAAATTAATGAGCAGGTAATAAAAAACGGTCAATATTCATTAAATATTGACCGCTCTTTTTATCTCACTATAAAAGACTATTTCACGCGAGAAACGTATTCGCCTGAACGAGTATCAACTTTGATTACTTCGCCGATTTGAACGAAAAGAGGTACTTTCACCACTGCACCAGTACTTAATGTTGCTGGTTTACCGCCAGTACCTGCAGTATCACCTTTAAGACCTGGGTCAGTATCGATGATTTCTAATTCTACGAAGTTTGGTGGGGTAACAGTAATTGGCGCACCGTTCCATAAAGTCACGATACAATCTGCTTGGTCTAATAACCATTTTTCAGCATCACCCACTGCTTTTGCATCAGCAGAGTATTGTTCAAATGTTTCTGGGTGCATGAAGTACCAGAATGCATCATCTTTGTATGAATAAGTGAGGTTAAGATCCATAACATCAGCAGCTTCAACCGAAGTACCAGATTTGAAGTTTACGTCTAATACTTTGCCTGAAATTAATTTACGAATACGAGTACGAGTAAAAGCTTGGCCTTTACCTGGTTTAACGAATTCGTTTTCAACGATCACACAAGGCTCACCGTCTTGCATAAATTTTAGACCTGGTTTGAAATCACTGGTAGTATATGTAGCCATATTAAAAATATCCTAAAAAATAGAGATTGTTTGAAAGTGCGTATTTTAACCCGAAATATTGCGATTAGAGAAGAACAAAATTGGTTAGAAACTCTAAAAAATGCGATTTCTGATCCGAAAATCTTGTTAAAAACCTTAAATTTGCCTGTTGAGGATTTTGCCGAGGATATCGCTGCCCGTAAACTTTTTGCTATGCGAGTACCTTTACCTTTTGTCGAAAAAATGGAAAAAGGAAATCCTAAAGACCCGCTTTTTTTACAAGTGATGACGGCTCAACAAGAATTTATTGAAGCGGAGGGTTTTAGCCAAGATCCTTTAGATGAGCAGCAAAAAAATGCCGTGCCTAATATTCTGCATAAATACCAAAATCGCTTGCTGTTCATGGCAAAAGGAGGCTGCGCGGTTAACTGTCGCTATTGCTTTCGTCGTCATTTCCCTTACGATCAAAATCCAGGCAATAAAACCAGTTGGCAACAAGCAATAGACTATATTGCCGCCCATCCTGAAATTGAAGAAGTCATTTTTTCGGGGGGCGATCCGATGATGGCGAAGGATAGTGAATGGGCGTGGCTATTAGAATGCCTTGAAAAAATACCGCACTTACATCGTTTACGTATTCACTCTCGTTTGCCGGTCGTGATTCCGGAGCGGATTACAGATGAATTTTGTGATTTATTGCTAAAAAGCCGGTTGCAAGCGGTGTTTGTGACACATATCAATCATCCGAATGAAATTGATGGAGAACTCGCTTTCGCTATGCAAAAACTGGCAGGCGCTAAAGTCACGTTACTTAATCAATCGGTCCTTTTAAAGGATGTGAATGATAACCCACATACATTAAAAGCATTAAGCGATAAGCTGTTTCAAGCGGGCATTCTACCTTATTACTTGCATTTGTTGGATAAAGTGCGGGGCGCGAGCCATTTTTATATTTCAGATGAGAAAGCGTTACAAATTTATAAAGAATTACAGGCGCTCACTTCTGGCTATTTAGTACCCAAATTAGCTCGAGAAATCGGTGGAGAACCAAATAAGACTTTATACACAACGTAAGATCCGATAGAATACGATACAATTTTTCACCGCACTTTTATGCGATCTTTAGTTTAGCAAATCGAGGTAATACCGTGGATAATAAAAATCAACCTAACGACAATTCATCGCAAAATGAATTAGATTTAGGATTTAATCACTCTGACTCTGTGACACCAAGAAAAACGATTCAACAAAGTGGCTCAATTTTTGATAAAGCCAAAGGTTTATTTGGTAAAAAACAACAAGCAGATACGCAATTTCATGTTCGTCGCGAGCCAACTTTTGGAGCAGCCACAAGCCAACCTTTTTCGCCATCTCAAACATTCCAAAGTGAAAATGCCGAACAAGTAGCTCAAGCAAGTGCTTTCAGCTCTCAGGAGCCTGTTGAAAATGTTCAAGTAGAAAACGTAGTTGAAGAAAAAGTGATTTTTGAAAATTCACCTACAGAAGAGGTTGTGGAAGACGTGACAACTCAAGCAGAAACCGTTGCACCAGCCGCTGCAGCAAGCTTGAAATCACCTGAAAAATGGAAGGTTTTACAAATGTTACCAGAAAAACATCGTCGTTTATTTATTGCGATTTTGGGTTTAGTGGTATTACTAATCATTTTCTTCACCTTAAAACCAAATTCAGATACGGTAGAGTCTTTTGAACAACAAAACAGCAATGAAATTCCGGTTCAATTCCAATCATTGGATCAGTCTCAACCGGTTGAAACCACAGTATTAGATAATAATAACAATGCAGCGCCGGCAACAACGGAACAAGCCGCAAATGAAGCTAAATCAGATGCACCTCCAGCCATGGAGTACGTAGGTGATAAAGCAGATGCTGCGAAATCACAACCTGCAGAGCCTGCACAACAAACTGTTGCTCAACAACCAGCAACTCAACCAGCTGTTGCTCCTGCACCAGTTAAAGAACCAGTGAAAACAGTACAACCAACTGTGGAAAAACATACCGCAACGGTTGAGCATAAAGCAGAACCTCGTCGCGAACAGACACCTGTGGTTCAAGAGAAAAAACAACCTAAACCTGTAACTGAAAAAGTGACAGTTCAGCCGACTCAAACCGTGAAAAAAGAGTCAAGCAAAATTCAAGAAGCGAAACCGGTTGCCACTAAAGACAATAAGGTTCAAATTGTGGATGCGAAATCAGCAACCCAAAATACAGCGAAAGCTGCTGAACCTGCAGCACAAACCGCTTCAACAAGTGCAACAAAAACATTAACTGTGCCTCAAGGTGTTTCACTGATGCAAGTATTCCGTGATAATAAATTGAATATTTCAGATGTGAATGCGATGACAAAAGCAAGCGGTGCAGGTAATGCATTAAGCAGTTTCAAACCTGGTGACAAAGTACAGGTTTCAGTGAATAGTCAAGGTCGAGTGAGTGAGCTTCGTTTATCAAATGGCGGCAAGTTCATTCGTCAAGCCGATGGTTCATATCAATATAAAAAATAATTTTTAGTGGGCGAGTAATCGCCCATTTTTCTAGATGAGATTGTTTATCCTTGCTCATTTCGAAAAGTGAGCAATCATAAACAAACCTTGATGGAAATAGAATTCATGTTAAAAAAATTAAGCGTAATTTTGACCGCACTTTGCCTTTTCGCTTGTTCACAAAATGTTGAATTAAGCAAGCCCGCACCACAGAAAATGAAAGTGCAAACCGTGGATAAAAAATCTCAAAAGGGTTCGGCGACGGTTTATTTGTGTAAAGGCAATAAAGAAGTGAGTGTGGTTCATACGAAGCAAAAACAGAAAAGTAAAAAAACACTCAGTCAGGTGACCGTTACTTTTAATGATGTAACCGAAAAATTGACTCGTGTGATTTCTGAACGTGGTAGAAATCATGCGAATATTCGTTGGTATTGGCAGGAGCGTGATGACTTCAGTCAATTACAAACTAGCGTAGGTGAAGTGCTCGCTGAACGCTGTGTTAAACAACCAAGTGAATTAAAATCAGGCAAATAATTCTTGTATGGATCTCCAACGCGGCTTTGTGTTACATCGTCGTCCTTATAGTGAAACCAGCCTTTTGGTGGATTTATTCACTGAAGAAACAGGGCGTTTGACGGTTATTGCAAAAGGTGCACGTGCGAAACGTTCTGCATGGAAATCTGTCTTACAGCCTTTTACGCCATTACTTCTTCGTTGGTCAGGAAAAGGCGCATTAAAAACACTCACGAAAGCAGAGCCCGCAGCAATTACGTTGCCTTTGCAGCAAACGGCTTTATATAGCGGGTTTTATGTAAATGAGCTGATTACTCGAGTGATCGAGCCAGAAACAGCCAATCCACAACTTTTTCAGCATTATCTTCAATGCTTAACAGGCTTAGCGACTCAGCCACAGGTTGAACCTACATTACGCTTATTTGAATTTCATTTACTTAAAATCTTAGGTTATGGCATCGATTTTCTGCATTGTGCAGGCTCAGGTTTACCAGTGGATGAATCGATGACTTACCAATACCGTGCGGAAAAGGGTTTTATCGCCTCGTTAGTGAAAGATAACTTAACCTTTTATGGACGAGATTTACTTGCTTTTGACCGTTTGGAATTCACCGATGAATCGGTATTACAAACGGCAAAACGTTTTACTCGCATCGCACTTAAACCTTATTTAGGCGATAAGCCGCTGAAAAGTCGAGAATTATTTACGCAAAACGTACTTTATTTAAAATAATTCCTTTCTTTGATACAAATAAATTAAAACACCATCATGGCTTTACTTTACGCTCCACAAAAAAAACAGAAAACCAAACAAAAAGTTGTCGCTGAAATTCAGGATTTAGATTATCAAGGGCTAGGTGTCTCTAAAATTCAAGGTAAAACCTGGTTCATTGAAAATGCCTTGCCAACGGAAAAAGTGGAAGCGGTAGTCACCGATGAAAAACGTCAATATGGGTTAGCCATTGCACAAAAGTGGCTACAAAAGAGTAGTCAGCGTGTTGAACCGCAATGCAGTTATTATGAACGTTGTGGTGGATGCCAAGGACAGCATATCCCTGTAGAAATGCAGCGTAAAGCGAAAGAAAAAGCCCTTTTTTCTCGATTAAGTAAACTGCAAGCAGAGCCTATTCAATTAATGCCCATGATTTGTGGCGAACAATGGGCTTATCGTCGTCGCGTACGATTAAGTTTACTGTGGAATGCTAAAAACAAAATCATTGAAATGGGATTTCGTCAGAAAAACTCCAATCAGTTAGTGAGTATTCAGCAATGCTTAGTCGCTGAGCCTGCGATTAATGATCTTATTCCAAAATTGACCGCACTTTGGGCGCAATATTCGGTCCCGAAACAATTAGGGCATATTGAATTAGTTTCAGCGGATAATGGC
>JAWHBY010000087.1:0-6778 GCA_032568935.1 Parahaemophilus parainfluenzae
CGTCCTGATTTATTAATCGACGGTCCATTACAATACGATGCAGCTGTAATGAAAGATGTAGCAGCGTCTAAAGCACCAAACTCTAAAGTAGCAGGTCAAGCAAACGTATTTGTATTCCCTGATATCAACGCGGGTAACATCGGCTATAAAGCGGTTCAACGTTCTGCTGATTTAGTCGCTGTAGGCCCAATGCTTCAAGGTATGCGTAAACCAGTTAATGACTTATCTCGAGGTGCATTAGTGGATGATATCATCTACACCATCGCATTAACCGCAATCCAAGCAACCCAAGCTTAATTAAAGCCATCGTTGTAAAACACTAAAGAAAATAACCGCACTTTTGATGATTCAAAGTGCGGTTATTTTTAGACTTGTTTTTAATGTCTATTCTACAGATTTTAAGTATTCAACCAGCTTTAAGCCAATTTCTCTTCTCCACCCTAAAAGTAAATCAGGCAGTTTTGTCATATCTTCATTTTTTAGCCAAACCCATTTGATGAGATCTTCTAAATTTCGTTTACTCGCCAGAATATCAAGGGTTAATCCTTTTGGGGTCAGTTCATAAGCTTTTTCTTGTAATAATCGAATTGCCTTTTTATAACGAGGATCATCCACAATACGCACTAAACGCTTAGGGTAATCATAAGGTGAAATTCGACGGCTTTGTGCTAATAATTGAAGCATTTTTTTGCCACGTACACGCACTTCATTTTCAGATAATCCAAGCGCTAACATTTCTGATGTATTACGAGGATTATTTTTTGCTACTTTCCAAAGGTTGTCAGATTTCACCACATAAGAAAGGGCTAAGTTTCGTGCCATTGCGGTTTCTTGTCGCCATTTGGCCAATGACTGTAAACGCGCTAATTCGAGTGGATTTAATTTCCAAACATTCGGAATATCCAAATAAGCTTTATTTGGATCGCGATCGTCTAATTTACTGGTTTTCGAAATCGCAAGCTGGCAATCATCAATTACTGCTTGAAGCCAAGGTGATTGCGCTAATTCTATTTGCATTTTTTGATAGACTGGCAATAAGTACCATACATCCCCCGCCGCATATTGTAACTGTACCGGTGAAAGTGGGCGTTTTAACCAGTTTGTACGCGTTGCCCCTTTATCCATTTCAATGCCTAAATAATGTAACACCAATTTGGCTAGGCCCGCTGAATTAGCAAAACCTAAAAAACGCGCCATGATTTGCGTATCCATCATAGGTTGTGGAAGTGCATCAAACTCTTGTAAGAAAACCAATAAATCTTCATTACAAGCATGCAAAATTTTTGTCACCTGCTGATCGCGTAATAATTCCACAAAAGGTGAAAAATCAGTAATCGATAAAGGATCGATTAATGAAACACGTTCACCATCATAAAGTTGAATTAATCCTAATTTAGGATAATAGGTCGATACCCGCATAAATTCAGTATCTAAAGCGACCGCACTTTGCTGACGAGCTAACTGACAAACCTGAGCCAGTTCTTCATTATTTTGAATTAACGTAAAGTGCGGTTGATTTTGGCATTCTTTTATCATTGTAATAGGATGTATTTTCAAATAGAGGTACAGACTAAACAGGGATATGAACACATATCCCTGATTTAATTAATGTTGGCGCGTTTTGCTATTTCTTCATCACGCAGTATGCGTCTTAAAATTTTGCCTACATTACTTTTCGGCAATTCATCGCGAAACTCAATATCTTTTGGGACTTTATAACCTGTGAGATGTTGTCTGCAATGCTGGCGTAATTCATCACGTGTGAGGCTATCATCTTTCTTCACAACAAAGATTTTGATGGTTTCTCCCGACACTTCATGTGGTACACCAATAGCGACCACTTCAGCGACTTTATAATTTAGCATCACCACATCTTCGATTTCATTTGGATAAACGTTAAAGCCAGAAACCAAGATCATGTCTTTTTTGCGGTCAACAATTCGGAGGCTATAGCTTTCATCCATAATGACAATATCGCCCGTTGCCATCCAGCCATCTTTAAGTACTTCAGCTGTCGCTTCAGGACGTTGCCAATAACCACGCATGACTTGTTCACCTTTAACCCAAAGCTCTCCGGCTTCACCAAGTTGTGCTTCCGAGCCATCGTCTTTGATAATTTTAATATCGGTATTTGGCACTGGTACACCAATTGTACCATTGTGTTTCACTACATTAATCGGACAAGCGGCAATTAGCGGTGAACATTCTGTCATGCCATAGCCTTCAATGATGTTACAACCGGTTAAATCATGCCAACGCGTTGCGACCGATTGTTGGATCGCCATACCACCGCCAACAGAAAGCTTTAATCGTGAAAAATCCACTTCTTTGAAATTTTCATTATTAAGCAACGCATTAAACAGGGTATTTACTCCTGTAATCGCTTCAAAACGGTATTTTTTGAGTTCTTTCACAAAGCCATCAATATCACGTGGATTCGTAATTAAGAGTGCGGTAACGCCAAGCTCTAAGAAAAGTAAACAGTTTACCGTTAAGGCAAAAACATGATAAAGCGGTAAAGCTAGTACGGCAACACGTTGTTTAGCATGATCGCCAATAAATGGCTCTGCAATCCACTTAGCTTGGAAAATATTGGTAATAATACTGCCGTGTGTCAGCATTGCGCCTTTGGCAACTCCAGTTGTACCACCTGTATATTGTAAGAAAGCTAAATCTTCTCGATCAATTTGCGGACGAACATATTGACGGAATTTGCCTATACTCAATACCTCTCGAAAAGTGACGGCATTCGGTAATTTATATTTTGGCACTAACTTTTTGACATATTTCACGACAAAATTAACCAAATTACGCTTACCAAAAGAAAGCTGATCGCCCATTCTTGTCAAAATCACGTGTTTGACTTTAGTGTTAAACACGATTTTTTCTAAGGTTGAAGCAAAGTTTGAAACAACAACAATTGCTGTTGCACCGCTGTCTTGTAACTGATGTTCTAATTCACGTGGGGTATAAAGTGGATTGACGTTTACGACAACTAAGCCCGCACGTAAAATGCCAAAAAGTGCAATAGGATACTGCAATAAATTCGGCATCATAAGTGCAACACGCTCGCCACGCTCTAATTTCAATTCATTTTGTAAATAAGCGGCAAATGCACGGCTACGCTCTTCTAATTTACGAAATGTTAGAACCTGCCCCATATTGATATATGCGGGACGATCTGGATGCTCACGAATTGCCTTATCTAAAATATCGAGAATTGAATCATACTTTGATGTATCCAGTGTAGTTGGTGAACCTTCTGGATAATTTTGAAACCAAACTTTTTCCATTTTTATCCTTATTCTTTGGAAATTTTTCTTAATTTTATCATTTAGTTAATAGAGATAATAGCGAATTTCAGGCTCACCATACCAATAATACGGTCGTCTACCGAAAAAGCCCCAATCATCCCACATATCATCTGGATAATAATAGCTTTGAGAGAGCTTCCAGACACGATAATGATTGGTTTTAATAACCGGATAAATATAATTGGCTTGATCGACCTTGCCTTGTTCTGTTTTCAGCAAGGTACCACCAATTGTAATAAATTGATCTTTTAAGCTTTCTGGCTCCACAAAACCATCAAGATAAGTGATAAAACGTCCATTAGGTTGTTCATCAATCATAGGTTTTGCTGAAGTTGAATAAACCGGATAGCTTAATACTTCAATTTTAGTTTTATTCGGCAAGGCTTGTGCGGTTAATACTTTTCCACCCAAGCGTATTGATTTGCACTGACAGCTATAATCACTCTGTTGAATTAAAGATAATGATTTTAAAGTAAACTGCTCTTTTTCCAGCCCTTTCGGCGCATTGACACATCCCACTAATGTGGCCGAAAGTGCGGTCAAAACTAAGATCGTTTTTTTATTCATCTTCAACTCCTTTTTGAAAATTATTCACGCCCAGGTAATTTTTTCCAAGTTACTTCATTACGCAAATAAACAGGTTCAATTTCTAAGGCAGATATGACTTTATTCTGAGCATAATCTGTTAAAGCAAGCTCAAGCATATATAGTGCAGAAGGTAAAATAATATCACTCCCTTCTAAACCACTGTATTTAAATTGAGGATAAGCAGCCCAACCTGTACCGACTCGATAGGCGGTTAAATCTGAAAGCTGTTCAAGCACTTTTTCTGGTTGGCAAACTTGTTCTTCAATAACGGGGTTCCATTGGAAAAACTCTCCCAATTCTGACCGCACTTTTTCTCGTTTTACTTGAGAAAAATAAACTTCATTCATTCTCGCATCAATGGCAGCTGCCACATTTTCAGCTTGATGTAATTCAAATGCAGCCTGAGCCATTGCTGTTAAATTTGATACCGCAATAACAGGTAAATCCGCACCAAATGCAAGCCCTTGAGCAATCCCTGCGCCGACACGAACACCAGTAAAACTACCAGGACCGCGTCCAAATGCTAACGCATCAACTTGCTTCAAATTGATACCTGAATTGGCAAGTAACTCATCAACCATTGGAAGAATACGTTTGGTATGTGTACGTTGTGCTAATTCATCTAGATGTGTTTTTTCGCCTTTATGCCAAAGTGCAACAGAACAGGCTTCTGTTGAAGTATCAAGTGCTAATAAGGTGATATTTTTCATTATTAATCCATTTTCTCATTTTGTAAGAATTGTACCACTTTGTTGAGATCTCGGGTACGGGTTGAATTAGGTAAACTTTTTAGAAAGGTTTCGCCATAATTTCGCATAACAAGACGATTATCACAAATAATTACTGCACCACGATCAGTTACATCTCGAATTAGGCGTCCTACACCTTGTTTCAGTGTAATAACCGCTTCAGGGATCTGTATATCATTAAATGGATCGCCTCCTTGTAATCGACAATCTTCAATGCGTGCTTTTAATAAAGGTTCATCCGGTGCGGTAAAAGGCAATTTATCAATAATAACTAATGAAAGTGCATCACCACGTACATCCACACCTTCCCAAAAGCTAGAAGTAGCAACTAGCACACTATGGGTTTCATGAATAAATTGTTCGAGTAATTTTGCTTTAGGCATTTCACCTTGTAATAAGATGGAAAGCTCACTATTTTCTCTAAAATACTCTGCCAAGCCTCTCATCATTAAATAAGAAGTACAAAGCACAAAGCATCGACCTTTATTCGCTTCAATGATAGGCAACAACATTTCACCAAGAGATTGTAACGTATTATTTTGATTCGTCGTCGGTAAATAACGTGGCACGCAAAGTAGCGATTGATTAGGATAATCAAAAGGACTATGAAGAATTTTTTGTTCTGCCTGCTCAATACCAAGCCGCTGACAGAAATGATTAAAAGTGCCACCGACTTCAAGCGTGGCTGAAGTAAAAATCCAAGCTGCTTCTTTATTATTTAGCTGTTCGCCAAATTTATCTGCGACAGTTAACGGTGTAATATGCAAACCAAATTGTCGCCCCATACTTTCGTACCAATAACAATAGCCAACAATGGCCGTATCACAAAGACGCATTAATTGATTCTTGATACTTTCAGTACGTTCAAAAATACTATCCAAAGTCTGAGAGCGGCCTAGCGCTATTTTGATTACTTCAGAAAGAAATTCAATTTTTTCTTGTAATAATTCGACGGATTTTTTGACCGCACTTTGTTTAAATAGCTCACGCCAATTTCCTCTCTGATTTCCTTCACCAAGAAGAAGACGAAAATCCTGAATGACTTTAAGCAATGTATCTGCAGTTGTGCCTAGCTGTGGCATATCTTTCAATTCTGTTCGATAAACAATATTGATATCTTTACATAAATCAAATAGCTGGCGAGAGGTTAATGATTGGCCAAAATACTGGCTAGCTATATCGGGAAGTTGATGTGCTTCATCAAAAATAATAACTTCTGCATTAGGAATAAGCTCACCAAAGCCACTTTCTTTTACCGCCATATCAGCAAAGAAAAGATGGTGATTTACAACAACGAGATCTGCATTTAACGCTTTTTTACGAGCTTGTGCAACATAGCATTCAGCGTAGTTGGGACAATCTGTTCCCAAACAACTTTCCGCCGTGCTCGTTAATTGAGGCAAAATTGGGCTATCTTCAGCCAATTCAATACATTCTGTCAAATCACCTGTTTTCGTTGCATTATTCCATTTTCTTACTTTACTTAAATCGGCTAAAACAGATTTATCCCCAAGCACACCTTGAGCAATAACTTGATCCAGACGCTCCAAACACAAATAATTGGATCGTCCTTTCAATAACGCTATTTTTCCAGAATAATTTAAGGCTTTTTTTATGGCAGGTAGATCTCTTGAAAAAAGTTGATCTTGTAGATTTTTAGAGCCGGTTGAAATGATTGTTTTTTTTCCTGCAATAAGTGCCGGCGCCAAATAAGCAAAAGTCTTTCCAGTACCCGTTCCAGCTTCTACAACAATCGGTCTCTTATTTTGGATAGCATATCCTACTGATTGAGCCATTTCGAGCTGTTCTGCTCGTGGCTTAAATCCTTTGATATTCTTACTCAATTCGCCATCACTGGAAAAAATTTTACTTATCTGTTTTTTCATAATGCTTGCTATCTAAAAATAGGCGAAGATTTTATCATTATTAGAGTCATTTACATATGCATTCTAATATTTTATATAAAATAAAACCCCAAGCCATTCAGCTCGGGGTTCTACATTCAGTACCTGGCGGTGTCCTACTCTTACATGGGGAAGCCCCACACTACCATCGGCGCATCGGCGTTTCACTTCTGAGTTCGGTATGGGGTCAGGTGGGACCACCGCTCTATCGCCGCCAGGATTA
>JAWHBY010000088.1:0-6775 GCA_032568935.1 Parahaemophilus parainfluenzae
ATAAACCACGTTAGAAGTAATGGTTAATACAGATTGTGTAGGCACAGCGTTGCGGTAAGTTTTAAGTTTTTGAATTTTCTTCATGAAACGTTCAACTAAGTCACAAGCGATGTCATCAACACGGTTGTCATTGTTACCATATTGTGGATATTCACCTTCGATTTCGAAGTCGATAGCTACGTTGCTTGCTACAACATTGCCATCTTTATCTTTGATGTCGCCACGAACCGGTTTAACTTTCGCATATTTAATTGCTGAAAGTGAGTCTGCCGCAACAGAAAGACCTGCGATACCACAAGCCATGGTACGGTATACATCACGATCATGTAATGCCATTAACGCTGCTTCGTATGAATATTTATCATGCATATAGTGGATGATATTTAAGGCAGTCACATATTGTTTTGCCAACCAATCCATAAAGCTGTCCATACGAGTCATGACTGTGTCGAAATCTAACACTTCATCCGTAATTGGTGCTGTTTTCGGACCAACTTGCATACCTAATTTTTCATCAATACCGCCATTGATTGCGTATAACAATGTTTTCGCTAAGTTTGCACGCGCACCGAAGAATTGCATTTGTTTACCCACAACCATTGGTGATACACAACATGCGATTGCGTAGTCATCATTGTTGAAGTCTGGACGCATTAAATCATCGTTTTCGTATTGAACAGATGAGGTATCAATCGATACTTTCGCACAGAAACGTTTGAAGTTTTCAGGTAATTGTTCAGACCAAAGAATTGTTAAGTTTGGTTCTGGAGAAGTACCCATGTTGTAAAGGGTGTGTAAAATACGGAAGGTATTTTTGGTTACTAATGTACGGCCGTCTAAACCCATACCAGCGATGGTTTCAGTTGCCCACATTGGATCACCAGAGAATAATTGATCGTATTCAGGTGTACGTAAGAAACGAACCATACGAAGTTTCATGACCAAGTGGTCAACTAATTCTTGCGCTTCAGTTTCAGTAAGTTTACCTGCTTTTAAATCACGCTCGATATAGATATCGATGAAGGTTGCAGTACGACCGAATGACATCGCTGCACCATTTTGTGATTTGATTGCTGCTAAGTAAGCAAAGTACATCCATTGAATTGCTTCTTTAGCGTTAGTTGCAGGGTTAGAAATATCGTAACCGTAGCTTGCTGCCATTTGTTTCATTTGGCCTAATGCACGGTGTTGTTCTGCTATTTCTTCACGTAAACGGATAGTTGCTTCTAAATTTACGCCATCTTCTAAGTCTTTTTGTAAAGAAGTGAATTGTGCGTATTTATCTTTCATTAAGAAGTCAACACCATAAAGTGCGACACGACGGTAGTCACCAATGATACGACCACGGCCGTAAGCATCTGGAAGACCAGTTAATACACCCGATTTACGACAACGTAAAATATCTGGCGTATAAACATCGAATACACCTTGGTTGTGGGTTTTACGATATTCAGTGAAGATTTTTTTCACTTCAGGATCTAATTCACGACCGTAAATTTTGCATGATCCTTCCACCATTTTAATACCACCAAATGGCATAATGGCACGTTTTAATGGAGCATCGGTTTGAAGACCTACGATTTTCTCTAAGTCTTTATTGATATAACCTGGTGCGTGAGAAGTAATCGTTGAAGGCGTATGTTCGTCAAAGTCTAATGGCGCATGTGTGCGGTTTTCAACTTTAATTCCTTCCATTACGGTTTCCCAAAGTTTTGTTGTCGCTTCGGTTGGACCTGCTAAGAAAGAATCATCACCTTCATACGGGGTGTAGTTCTTTTGAATAAAATCACGCACGTTGACGTTTTCTTGCCAATCACCGGCAACGAATCCTGCCCACGCAACTTTTTGTGCTTCATTAAGTTCTGACATAGTCATTTCCTTTTTTAATTGATAAAAAATAAGTCTTGTTTAGTTCATTAGTACATTAGTGAGCTTTGGTTAAATAACGTTGGAATAAGCCGATACAAACCGCACCACCCACAATGTTTCCTAACGTTACTGGAATCAAATTCTTCACAATGAAATGATAGAGATCTAAATCTGCATATTTCATTGGATCCACCCCAATTTGTTGCCAAAATTCTGGCGTACTAGAATGAGCTGTGATAATGCCTAGTGGAATCATAAACATATTTGCCACACAGTGTTCAAAACCAGATGCGACAAATAAACCAATCGGCATGATCATAATAAATGCTTTGTCTGTAACAGTTTTACCGGAATAAGACATCCATACCGCTACACACACCATAATGTTACATAAAATACCAAGGTTAAATGCTTCAAACCAAGTATGATGAATCTTATGTTGAGCGGTTGCCAAAATAGTTAAACCCCATTGACCATTTGCTACCATGGTTTGTCCCCCAAACCAAATCACTGCAGCAATAAATAAACCGCCCACAAAGTTGCCCAAATATACCACAATCCAATTTCGGATCATTTGAGTTGTGGTTATCTTACCGCCTACGCGGGCAACTAAGGTTAAAGTAGAAGAGGTGAATAATTCAGACCCTAAAATTACCACCATAATTACGCCTAAAGAGAAAACTAACCCACCGACTAACTTGGTTAATCCCCAAGGCGCTCCTGCGCTTGCTGTTTGTGTCGTCGTATAGAATACAAAGGCTAAAGCAATACAAGCCCCAGCACTAATACCAGACAGAAATGATAAAAATGGGCGTTTTTGCGCTTTATACGCAGCAACGCTTTCAGCATAATCCGTTGCTTCAACTGGTGTGAGAGCAACAGAAGATTGATTTAAATTTTCTGATGCCATATCTAACTCCAAATAGTTGGTTTATTATTTCTTATACTACAACATAGGTATTCCTATACCCATTTGGTATTCTACTCTCTTATAAAACCATTGCAAGAAATCCCCAACTTATTCTAAAAAAATTTGATATTTTGCAAGTTTTGGTAAATTTTATCTTCAAATACAAAAAAAGCGAGATATCACTATCCCGCTTTTTATGTATAAATAACGCAGATTAAAACGCGATACGATCGCGGTTTTTCTCTAACGTTGCTTTACCAATGCCTTGTACTTCAAGCAATTGTTCTGCCATCGTGAAATTACCGTGCTTTTCACGATACTGCACAATGGCTTCCGCCTTTTTCGCACCAATACCAATTAGTGCTTTTTGAATTTCTGATGCACTGGCGGTATTGATATTTAATTTATCACTCACTGCTTGTTGTGTAGTTTGTGATGCGGTTTGTTGCTGAACTTGCGCTTGAGGTTGAGCCTGTTCAGCCACCTTTTCTTCTGCAAACACTTGCGAGCTCAACATTGTGGTCGCAACAAATAATGAACTAAATAAATGTTTCATCAATTTCATAAAAATGCCCTTTATTAACAAAAAGTACCGTTGATTCATATCAACAGCGACATTTTTAAGAAACACCGAAAACACACAAGAAATTGACCGCACTTTTGCGATCCTGATCGCAAAAATTACATTTAAGTAAATGAAAAAACGACCTTAGCGCACTACCACTGCCGTGCCACTTGCAATCACCATAAACATGCTTTTCGTGCCTACCGTTGTGTAGTTAACTTCCACGCCAACAATAGCATTAGCACCTAAGGCGTATGCTTTTTCTTCTAGTTCTTTCAACGCATCTTGACGCGCACGACTAATACGACGCTCATAAACACTAGAACGCCCACCAATCACATCCGTAATGCCAGCAAAGAAATCACGCATGAAATTGGCACCCGCAATCACCTCACCGAAGACGACTTGTTTATATTCTACGATTTGTTTCCCTTCAACATTAGGGGTTGTTGTCACAATCATTTTGTATCCTTAAATTCTCGTTAAAAATTAACCGCACTTTAGACGCTTAATTTTGATTTTAAAACGGCTAATGCCTTCGCACGATGAGAGATTTTCTTTTTCTCTACGGTTTCTAATTCTGCAAAAGTACAGCCTTTTTCTGGGCTAAAAAAGAGCGAATCATAACCGAAGCCATTTTCACCTTTTTCTTCATAAATGATATTCCCTTCACATTCACCTTGAGCAATGATTGGAGAAGGATCATTTGGGTGTTGTAATAACACAATCGTACTCACAAATTTTGCTTGGCGACGTTCAGTTGGAACATCAGCTAATTCTGCCAGTAATTTTTCACGATTTTTCGCATCGGCTTCATCACCATCTACACCCGCATAACGTGCAGAATACAATCCTGGCGCACCATTTAACGCATCTACCACAAGACCAGAATCATCCGCTATTGCCGGTAAACCTGATTTTTCAACCGCATAGCGTGCTTTAAGGATCGCATTTTCGACAAACGTTAAGCCTGTTTCCTCTGGGCTTTCAATGCCTAAATCCGTTTGAGCAATCACTTCAAAACCGAAATCAGCTAATACATCCGCCATTTCTTTTACTTTGCCTTTATTACCTGTGGCAAGCACAATTTTTTGTTTCATGATTCTGTCCCTCATATCAAACATTGTCTTATTTTAGCATCTCACCAAAAATTTTCGGAATAAATATTGACCTTAACCTTAGGTCAAAGTTTATGATTGGTGCCCATTCAGTTATCACATAGGAGAAAAACATGAAAAAACTTATGACTTTTATCACACTTAGCGCTGCTGCAGTTTCAATTTATGCCCAAGCTAATGAACAACCGCATCAAGCACACATGAATATGCCAATGTCGACAGATTCTGCAATGCAACAAGAATTAATGCAAGGTATGAGTCAAATGCATCAAGACATGATGGCAGCTGCGCAATATAAAGATCCTGATGTTGCTTTTGCAGCAGGTATGTTGCCACACCATATTGGCGCAGTAAAAATGGCGGAAGTTGAATTAAAATACGGAAAAGATCCTGAGATGCGTAAGCTTGCTGAGAATATTATTAACGCTCAACAGGCAGAAATTGAACAAATGCAAAAATGGCTTAAAGTGCACAATAAAAAATAAAATAACACAAAAAAAGTGCGGTAAATTAACCGCACTTTTTTAATAGAATTAGTTTACTTCTTTTATTCGTAGCTCTTTTGGCACTTCAAAGAACATATTCTCTTCTAAGCCTTGAAGCTCTTCGATACTATCCGCACCAAATTCTTTTAATCGAGCAATCACGGATTGCACCAACTCTTCCGGTGCTGAAGCCCCTGCTGTCACACCAATTGTTTCAACGCCTTCAAACCAATCTGCTGCCACATCATTTGGATCATCAATCAATTTTGATTTCACGCCCATACGCGATGCCAACTCAGCTAAACGGTTAGAATTCGATGAGTTTTTAGAGCCCACAACGACCACTAAATCACATTGTTTTGCTAATTCACGCACCGCTTCTTGACGATTGGTTGTGGCATAGCAAATATCGTTTTTATGTGGGCCTTGAATAGCAGGATATTTGTCTTTCAATGCACTGATAGTTTCCGCCGTATCATCAAGAGAAAGTGTGGTTTGCGTCATAAAGGTTAAATCATCATTTTCTTGAACCGGCAAACGAGCAATATCTTCCACGCTTTCAATTAAGAAAATACCACCTTCCTCGTTGTTGTACTGCCCCATTGTGCCTTCCACTTCTGGATGGCCTTTGTGTCCGATCAAAATCGCTTTCGTCCCTTTACGGCTCGCACGAGCCACTTGCATATGTACTTTGGTGACCAACGGACAAGTTGCATCAAATACTTTTAACTGACGATCTTTTGCTTCTTGACGAACGGCTTGTGACACCCCATGAGCAGAAAAAATCACAATGGCGCCGTCTGGCACTTCACTTAATTCTTCTACAAAAATTGCCCCACGCTCACGCAAACCATTTACCACAAAACGGTTATGCACTACTTCATGACGTACATAAATTGGTGCACCATGAATTTCAAGTGCTAATTCAACAATGCTAATGGCTCGATCGACACCCGCGCAAAATCCGCGAGGGTTAGCTAAAATTATCTTCATTTTTGACCGCTCTTTTTATCACCTTTAAAGGCATCTAATGCTAATAAACCCGCACCAATACAAATCGCAATATCTGCCACATTGAATACCGGATAATGATAAATATCCCAATAAAAATCTAAGAAATCCACCACAAAACCGTTATACGCACGGTCCACCATATTGGCTAATGCGCCACCGATAATCAGTGCATAAGCTGAATTTTGTAATTTTTGCTCTGCCGAATTCTTTTTCATAAAGTAAGCCAGCATTAAAGAAATCCCAATCGCAAGCACGATAAAGAAATATTTCTGCCAACCATCATGCTCAGCTAAAAAGCTAAATGCCGCACCGTAATTACGTACGTAGGTTAAATTAAAAATGGGTAATAGGTTCACGCTTTCATATAAATCAAAGCGTTGCACCACAATATATTTGGTCAGTAAATCGAGGATAAATGCGACCGCACTTAACCAAAGGAATGAAAGTCCTGTTTTATTTTTTGTCATAGGAAATTATCTATCTTTATAAATGGACGATGATTTTAGCAACTCGAACAACCTTTATAAAGTAAAAGGCATCAAATTATAAAAGGCGAACACATTGGTTCGCCTTTCAATGTTAATTACTTTTTCTTCACCGGTCTTTGCCAACCTTGAATATGACGTTGAGGCACACGAGTAATCACAAGCTCATCTTTTTCAATATTTTGAGTAATCGTTGAACCCGCACCGATCGTTGCGCCATCGGCTACAGTAACTGGTGCAACTAACTGCGTATCTGAGCCCACGAATACATTGTTACCAATGATTGTTTTAAATTTATTCGCACCGTCATAGTTACAAGTAATGACACC
>JAWHBY010000089.1:0-6705 GCA_032568935.1 Parahaemophilus parainfluenzae
AACGCCAGTATCTGGGAAGTCGGTGAATACACCAGTTGCACCAGATTTATTCAATAACGCATCGTACATTTGATTTACGTCAGTGAAGAATTCAGGTAAAGCATCTTTACGCACTGTGTATGGGTGTAATTCCACTTTGTATTGTGCGAGTTCTTTCACTAATGGGGTGTACACGATGTTGCCTGGTTTAGATTTTTCTTTATCTACTAACATGTACCAGCCTGGACCAACACCATCGGCATATTTTACCACTTCTGCCATGGCACCTGGTTTGAACATCCAATCGTAATCGTAGTTCACCCATTTGCCTTTCGCATCTTTTTCTTCAGTTTCATGCCAATCGGTGTATGCCACTAATTGAACAAGTTTTAAATCCATGCCCATTTTTGGTAGCAATTCGTTTTTGATACGTTTTAACTCATTGAAGTCGAAGGTTTGTAAGTAAACCATGTCAGATTTCTTGTCGTAACCGTATTTTTTCAACACTTTAAGGGTTTCAACTGCAATGTCTTTGCCATTTTGGTGGTGGAACCAAGGTGCTTTGATTTCAGGGTAGATACCCACTTTTTTACCGGTAGATTTTTCTAAACCTTGGATGAATTCTAACTCATCTTCAAAAGTATGGATTTTGAAGTGTGATTTCCAAAGTGGGAAACGACCTGGATATACTGCAACTTGTTTACCATCTTTAGTTTCAAAGTTTTCAGTCATATTTAAACTTTGAATTTCTTTTAAGGTGAAGTCAATTACATAGTAACGACCATCTTTACGATGACGATTTGGGAATTTTTTCGCCACGTCAGTTAAACCGTCTAAGAAGTGGTCATGGATAACCACTAAACGACCGTCTTTTGTCATCGCTAAGTCTTGTTCTAAGTAGTCTGCATGTTGTGCGAATGCAAGCGCTTTAGATTCAAGTGTATGCTCTGGCAAGTAACCACTTGCACCACGGTGAGCAATGATAATTTTGTCTGATTTCATAGTGTCCACAGAAGAGTGTGCGCTACATCCTGCAAGTACGCCTGCAGCTAATAAAGAAAGCGCTAAAGTTTTGAGTTTCATTGTGTGTTCTCCTTGATTTACTTATTACATCTTGGTTTCATGTCGTAAAAATAGATTTCACTAATTTCACGGTCATATCCTGGATAAAATCCTTTTGGCATCCCTAACACAATTTGTTTGCCTCGGTTTGCATGGACAAGCAGTTGTTTCGTTTTCGGATTCACATTCAAGCCTTCGACTTCGCCGACATCTCGAATATCATTCAACGTTTTTTCTAAAACAACGCGAGCTTCATTATTTTTATCTGAAATTTCTACACGATAAATATGATCGGGTTCTTTTTCATCTGCCGTACCATCATCAGATGTGACATAGAGATCTCCGTTATAGGCATAAACCCCTTGAATCCATTGTGGAACAGGTTGTAAATGCACTTTACGTTTATATTTACCCGTTGAAAGATCGTATTCATATAAATAACGGCCGCTTTCTTCACCAACCCAAGATGCCATCCAAACTGAATTGTGAACGGTATCTACGGTGATGCCGGAAACTTCGACTTGACCTGACTCAGGATTAAAATCAACTGATCTTTTTAATGCGAGGGTTTCAGGATCGTGAATTGCAATTTGAATATTTTTACCTACGCCGGCATCAAACCATTCGGAGGAAACATAAAGTTCATTGTTGTAGATATCAATGTCGCCAATGTGATTAGCTTCTTTTTGATAGCCGACAAAAGGATCTTTATTTTCTTTAATCAGTTTTCCATCCATATCGTATTTGGCGAGCGTTTTACTGCCCGATACGTATAAATATTTACCATCAGTGGTAATGCCTTGACGTCCATTAACTTCAAGTACTTTGTCTAACTTATACGTATAAGCGGGGAGGGCTGAACGATAGGGCGCTTCACAAGTTTGATTTGCGAATGCTGCATTTGCCATAACTGCCGCGCCTAACATAATGGTTAATTTATTCAATTTCATCACATTATCTCCTTTTAAAGTGCGGTTAAAAATTCAGTTGTTTTTTGTAATAAAAAAGGCGGCAAGCCTTCGCCTGTCGCCTTTAATTTATAGATTATTTACCGTAGGTATCGCCTAATTTCGCTTTGTGTTTACCTTCTTCAACCATTACGATGAAGAGTAATAACACCGCTAAGACACCACCACCGATCATGACGTAGAAACCGCCGTCCCAACCGTAGTGTTGTGCTGCCCAACCGATAACAGCTGAAGCTGACACTGTACCACCTAAGTAACCGAATAAACCGGTGAAACCTGCTGCTGTACCTGCTGCTTTTTTCGGTGCAAGCTCAAGAGCATGTAAGCCGATTAACATTACAGGACCGTAGATTAAGAAACCGATTAAGGTCATTAATACGAAGTCAGTTAATTGATATGGGTTTTCATACCAAGCAGAGTAGTTTGCAAGCTCTGCTTCAGGTGTAGCTGGGTTCATCCAGTATGCTACAACTGCTGCGGTAGTTAAGATCATGAAGATGAAACCGGTTAAACCACGTTTACCTTTGAAGACTTTATCTGATACCCAACCACATAATAATGTACCTGGAACAGCTGCTAATTCATAGATTGTGTAAGCCCATGCGGTACCTTTGATGTTGAAGTGTTTTACTTCACTTAAGTAAACCGGAGACCATTTTAATACGCCGTAGCGGATTAAGTATACGAATACGTTAGCGATCGCGATGTACCATAACAATTTGTTTTTCAATACATAAGTGACGAAGATTTCTTTTGTGCTTAAATCGTTTTCGTAAGTTTTTTCGTTATAGTCATCTGGGTAGTCATTACGCCATTTTTCGATTGATGGTAAACCACAAGATTGTGGAGTATCACGCATCACGAAGTAAACTGGAATTGCACAGATCATTGCCGCAATACCCGGATAGTAGAGGGATTGTTGCCAAATATCTTTTGCTTGTGCTTCGATACCATGAGTGCTGAAGAAGACTGCACTTGCTAATAGCACCATTGCACCCGGCATCATACCACCGATGTTGTGCGCGGTATTCCAGATAGATACGATAGTACCGCGTTCTGATTTAGACCACCAGTGTACCATTGTACGACCACATGGAGGCCAACCCATACCTTGGAACCAACCATTTAAGAAGATCATTACCCACATGATGGCAATGCCTGAAGTTGCCCATGGGAATAAACCCATCATGGTCATACAAAGACCAGAAAGCAATAAACCAAATGGTAAGAATACACGAGGGTTCGAACGGTCAGACATACCTGCCATTACGAACTTAGATAAACCATAGGCAAGACCGGCAGCTGAGCCGATAACACCTAATTCCGCTTTTGAGTACAAGCCGGCTTGAATTAAACCAGGTTGTGCCAAGTCAAAGTTTGCACGTACAAAATAGTAAGCGGCATAACCAAAGAAGATCCCTGCAAACACTTGCCAACGTAAGCGTTTATACGTGGAATCAATTTTCTCCGCTGGAAGTTCCGCAATATGCGGAGCGGGTTTAAATGGTCCAAACATAATTTCTCTCCAATATCATTTTAATTATGAGTCCACCCCCATGCTGGGGATAGCGTGCATAATAAAATAAAAATAGAAATTAAAAAGGGAAATAATTCAAAAATGTGATGCATTTCACAAAATATTTTTTAACAAATGAGCGAATTCGAAAATTGTGTGATCTGTCTCACAAAATGACTTTCTTTTTCGCTCAAAATGTTGTGAATTTAACCGCTCTCTCATACAATAGCCATGGAATTTGTAACAGTTTTTACGTTTCTTTTTATTAATATTTTGGCTTTGGGGGTAACAATGGGATTATCGCCTAATATGTATCGTGATGTGGGTGATTTTTCACCTATCTCGACGGATGTGATTATCATTGGTGGTGGTGCAACAGGTGCGGGGATTGCTCGTGACTGCGCATTGCGTGGAATTAACTGTATTTTATTAGAGCGTCGTGATATTGCGACAGGCGCAACAGGTCGTAACCACGGTTTGTTACATAGTGGTGCGCGTTATGCCGTAAACGATCAAGAATCAGCAGAAGAATGTATTAAAGAAAATAAAATTCTGCGCAATATCGCTCGTCACTGTGTGGATGAAACAGAAGGTTTATTTATTACCTTACCTGAAGATTCCCTTGATTATCAAAAAACCTTCATCGAAAGTTGTACTAAATCCGGTATTGAAGCTGTCGCCATTGATCCTAAACTTGCCCAAATTATGGAACCATCAGTTAACCCAGATTTAGTGGGTGCCGTTGTGGTGCCAGATGGTTCAATCGATCCTTTCCGTTTAACGGCTTCCAATGTGATGGATGCCACCGAAAATGGCGCGAAAATGTTCACTTATTGCGAAGTGAAAAATTTAATTCGCGAAGGTGGTAAAGTTATTGGGGTGGATGTTTACGATCACAAAAATCGCGTAAATCGCAAATTCTTTGCGCCATTAGTCGTCAATGCAGGTGGTATTTGGGGGCAAGGTATCGCAGAATATGCCGATCTCAAAATCAAAATGTTCCCAGCAAAAGGCGCATTACTTGTCATGGGCCACCGCATCAACAAAATGGTCATTAACCGTTGTCGTAAACCGGCGGATGCGGACATTCTTGTACCGGGTGATACTATTTGCGTTATCGGTACAACTTCTAGCCGTATTCCTTACGATCAAATCGACAATATGGAAGTCACCCCGGAAGAAGTGGATATTTTATTCCGTGAAGGGGAAAAACTTGCACCAAGCTTGCGTCATACTCGCGTATTACGTGCTTATGCCGGTGTACGTCCGTTAGTCGCGTCTGATGATGACCCATCTGGTCGTAACGTGAGTCGAGGTATCGTGTTGCTTGACCACGCAGAGCGTGATGGCTTAGAAGGCTTTATCACTATCACTGGCGGTAAATTAATGACTTATCGCCTAATGGCAGAATGGGCAACGGATCTTGTTTGTAAAAAACTCAACAAAACCGCACGTTGTACAACCGCTGAGAGTCCATTGCCGGGTTCAACTGAAAGCCGCGCAGAAACCAATCAGAAAGTGATTTCACTTCCAAGTACGATTCGTTATTCAGCCGTGTATCGTCATGGTTCTCGCGCCACTCGTTTATTAGATAAAGAACGTCTCGACCGTTCAATGGTGTGCGAATGTGAAGCCGTGACAGCGGGTGAAGTCCGTTATGCCGTTGATGAATTAAATGTGAATAACTTAGTGGATTTACGTCGCCGTACTCGTGTAGGTATGGGTACTTGCCAAGCTGAGCTTTGCGCATGCCGTGCTGCTGGTTTAATGAACCGTTTTGACGTAGCAACACCTCGTCAATCGACCACTCAATTAACCGCTTTCATGGAAGAGCGTTGGCGCGGTATTGAGCCTATTGCATGGGGTGAAGCGATTCGTGAAGCGGAATTTACTTCATGGATGTATGGCAGTGTGTTGGGTTTAAATGACGTTCAACCGCTTGAAACTGACAAACAGCAAGGGACGGATAACAATGAATTTTGATGTAGTGATTATTGGTGGCGGCCTTGCAGGTTTAACTTGCGGCATCGCCCTACAAGAACAAGGCAAACGTTGTGTCATTATCAATAACGGCCAAGCAGCGATTGATTTTGCATCCGGCTCATTAGATTTATTAAGCCGTTTACCAAATGGTGCGTTTGTTAAAAATATTCCTGAAAATTTGACCGCACTTGCAGCTCAATTACCACAACACCCTTATAGCATTATGGGTGCTGAACGTGTATTAGCGAAAGCGCAAGATTTCGAAAAATTAGCGGAATCGTTAAATTTAGATTTAATTGGCTCAAGTGAAGAAAATCATCTTCGCGTAACGGGTTTAGGGAGTTTACGTGGTGCATGGCTTTCACCAAATAGCGTGCCAACCGTGCAAGGCGAAACCCCATTCCCTTATAAAAAAATTGCGGTTTTAGGTATTGAAGGCTATCACGATTTCCAACCAGAATTATTGGCTGATAACCTCACGCTGAATCCACAGATTGCGCATTGTGAAGTGAAAACCGGTTTTTTAAATATTCCAGAATTAGATCAGCTACGTGCCAATTCGCGTGAATTCCGCAGTGTGAATATTGCGCAAGTTTTAGAATATAAACTGAAATTTGATGATCTTGTGGCTGAAATGAAAGAAGCGGCGAAAGGCTCAGATGCGATTTTCTTACCAGCTTGTTTTGGTTTAGAAAATCAAGAGTTTATGGAATCACTTCGCAAAGCAACTGGCTTACCATTATTTGAATTGCCAACTTTACCGCCTTCTTTATTAGGTATGCGTCAACGTATTCAATTACGTCATCGTTTTGAGAAATTAGGCGGACTCATGATGAATGGTGATAGCGCATTAAAAGCACATTTTCATGGCAACAAAGTTCGTGCTATTCAAACGCGTTTGCACGAAGAGGAAGAAATCACAGCAGAACATTTTGTCTTAGCTTCTGGCAGTTTCTTCAGTAAAGGTTTAGTTTCTGAATTCGATAAAATCTACGAACCCGTATTCCATTCTGACATCATCGGTGTGGAAGGTTTTAACGATACCGATCGCTTTACTTGGACAGATCACCGTTTCTCAAATCCACAACCGTACCAATCTGCAGGTGTGGCGATTAACGCGCAATGCCAAGTGCAAAAGAGCGGTCAATTTTTAACGAATTTATATGCGGTGGGTAATGTGATTGGTGGTTTCAATGC
>JAWHBY010000090.1:0-6271 GCA_032568935.1 Parahaemophilus parainfluenzae
AAACAACAGGTACCAATTGCAATAAGATTCGTACAATTTTGAAAATGGTTCTATCACGCTTATCTGTTGTCGTTGAACTCAATGATTTTTCAGTACGAATAAAACGTGGTGCAATAATTACAATGCAGAAAAGCAAAGCAACAATGGTATTAATTTCACCCAATACGTCATTTGCTAAACCTGTATCCATGACATTACTGAAAATTGACGTATTCAGTAATAACACAACAGAAACAATAATACGTTTCGTAACGTCTTGTAGGCTCGCTGCACTCTCTTTAGTAAAACCAAAATGGCGCACTAAAATACCATTCGGACGAAGAATAGCTAAGATAAAACTAAAGAACCACCAATAGCCCGCCATACTGAGCGACCACTCCCAAAACTCTTGTGGATTTTTCACCAAGAAAAAGCCTAAAAGTTGGCAAACCGCTAAGAACCAAAGAGTGCCAGATAACGATAAAAGTGCCGTATAAAATAACGCAAGTGGCGTATGCCATTGGCTGTCAGAACGAAGCGTGTTAATCTCGCCATTAATCACGGCTAAGCGTTGTTTAATCGACTCTTTAAATTTAAAAATCAATCCACCAATCACAAACAAAATAAAGACGTAAGTGAGTAAATACGGCAAATTATCAAAGTTTGTCGGAAAGCCGATTTTCTTTCCAATGCCATCAAATTGTGCTTTAAGTGACATCGGTAATTTTTTAATCCAATCAAGATTAATTGGATTATTACTTTTTACCCAGAAACTTTGTTGATCGAGTTTAGACTGAATCTGATCACTGATTTGTGTAATTTGCTGTTGGGTTAGCTCTAAGGAAATCGCCAAATTCAATTGGTTATTCAACGATTTAATTAAATCAGAACCCACTTTACGACGTTCAGTGAGCAAATTGGTTAATTGTGTTTTTTCTGCTGGCGTAAAGGATTTGTTTTCATCCTGCTCAATTTTACTGATGTAAGCATCAATATCATAAAGCTCATTACGTTTCTGCGTAATATCGAAGATCTGTACACGCAAATCCGCAATTTGCTTTGAAAGACCTTGAATATTTAAATTGGTCGGTAATTTTTGTTTTTGTTGCTGAATAATGCGAGAAAGCACCAACGTGCCTTGTAACGCACTGATTTGCTCATCAATGGTACGCTGTGTCTGCGTCAAGTTATCCAATACATTTCGCATGCGCAATTCATCTTGCGTTAATGTATTGGTTTTCTCAGTTTGCTCAAGTAAATATTGGCTAAGCTGTGCATTCAAATTCAATTCTTTCTGAATCAACGGATTTTGCTCAACATTTTGGCTTTGTTGTTGTGCTTGCTCAACTTGGTTTTGTGTTTTAGCCAAATTCTTTTGATTAATCACGTCTTGAATGGCGGCAATTTGTTTCTGTAGCGCTTGAACACGCGCATTCAATAGCTCATATCGACTTTGATAAAGTACCGTCAACTGATCACTATTTTTTAATAGCACTTGATTATAGATATTTTTTAGCTCAATCAATTGCAATTCAAGCTGAATTTGCTGTTTTAATAGCGAACTAGTTGTTGGATCAGCCAATTTCTGATTCAACTCTTGCGTACGTTTCACATTATCTGTCAAGGCGGTTTGAGCACGTTCAGATACCGAGCTCTGCCCTGCAAGTTGTGTATTCACCGCACTTAAGGCAGATTGAGCATCTTGTTGTTGATTGGTCAGTTTCTCAACCTGAGCCTGCAAATTCGCTAAACTTTGCGAAGCATAATCGGTGTTATTTGGCGTGCTTAGCTGTTTTTTAAGATTTTGAAGATCGGCATTATTCTTCTGAATTTCAGAATCCGCATCAATGAGTGTCTCTTGTAGCTCGTTATTATTTTTTTGCTGGGTTTGAATTTGTTGCAAGAAATCAAGCGAAGCCTGGATTGTCGCGACGTTATTTGTTTTTTCATCACCATCTGGTAATTTTTGTGCCTCGGCTAATTCACTTTTTAGTGTTTTTTCCGTCGGTAAATCAGCATTATTATTCTCTGCCCAAACAGGCTGAGAAAGCGCCAGCGTAAAAACAAATGAAAGACCAAATGCGGTCAAAACTCGAGAGATATTTTTCATTAAACTAACTTTCCTATTGTTGCGACAGCCAATCGGCGAGTGCTTTGCGAGAAATCTTTATTGCCCCTTGGATTAAATCCTGAGGGAGTTCATAGTAGGCAACGGGTTGCTTAAATCGCTCCAATCGCCCTTGTAAAAAAACGTTGAGAGATTCGACCGAACTTTCATTAAATGATGTATGAAATTCAACAATCGCGACAGGACGATGGCCAAATTCCTCATTATGTTTAGGTAAAACAAAGATTTGTTTCACTAAATCTGATTGTGCAATCACTTTTTCAATTTCTTCCGGCTGAATATTTTCACCGCCAGAAATAAACATATTATCTAATCGGCCTTGAATGACTAATTCATTACCGAGCCATTGACCTTTATCTTTGGTTTGGAACCAACCTTCGTGATTCGCGAGTGGTTCTATACGTCCATCGCGCCAATATCCCATGGCAAGTCCCGCACCTTTTAACCAAACTTCTTCATTCACTAGCTTAAACTCTCGGCCAAGCAAAGGTTGCCCTACGCCAATTTTTCCATCCGATTGCTTCGCGAATGCAGTAGAAGCCATTTCGGTCATACCATAACCTGCATAACTTCGAATACCTAATTCATTTAACGCTTGAGTTAATTTAACAGGGATTTGTGTCCCGCCTAATAACACAGCTCGCGTGTGAATAGGCTGTGGATGCTCCGCCAAATAATCAAACCAGCGCTGCAATTGAGTTGGCACGAGAGAAACATGAGAAACCTCACCAATAGATTGATAAAAATCTTCTTTCGGTAAAACTAAGGTTGCCCCTGCGTAAAGCCAGCGCCACACAATACCTTGTCCGGAAACATGATAAAGCGGCAAAGAAAGTAGCCACGATTGCTCTTTGTCAAAATTCATTAAGGCACAAACGCCTTCTGCATTAGCTAAATGAGCAGACACATTATGCACCACCGCTTTAGGCAAACCAGTCGAACCTGATGTTAGCGTCATTGTGGCTGCTTTTGTCAAATCCGCTTTATGCTCGGGTAATGCTTCAGCAACTAAATAATGAATATCTTCGGTTTGATAACAAAAATCCACGCCATATACTCGGCACAATTCTGCTATTTTTTCTTGAGGAAATGCAGGGTTGATCCCTAAAATTTTTGCGCCAAGCTGAATAACGGCTAAATAAAGAAATAAGATCTTGTCTGAATTTTTACCGCAAAAAGCGACCGCACTTTGCGCTGTCACACCTTGTTGTAAAAGAAAGGCTTCCACTTGATTAATTTTCTCGGCAAGTTCTGCCCAAGTAAAAGGATCGCCCTGCGAATTTCGCAACGCGACCTGATTTGCATACGCTGAATTTTGGGCAAATGCTTGCCAAGGGAATTTTTGCATTGACTTAGTTGCTAACGAAATAAGGGCGAACTTCGTCGATTAAATATTCTGGCAAATGCATAGACTGCATCGCTCCTTCTAACATCAACATTTTACGGCCACTATTGGTATTGGTAATCACCCAATATGGCGTATCTGGAATTTGTTTTGGTTTAGTATGATTACCTGCCACAAGCAACGTCCCTTCATCACGAGCAAAATACACACGAGTACGGCCTTGTAAGCTTTCGGTTGCCTGTGCAAAGCTTTCTGGATTGGTACGATAAAGCGTACGTAATATACTTAAAAAACGCACAACTGCTTTTGGCTCTTCTTTAAATTCAGCAGAATTCAAGAGTGCACGCACTTTATCAACAATGTGATTGATTGCTTCATCCGATTGTTTTTTCACTGCTTTTGGCGGTTCGACAGGTTCAACTTTTGGTTGAGATGCTTCGGTTGTTTTTTCCGTTAAAGCAGGCTCAGAATGCACCGCACTTTTTGGCGTTTCAGCTGACGCGACTGATTCAATGGTATCAACCGAGCTTGTTGCGTGAATAGGTAAATTCAACAAACGGCGAAGAATATCAGACGCACTTTCTCCAATAGATTGAGTTTGTGCCGCAATGTATTGATATAATTCTTCATCGACTTCAATTATCTTCATTTTTTTCTCTCCGTTTGCTAAAATTTTCATCCATTATAACGATTTCTAACCAAATTCTCACGCAAAATATATGTCATCTTCCCAATTATTAAACCATCAATTTCACCAAACAAAACAATCAATTAATTCACCTACCTTAGTTTTCATTCATGGCTTGTTTGGAGATATGAATAATCTTGGTGTAATCGCCCGTGCATTTAGCGATAACTATAATATTTTGCGCGTAGATTTACGCAATCATGGACATAGTTTTCATTCAGAAACAATGAATTACGATGTCATGGCTGATGATGTATGGCAACTTATCGATCACCTTCAATTAGATAAAGTGATCTTAATTGGTCATTCAATGGGCGGAAAAACAGCAATGAAAATGACCGCACGTCAACCACAGCGTGTGGAAAAATTGATTGTCATTGATATTGCTCCAGTGGCTAATAGCAGTGTAGGACACGATGATGTGTTTCGTGGTTTATTTGCCGTGAAAAAAGCGCAACCACAAACTCGTCAACAAGCTAAGCCTATTTTAGAAACTGAAATTGCCGATCCGAGTGTGGTGCAATTTATGTTGAAATCTTTTGAACCTACTTCAAGTGAATATTTTCGTTTCAATTTGACCGCACTTTTTGAACATTATGCAGAGCTAATGGATTGGCAAGAGATCTTTGCTAATACGCCTACTCTCTTTATTAAAGGCGGGCTTTCATCTTATATTAAACCTGAATATACAGAAATTATTCTAAAACAATTCCCGAATGCCACTTCCTTCACTATCAATGGTTGTGGACACTGGGTTCATGCGGAAAAACCTGATTTTGTGATACGTGCAATTGATAGGTTTCTAAATAAGAATTAATCGTTTTAAATGAGAATTATTCTATTCAAATGAGAATTCATTTATGGTATAGTTCGCACAAATTGTAGGGTTTTAGTCCCTTATCTTTATTTATTAACTAATTATATTTCAAAAGGAAAGAACGATGGCAGTTGTCGGTTTATTTTATGGTAGTGACACGGGTAATACAGAAAATATTGCAAAAATGATTCAAAAACAATTAGGCAATGAATTAGTTGATATTCGTGACATAGCAAAAAGCACGAAAGAAGATATCGAAGGTTATGATTTTTTACTTTTCGGTATTCCGACTTGGTACTACGGTGAAGCACAAGCAGATTGGGATGATTTCTTCCCAACCCTAGAAGAAATTGATTTTACTGACAAATTAGTGGGTATTTTTGGCTGTGGTGATCAGGAAGACTACGCTGATTATTTCTGCGATGCGATCGGTACAGTTCGTGATATCGTTGAACCACACGGTGCAATTATTGTCGGAAACTGGCCAACAGATGGTTATACCTTTGAATCATCAAAGGCACTATTAGATGATGGAAACTTTATCGGTTTATGTATTGATGAAGATCGTCAACCCGAACTCACTGCAGAACGTGTCGAGAAATGGACAAAACAGATCTATGATGAAATGTGTTTAGCCGAGTTAGCTTAACCATCTCTAATTTAACAAATTTAAGGGAATATTATGTCTGAAGAAAACATCAAATTACTCAAAAAAGCAGGGTTAAAAATTACTGAACCTCGACTCACTATTCTTGCATTGATGCAAGAGCACAAACATGAACATTTCTCAGCTGAAGAAGTGTATAAAATCTTGTTAGAACAAGGCAGTGATATTGGCCTTGCAACCGTATATCGAGTACTTAACCAATTTGATGAAGCGCATATCTTAATTCGTCATAATTTTGAAGGTAACAAGTCTGTTTTTGAACTTGCTCCAACAGAACACCACGATCACATTATCTGTGAAGATTGCGGTAAAGTATTTGAGTTTACTGATAATATTATCGAACAACGTCAAAAAGAAATCAGTGAACAACATGGCATCAAATTAAAAGCACACAGTTTATATCTCTACGGCAAATGTAGCGATATCAGCAAATGTGACGAGAAAAAATAATTCTTACTAAAAAACAAAAACCTTAGGCTAAAACCTAAGGTTTTTTATTCTCTCAACTAAAAGTACGGTCAAAATTAACCGCACTTTTGCGCATTAAGCCGCTGATTTAATAATCACTTTTGAGTCATCCCAGAAATCAACCGGTGCATTTACTACTGGTTTGATAATGCCCGCACGAATGGTAAAATCACCAAAGC
>JAWHBY010000091.1:0-6258 GCA_032568935.1 Parahaemophilus parainfluenzae
CGTTGCAAGATAAATAAACCAGGTTAGATTGAAAAGTGCGGTAAAATTTTTCAATGTTTTTAAAACACTTGGAAAATCAACCGCACTTTTATTTTTTGTGAACATTAGAATAGAAAGCTTCCTGTAAGGTATACTAAATGCAAAAAATCAGATTCAGAACTAATAAGGAAAATGATGAATCGAAATAAAATTTATCATGATCTTGGCTTTTCTATTCGCAAAGTCAATGAAGATGAAATTGAAATCAAAAACTCAACTTTTGATGGCTATTTACGTGGTTTTTTCAGAACTCTAATTATTGGCATTTTCTCTATAATTGCATTTTTAGATTACCAACATAATAAAACTCCTCTATTGGGAATATATCAGTCAATAGAAAAAGACTTTATATGGGCTTTTAATCCAGACAAAATAATTAAGCCTTTATATAGTGAATATGTTATTTTTGAAACTAACCCAGAAATGATAAAAAAATATAATATAACAGAAAAAATAAAACCTTATGAAGAATTCAAAGAACCATACTTAAAAAAGCATTTCTGGGATCGCATTTCTGCATATCTTTATTTGATTGGAATCCCACTAGTCTTTTTTCTCTTTTTCTACCCTCGCCACCGCTCAATTCGTCTTAACCGTAAAGAGCGGGTGATTTATATGCAGGCATTTCATAAAATTTTTGTCATTCCAGTGCCGGATAAAGGTGACCCATTAATGGGAATGAAATATAACCGCTTTAGTTTTTATATGTTCGGTAGCCGTAAACAGTTTTCGTTATTGATGACCGGGCTTGTAGTGGAAGGAAAATACACCGAGGCTGAACTTTTAGGTTGTTATCCTTTACCAAATCCTTTGCATAATATGCACCTGATTAAAGCCATGCGGGATTTTTTTACTCAAGAAAACCCTGAGTTTTTAAAACATATCGGTAGATTTTATCGTACGCCATGGCTTCGTCCTGCCATTGCTTTTTGTAACAGTTTCAGCTTTATTCGTTTTCCGATTTCCAGCAGGAGGAAAATCGACCGAGCTATCGCAGAACACAAAGCGTTTTGGAATACGCTGTCTTACAAACAACAGATGCAACGTTATGATAAAGCTGTCAAAGAACAACAAGAACTTAATGAACAACTGGCTTCAGAAGGCTTAATTAACGAAGTCAATGATGACTGGGAAGAAACTGAAAAATCGCCTGCTTTGCAAGATTAATAAACAAGTTAGATTAAAAAGTGCGGTAAAATTTTTCAACGTTCTTAAAACGCTTAGAAAAGCGATATTACTTGAAGTAGAGATTATTTTATCCCTTAAATATCTTTAAGCTTAAATATTCTAACCATTTAAAAAATTACTTATTTTATCTAAAAGTTAATGTTAAATCGTTCATAATTTGATATAGTTACGCTTGTCTGTAAAGACAATAAATATATTCATCTTTAAAGTCATTAGGAGAATTTTATGCCTACACCAGCATTTATTTCCATTGAAGGTAGTAATCAAGGAAAAATTACAGCAGGTGCATTTACCGAAGATTCAGTCGGTAATGTTTATGTTGAAGGTCATGAAGATGAGATCATGGCACAAGCGATTAGCCATATCGTTACTGTTCCAACTGATCCACAATCTGGTCAACCATCTGGTCAACGTGTTCACAAAGCATTCAAATTTACTTGCTCTTTAAACAAAGCAGTGCCTTTGATGTATAACGCATTAGCTTCCGGTGAAATGTTACCAAAAGTTCAAGTAACTTGGTTCCGTACCTCTATCGATGGTCGCCAAGAAGAGTTCTTCTCTACTGTATTAGAAGACGCAGTAATCGTTGATATGAACTTAGTAATGCCAAATGCGCAAGATCCAAGCAACGCACCATACACTCAATTATTAGAAGTAAGTATGAGCTACCGTAAAATTAACTGGGATCACACTATTGCTGGCACATCAGGTTCTGATGACTGGCGTAGACCACAAGTTTAATTGTATCTACTTAATGAAAAAGCTAAATAGATTTCTATTTAGCTTTTTATTTTCTATAAGAAAGGGAAATATTATATTTCCCTTGTACTTAAATTAATTACTTTCTGGAAATTTCACTTCTTCTTCATAAATTTCCATTGGTTCTAAAGAGCTTTTACCTTCTTTTTCTGGATCAAGTAATTTTGATGGTAATCTAAAGTTGCTTAACACGCCACCAAAGAACGGATTTGTGCCATTTTCTACCGTTAATCTATAATTGATCGCCCCACCATTTAATTTAAATGAGAGATCTACAGATTGTCCATTTACCTTCTTCGCCGCTTGATCTAACACTCGGAATAATGACCATTCACCTGTTCGACGAAGAGTTGATGTATCTCCCGTTGATGTAACAAGCGTTAAACTTGTTTCAACATCTTGTCGTGTCGTATTCGGCCAAATTAAGCGACTTGCAGACGGTACCTCATGGCTATATTTCAGTAACTGACCATCAATATTAAATGTAGATGCCGTAAATTTCCCAGAGAGCCCTAGCGGTTTTAAGCTGAAAGAAATATTAACATTACCTGAAGCATCAAAATAATTTCGTTGAATATTTTGTAAATCCTGAAGCGCAGCTAAGAATGATGAGGAAATCACACTTTCGCCGTTAACTACAGAAAGTTCCGCATTGTCTTCTAGGAAGAATTTTAAATAATCATTGTAAAAACGCTGTACACGCCCGTTTGGTCCAAAGAACTCACGGAAATCATCCAATGAGATATTTTCGCTCGCCTTACGATTTAATGGGTAACGATTTGCGATTCTACTCTTATAGAAACCATATACATTACGATTCCATAGTGCATTAATCTCACTTAATGCCGTTTTTAGTTCGAGTGTCCAAGCTTCATCTGCTACTTTATTTAATTGAGTTGAAAGTGGTTCAGCCATTTCATTCGCTAAACGTTTTAAATCAACAGTTGGATTTGTTCGTTCTAAATTAAGCTCTGCCATAATTGCTTTCAATGCAGTTTGAGATGGTTCCGGTGATTTCTGAATTGTCTGCATATAGAATTTTAACTCAGACAATTTTTTCATTACCGTATCCATATGTGGCTGTCCTGCATCTGACGCTGCTTTTACCTCATTAACTAAAGGGGCAAAGTGTTGTGCAATTTGCAATGATGCCATTTGATTTGCTGTTGCTACATTTGTATTTTCATTACGGTTTTCAGCATTAATTCCCGATAGACTTGGATAAATATCACTGTTCTTATCAATTAAATTAATCATTTTTTGTAATGGTTTTTCATTACTGGTTAAAGCATCTAATACATCTACCGCATGACGCAAATCAACAAAATGAATAATTTCTAAATTATTTAATGCATCTTGCCATGTCTGAATGTAATCCGCGATGTAACGTTCTCGGATTTCTTCAGATAAATTAGCTAGCTCTTCTTTTGAATAATTTGTCGTTTGCTGCTTACCAAGTACCCAAGCATCTATTGCAGCAAGCTGCAATAAATCTTGAGCTTTAGGATCATAAAAATCTTTATATGCCCAATCGGTAAATAGTGGACTAATTAATGTACCATACCAACTAATATTTTTATCTCTAAAAAATGTTTTAGGATCTTCAGTTGTAAAATCGGTTTTAAATATAGTGGTAAAAGTTTGTCCAATTTCAGCCTTCAAATCAGTGGCTGGCTGCAGTTCTGTATTTGCCAGAATTTTAAAGTTTTGGTAAACACGGTCTGCCAATGGTAATTTACTGTATTCCTGCTGTTTATCTGCAATTTTTTTATCAAACATACTGAGATCTGGATCTACATGTTCCATTGCATAGCTAAAATGAGCCATAAGCTGACGCTGAATATCTGGATTCTTAGGATAATTTTTTTGCAAATATTTCGTCATCCACTGCTCTGGAATTTTAACCTTTCTATTTGCCATGTCGTCGATCATTCGATAAACACGTAATAACTCAAGTCCTTCATTGCTATCTTCAGGTAAAGCATCCATTTGCTCAATCAGTCCCATCGCAATTTCAGGTAAAAAACGCTCCCCAAGGAATTTTTTATACGCTTCACTTACTTTTCCACCTACTTTTTTACCTTGGTATAAACCAAAATCTTTAATTATAGGTAAGGCCTTTTCATAGTTTCCATAACCATATGTAGCCTGACGTAATATATTCAATGGTTTTAATAAATTACGTCCTGTCGGATCCATGGATTGACTGATGTTCATTTGACGGAATTCTTCAGTCAATTTTAGAATTTTTACTGATGTTGTTTTATTTTGATAGAAGTAATTTTGCCATGTCGCTAAAACACAAATACCACAAACAGCCATCGCAATAGCGCCTAAAATAAATTTACGTTTACTGCGTCGAATTTCTTTTTCGTTATCGCTAACGAGTCCAGCTTCAGGATAAATAATATTTTGAAAGAAATTATGTGTAAAATAGGTTCTTTGAGAACGTTCTGGCAAATAGCTCGGCACAACATGAGGTAAATCAAACTGCTTAGAAATGGCCGCTTGATAAAAATCCATCGGTATGCCTTCTTGGAAGATAGAAGAAAAATACACACCACGAACATAAGGTGTGGTTGTGAAACGATCGCTCTCTAGTATATCGCTGATAAATTGAAGCAAGATATTCTGCATACCACTTAATTGGCGAGCATACATATAAAGCGATTCTCGTTCTTCTTGCGAAATTGTTCCAGCTAATTTATCAAAAATAATTTCTTCGATCTCTTTAACAAAAGCAGTATAGCTATCAGATAATTCTTTTGTCCAATTATCGATTTGTTCATCTGTATTTAATGTGAAAGAAAAACCTAAATTTTTATGACGTTCAGCTTGTTTCAAATCACTGTAGAATGTTTCAAAACCTTCAATAAGATCAGCTTTATTTAAAACAACATAGACAGGTACTCGTGCACCAAATTGCTCGGTAACTTCACGGATTCGATTACGTAATATAACGGCTAATGCTTGTCTATCACTGTGATTTGATGCAATTAACTTTGGAAGATCAACAACTAAAATAATGCCATTAATTGGTCTTTGTGGGCGAACATCATTAATCCAATCAAGTAAATGTGACCATAATCCTTTTGCAATTTTACCCTCTGGATCACGTTCCGTACCTAACTGCTGAATCATTCCACCTTCAGGATCAAGCAAAATCGCATCATCACTTGCCCACCAGTCAATTTGATATAAAGAATTCTCGCGCATATAACGTTTAGACGTTCTTTCTACGGCTGTGAGAGTAAATTTCTGGTTCGAGCGGTTAATAAAGCTTGTTTTGCCAGCTTCATCTGAACCAAGAACCATATACCATGGAAGTTGATAAATGTAATCTTTATTAGATAAATGATTTTTAAGTGCTTCAGACATCAGTTCAAGGCTGTCATCTTGATCCTTAATATAAGGGAGGATAATGTCTTTTTCCTCTTGTTCTTTCTCTAAATCATTTTTTTCTTTATTTAAGCGAGCATTCTTGAGTTGAAGTTTCAAAATAGCAATAATGGCTAAAGTGAGCAAAACAACAACAGTGGCAATAATTCGACTCCCCATTCCAACTTGTTTCGCTAAGTCATAATCCCAACCATTTTCATTTGAAAGGCCAGTAAAACTCCAAGATGTACCATAGGTCCAAATTCCGACAAAAATAAGGATTAGACCTAATGTAAGTAATACTGGGAGTGAATTTCTAAGATGCGAAAAAATAGGACGCGTAAACTGGCGAAAAATTCCTAATAATTGGTTCAAATAATTCATTCATTATCCTTTATTAATTTATCTTTTAATTGTTCTATTTGAGTAAAAAAAGTACTATCCCACTCTTCAACTGTGTATTTTTTGCAGTGATTAATTAGTTCAGACAGCTCATTAAGAGCGATCGATAACATATCCTCTTTTAAGAAAAAACGTATTTTTTCAAATTGTAAATAATGTTTTGTTCTAACATCAATCACTGATTTTAACTGTTCATCAATTTCTTTCAGAACAGATACAAAACCTTCAACCAAATAAAGCTCATCAAGGTCATTCTCTAATGAATTTTGTACTGAAGCTTGAGAGCTTACATTCACACTATTATTATCGGAAAGCCAATCAGAAACGACATCGCTCAAAAAAGGTTCTCCATTTTGAAATTTTGCTAAATGAAATGTAGGAAACTTATTAACAAATTGTTCGGTTACACTTCTTATCGTTTCTGCTACCTCTTTAAATTTTAAAGCTTGACAACATTTTGCAGATAAATAACTCCCTTCAATCCAGTATGGG
>JAWHBY010000092.1:0-6229 GCA_032568935.1 Parahaemophilus parainfluenzae
AGGTTTGGATTTACGTGCATTGCTTGAAGAGGGCATTGAAATTCAACCAGGCGAAACTAAACTTATCCCAACAGGCCTTTCAATTTATATTGCCGATCCGAACCTTGCAGCAGTGATTCTGCCTCGTTCGGGTTTAGGTCATAAACACGGTATTGTATTAGGTAACTTGGTCGGCTTAATTGATTCAGATTATCAAGGTCCATTAATGGTGTCTGTATGGAATCGTGGCCATGAACCGTTCAAAATTGAAGTTGGTGACCGTATTGCGCAATTAGTCTTTGTGCCAGTAGTACAAGCTGAATTCAATATTGTCAGCGAATTTACTGAAACTGAGCGTGGTGAAGGCGGTTTTGGTCATTCAGGTAAAAAATAGACTATGGTAGAACAATTATCTCTCGTAGAAGTTGATGAGATTGCGGCGGAAATCAAACCGCCAAAAATCGAAAAACGTACGGTAAAAGAACGCCGCCAACAAGTGTTGACGGTGCTTACCCATATGCTGCATTCTGAGCGCGGAATGGAGCGTATGACAACGGCGCGTTTAGCAGAAGAAGTGGGCGTGTCAGAAGCTGCACTTTATCGTTACTTCCCAAGTAAAACCAAAATGTTTGAAGCGTTGATCGATAATATCGAAGCGAATTTATTTAGTCGTATTACCACATCGATTCGCAATGAAACCAATACGATGAATCGTGTACGTGACATTATGCAGATGATCCTCGACTTTGCGCGTAAAAACCCTGGTTTGACGCGTATTTTGACCGGACATGCATTGATGTTTGAAGAGCCGCTTTTACAGGCTCGTGTCGCCCAATTTTTTGATCGTCTTGAAATGCAATTTGTGAATATTTTACAAATGCGAAAATTACGTGAAGGACGCGGTTTTAATGTGGATGAACGTATCATTGCGGGGCACTTGGTAACCCTTTGTGAAGGGCAGTTTATGCGTTATGTCCGCACAAACTTCCGTTTAGGTGCAAATCAAAGTTTTGAACAGCAATGGCGTTTTCTTGAACCGCTTTTTGCTTAATTGACTTTAGTTGATAAATATATGATTATTCCGTGGCAGGAACTTCCAACAGAAACTTTAGAAAATATTGTGGAAAGTGTGGTACTTAGGGAAGGCACCGATTATGGTTCGCACGAATTTTCCTTAGAACAAAAAAAACAACACCTACTAAACAAGATTCACAATGGAAGTGCAGTGATTGTTTGGTCAGAATTACATGAATCCATTGATATAAAAGATAAAATGGAATTTCTAAAATGAATCAATAGGAGCTTATATGTCAGAAGATGTAGAATTACTAGAAGAACAAAAGTCGCAAGACGATGATCAGCAGCGTGATCCAGCTCTGGATTGGTTCCTTACACACTGTCATTTACATAAATATCCAGCAAAATCGACCTTAATTCATGCTGGTGAAGATGCCAATATTCTGTATTTCTTAATTAAAGGGACCGTAATGGTTTCATCAAAAGATGATGAAGGTAAAGAGATGATTTTATCTTATTTAGGCGCGGGACAATTTTTTGGTGAAGCAGGTTTATTTGATGAAGGTTCTAAACGTTCTGCTTGGGTGAAAACCAAAACGCCTTGTGAAATTGCGGAAATTTCCTATAAAAAATATCGTCAGCTGATTCAAATTAACCCTGAGATTTTAATGTTCCTTACTGCTCAGTTATCAAAACGTTTGCAAAATACATCGCGACAAGTGACAAACTTGGCCTTTTTGGATGTGGCAGGGCGTATTGCTCAGGCGCTTATGCATTTAGCAAAACAACCTGAAGCGATGACGCATCCTGATGGTATGCAGATTAAGATTACGCGTCAGGAAATCGGCCAGATGGTGGGGTGTTCGCGTGAAACCGTAGGGCGAATAATTAAGATGCTGGAAGATCAAAATCTCATTCATGCACACGGCAAAACCATTGTGGTTTACGGCACTCGATAGCAAAAATAACCGTCTCTAATCAGACGGTTATTTTGTTTTTGTTACATTGATGTGATAGTTGAAATGTCTTTGTTAATTTTTATACGAAAAGCGAAAAAATACTTCTTTTAGTGCAATATCTTAATTGACAAAATTGCGGAAGACTTCTATCATAATACTGCCTTTCAACGTGGTTTGTTTGGAAGTCAGGATTGGTCTCCTGAATATATAAGTGGCTTTTAAAAGATTCTTAATCTTTTAATTTTATATCGCAGACTGGAACCCCAGAGATGCTTTAAATCTATGGTGGGCTAGGTAGAAATCCCGCAGGGATGCGATGCAGTAAGCCACTTGCTGTTAAGACCAATTCTGCTTAGTTCCACCACCCTTCAAAACAATCTTCAATTTTCAAACTTTCATTTAACTCACTTCGAACGAAAAATTCTCAGCTAAAGTGCGGTCATTTTTTGCTTTATTTTTGGCAAAAAAATACCGACCCATTTCGGAGCCGGTATTTCATTTGGTGTGTTATTTCACTTTTTGTTTCATGGCTTCTGCCACAAGTTCAGCTTCAGGGCCGAGAACCACTTGTAAGCCATCGTTACCGATTTTCACGATACCTTTTGCACCAAGAGACTTAAGCTGTTCTTCATTAATTTTGTGTTGATCGACTAAGCTTAAACGTAAGCGAGTGATACAAGCATCAATATTTTTGAAGTTATCAGCACCACCTAAAGCATCAATAAATTTGACCGCTCTTTCTTCGCGAGATTGGCTCGCAGCTGGTTGTGCTGCAGTGGTTTCTTCCGTTTCTTCAGTGCGACCTAATGTTTTTAAGTTGAACGCTTTAATTGCGAAACGGAATACTGCATAGTAAATCACGAAGAATACTAAGCCTTGTACGATGAGCATATACCATTCAACGGCTAATGGGTTGCGTGATGAAAGTACCATATCCACGAGACCCGCACTGAAACCGAAGCCGGCGATCCAATGCATTGTTGCCGCGATAAAGACAGAAATACCGGTTAATACCGCGTGGATGAAGTAAAGCACTGGTGCAACAAACATGAAAGAGAATTCTAATGGTTCAGTGATACCAGTGAAGAATGAGGCAAACGCACCTGCAAGCATGATTGATGCCACTTTAGTTCTTTGGCTTGGTTTAGCGCTGAGATAAATCGCTAATGCAGCACCCGGTAAACCGAACATCATGACAGGGAAGAAACCTGCTTGATACATACCGGTTACACCAACCGTTGCAGTGCCTTCAGCAAGTGATTTTGCACCACCTAAGAAGTTTGGAATATCATTGATGCCTGCTACGTCAAACCAGAATACTGAGTTCAATGCATGGTGTAAGCCAACAGGAATGAGTAAACGGTTGAAGAAACCATAAAGACCCGCACCAACTGCACCTAAATCTTTAATGCTTTCACCGAATGACACTAAACCGCCGAAAATATATGGCCAGATGTAAAGCAATACGAAGCTGATGAACATCATGACAAAAGAAACGACGATTGGCACAAGGCGTTTTCCGCTAAAGAAGGAGAGTGCTTTTGGCAATTCCACTTGATAGAAGCGATTATAAAGTTCAGCCGAAATCACCCCGATCAAAATCCCAATAAATTGGTTATTGATTTTTCCGAAGGCCTCTGGCACTTCACTTACATCGATATGTTGTAGCTGAGCAACACTGCCTGGTGAAAGTAGAGTGGTTACCACATAGTAACCCACTAAACCTGAAAGTGCAGCGGAACCATGTTTGTCCTTAGATAAACCGAAAGCAACGCCAACGGCAAAAAGTAGGCCCATGTTATCGATGATAGCACCGCCTGATTTAATTAAAAATGCAGCAAGTTGACTATTCGCCCCCCAGCCATCAGGGTCAAGCCAGTAACCGATACCCATCAGTACAGCAGCTGCTGGTAAGACAGCGACAGGTACCATCAAGGCCTGCCCAATTTTTTGCGCATAACCTAGTACATTCATTTTTTTCTCCTATTTATAAGTAATGAAGTATTACTTCATATTTTAAAGTAAAAAAAAATATTTTGTATAGATGTTGTCACTTTATCTTAAATTTGAGAAGCCGATCACAAATTTTGAAATTAAACTTCAAAAAATATTTTTTTATGGCGTGTGTTTTACTATAATGACGAAAGAGCCAAAAGGACACCAAGTGTTACTGTCTAATATAGGAGTTTATATGTCGAAATTATCACATAATGAAGTCTTAGATAAAATCAAATTTGGTCTGATTGCTTCTTGTCAGCCTGTTGATGACGGCCCGATGGATAAACCAGAAATTGTGGCGGCGATGGCACAGGCTTCTGTTATTGGTGGCGCAGCGGGATTGCGCATTGAGGGCGTAGAAAATCTCAAAGCAACACGCCCTACCGTGAATGTACCGATTATTGGTATTGTGAAACGAGATTTACCTGACAGCCCAGTGCGAATTACCCCATTTTTGCATGATATTGAAGATTTAGCGAAAGCCGGTGCAGATATTATTGCCGTGGATGGGACAAATCGTCCTAGACCGGTAGATATTGAAAGTGCGGTCAAAAAAATCCACGAATTAGGTTGTTTAGCCATGGCGGATTGTTCGAATTTAGAAGAAGGCTTGTACTGTCAAAAACTGGGTTTTGATATTGTGGGCAGTACGATGTCTGGCTACACCGGTGGCACTGTGCCGGAGGAGCCTGATTATCAATTAGTTAAAGATTTGAAAGCAGCAGGTTGTCGTGTCATGGCGGAAGGACGTTATAACACCCCTGAGTTGGCGAAAACTGCCATTGAAATTGGTGCTTATTGCGTGACGGTTGGTTCTGCATTAACGCGTTTAGAGCATATTGTAAGCTGGTTTGCTAAAGCCATTCATTCAGCAAAAAAATAAAGGAAGAAGACATGTCATTAACAGTGGATAGTGGTCAGACATTACAGCGTTGTTTGGCATTAGATATTGGTGGCACAAAAATCGCTTCTGCTATAGTAAAAAATGGTGAGATTCAACAGCGAAAACAGATTTCCACGCCACAAGATGATGCCGCACAAGTGATGCATCAAACCCTTGCTCAGTTGTTAAAAGAATATGAAGGACAGTTTGATTATGTCGCCGTTGCTTCAACAGGCATTATTAACCAAGGCATTCTGACTGCACTTAACCCTAAAAATTTGGGTGGATTAGCCCAATTCCCATTAAAAGACAGTATTGCACAGCACACTGATAAACCAATTGGCTTACTTAATGATGTGCAAGCTGCAGCCTATGCAGAGTATCAACTACAAAATCCTGATGATATTCAAAACTTTACCTTTATTACGGTTTCCACAGGCGTAGGGGGCGGTTTAATTTTAAATCATCGTTTACTTACCGAGCCAAATGGGATTGCAGGGCATATTGGCCATACTTTGGCCGATCCTAATGGCCCCGTTTGTGGTTGTGGTCGCCGTGGTTGTGTTGAAGCCATTGCCTCAGGTCGAGCCATTGAAGCCGTCTCTTCTCAATGGGATGATCCTTGCGATCCGAAAGAAGTTTTTGCACGTTTTCGTCAAAATAATGAAAAAGCGACCGCACTTGTCACACGTTCAGCCCAAGCTATTGCGAATTTAATTGCGGATTTGAAGATTGGATTAGATATGCAGAAAGTCGTAGTTGGCGGTAGTGTCGGATTGGCAGAAGGTTATTTACCGTTGGTTCAATCTTTATTAAGTGAACTTCCTGCTGTTTATCATTGTGAATTAGAAAGTGCTAAATTCGGGCAAGATGCAGGATTGATTGGTGCTGCGTATTGGGTAAAAGATTGCTTATTACAAGCAAAAAATACGGGAGTGGTTTATGGCTAAAAATGGCAATATTTTAAATACCATCAGCTCGTTATATCGCAGTTTAACGAAAACTGAAAAGAAAATTGCGGATGCGATTTTATTGAATCCTGATCTTGCGGTGCAATGTCCTCTAGCTGAAATTGCGGCTCATTTAGAAGTCGGGGAAGCGACCTTTGTGCGTTTTTGTCGCACTCTCGGCTTTAAAGGCTTCAGTGATTTTAAATTGGAATTATCCATCGAGCTTGCGACGAAAGATGGTAAAGATAATACCGTATTAGATTCAGATATTACCGATTCTGACAACTCATTGAATATTGCGCATAAGCTCAAATCAGCCATCAATAACGTGATGGATGAAACCATTAATTTATTAGATTTTGAGCAGTTGGAAGAAGCAGTAAAAGCCATTCAGCAAGCAAATCGTGTCTTTTTATTTGGTGTGGGCACATCGGGTATTACAG
>JAWHBY010000093.1:0-6178 GCA_032568935.1 Parahaemophilus parainfluenzae
CGTTGTAGCGAGTAGAAATTTCACATATTCAGGTGGTTCTTCCAAGGTTTTTAACAACGCATTGAAAGAATGGCGGGAAAGCATATGCACTTCATCGATGAGGTAGACTTTATAACGCCCTACTACCGGCTTATATTGCACGTTGTCTAATAGCTCACGGGTATCTTCTACTTTTGTACGAGAAGCCGCATCGATTTCAATTAAATCAATAAAGTTACCAGCTTCGATCGCTTTACAGTTTTCACATTCACCGCAAGGATCAGCAGTAATACCGTTTACACAATTCAAGCCTTTCGCAAATAAACGAGCAATGGAGGTTTTACCCACGCCACGGGTGCCGGAAAATAAATAAGCATGATGTAAACGGTTTTCTTTTAAACCGTTTTCTAAAGCAGTGAGCACATGGCTTTGTCCCACTACTTCAGAAAAGTTTTTTGGTCGCCATTTTCTGGCTAAAACTTGGTAGCTCATCGCATCCCTTTAAAAATTAATGGCCTTCAAAATTCACTAAGGTGTAACAATCAATGCCTAAATCACGTAAGCGTTTTTCGCCCCCTAATTCTGGCAAATTAATCACAAAGGCAGCATGTTTCACTTCACCACCTAAACGTTGAACTAATTTCACGGTAGCTTCAACTGTTCCACCCGTTGCTAACAAGTCATCAATAATTAACACATTATCACCTTGCGAAATGGCATCAGTGTGCAACTCAAGGGTGTCTTGACCGTATTCTAACTGATAAGACTGTGCAATCACTTCACGCGGTAATTTGCCTGGTTTACGAACGGGGATAAATGGCAAGCCTAATGCTAATGCAACTGGCGCACCAAAAATGAATCCACGAGACTCAGTACCAATTACTTTTGTGAGACCTTGATCTTTATACTTTTCAACGATCAAATCGATTGTTGCTTTGAAAGCCGCAGGCACTTCAAGCAAGCTCGTGATATCACGGAAAATGATGCCTTCTTTTGGATGATTTGGGATAGATTTGATAGAAGATTTGATTAATTCAAGTTGTTTGTTCATAAATAATTGCTCAAAAAAGAGTAAGAAAAAATCCTGTTTTTAGGCTCGCATTCTAGCATAGAAAAATAAAAAAGTGCGGTGAATTTTGACCGCACTTTTGTAAATAAAATGAATTAATCAGGGTAAATATCTTCCCCGTCTTTTCGAGTACGAAGAAGCTGTAAAATCCAGACATATTGTTCAGGTGTTGGCGTAACGAAATACTCAATTTCTTCGTTCATCGCTCGGGCTGATTGCTCAGGATCTTCGCTTAATTGCATCGGTGGGCGAATTTCCATTTCATACTTTCCATCCTTAGCGTTATAACGTGGGAACATTGGGATAACCACCGCTTTCGCCAATTTCGCCATTTTGTTTAGTCCTGGAAGTGTGGCTTTATAAGTGGCAAAGAAATCTACAAAGACACTTTGCTCAGCACCAAAATCTTCATCAGGAAGATAATAGCCCATTTGACCTTGCTTGATGTGTGCTAAAAACGGCTTAATACCATTTTGGCGAGCATGCATTTTCCCGCCAAAACGCTGACGCGCTAAAGTCCATAACCAGTCTACCAACGGATTTCGGTGCGGGTTATACATTGAGGTCATCGGCATGCCATGTGTGTGCAAAATAATGCCAGAGGCATCAATCGCCCAACCATGCGGTACCATCAAAATGATGTTATGCCCTTCTTCTTTGGCTTGTTTGATATACTCAAGACCAATGAATTCGCTACGTTTTTGTAAATGTTTTTTAGAACGAATGGCAATTTCACCGATACCGAGTATCACTTGTGCAACCGTCACAAACATGTCTTCAATTACTTTGTTACGTTTATCATCTGTCCAATCTGGGAAACAGAGTTTCAAATTAATTTCTGCACGAATACGTGGTTTACCGATTTTTTTCGTGAGTGCACGAGCCAGTTTCTCGGCCATTTTATCGCGTAAACGAAATGGCATAAAAGCCAATAACAAAAGCACAAAAATACCAAGCCAAATCCCCCAATTTTTAGGGTGCAAATATGACCATGAAAAATATGGTTCATAGCCCGTTCGTGCTGTAATACGTAATTTTTTTTGAGAATCTGCCATAATCAATCGTTAAAAATGAAACCAACCTTGATCATACGCCATTTTTATCGTCATGATAAATGACATAATAACCACCATCGGTCTAATCAGTTGTTTGCCTTTTGCCATCACCATTTGGGCACCTAAATTTGCACCTATCAGACTTCCTGCCATCATCACTAAACCAACAGTCCAAATCACATGACCACCAATAAAGAAGAAAATTAATGAAGCAAAATTTGAGGTTAAATTCATCACTTTCGCATGCGCGGTCGCTTTAGTTAGGTTAAATCCAAGTAACGTCACACAAGCCAGATTCATTAATGACCCCGTCCCTGGCCCGAAAAAACCGTCATAAAAACCCAGTAATGAACCAAAACATAACGCAAAAATAGTGTAAGAAATTCGTTGTTTGCGATCAGTTTCACCCAATTTAGGCGTAAATAAAAAGTATAAGCCTATCGCTAAAATAAGAAATGGAAGACCTTTCTTAATTAGTGACGCATCTAAATTTTGAATGAGTAACGTACCAATCACCGAGCCGATAAAAACCACCAGTAAGATGAAAGAAAACTCCGATAAATTGACCGCTCTTTTACGCAGAAAGTAAATACTTGCTGACAACGCACCGCCAAATGCTTGTAATTTATTGGTGCCTAATGCCATCGCAGGCGGCATACCTGTCATTAATAAGGCTGGGATCGTAATTAAGCCACCGCCCCCCGCAATCGCATCAATAAATGCGGCAATAAAGGCAGCTGCAAAAAGCATGGCTAAGATATCAATCCCCAATTCCATTATGTAACTCCTACTCTAACCATTCGCTACTATTTGGCGAACTCAACACTTGTTGGCACAAGAACGGTTCTGGTGGTGTCACTTTTGGTTTAGAAGAGCCTGAACCTGGTTTTGCGGGTTCAAACCAAGAATAAAGTTCATCGCCACAACCATCGCCTGCTGGTACAGGTGCTTGATCTTCACAATAAGCGGCATCTTTCGGACAAGCAATGCGCACGTGGAAATGTGAATCATGGCCAAACCATGGACGAATTTTGTGTAACCAGGTACGATCATCTCCTGCAGTTTGACAAAGTTTTAATTTAATTGCGGGGTTCACAAAAATACGGGTGACTTTTGGATCTTGCGCAGCCAATTTAATTAGCGTTGCATGATTGTTATTCCACACATTTTCATCAACACGTTGTGTTTGACGGTTCACCACAAGCAAGCCTTTTCCATCAGAATTTAACGCTTCACTGTCTGTCATGGTGCCCATACGCAACCAAATATCCGCATCTAATCCCATTTGATGACTTGCATGCCCTGTTAAAAAGCGCCCACCACCAGGCATAGCAATATCCCCAACTAACATCGTTGGTAAGCCTGCTGACTTCGCCTTTTGTCCAAGGCGTTGTAAGTAGGCAATCATATCCGGATGACCATAGTAGCGATTTTTATTCATACGAATCACTTGGTATCCCTCACCTTTATAAGGCAATGGCTCCGCCCCGATAATACAACCATTCGAATAGCTACCAATTGGATTCGCTTTACCGTCTGTTGCTGGAATTGGACGTTTAATTCGTTGCCAGTCTTGTGGCGAGGCCATTGTTTGTAGCGAGAAAAAAACGCTCCCTAAAACAACCGCACTTGAAAGTAATTTTGCTAAAGATCTACTCATAAAATTTCCTAAAACGAATCTTCTTATCTTTAATGAAAGAAAATAAGCTTAATTTAAAAGAGTTATTTGCATTGCGCTTTAAAACGTAATAAATGATCGAGTAACACAATTGCGACCATGGCTTCTGCAATAGGGATTGCACGGATTCCCACACAAGGATCATGACGGCCTTTTGTCACCACTTCGACAGGATCGCCCTCTAAATTAATAGAACGCCCTGGAATGGTAATACTAGATGTTGGTTTTAGAGCAATCGTTGCAATAATTGGCTGACCTGAGCTAATACCCCCTAAAATACCGCCAGCATGGTTGCTTTCAAAACCATTTGGAGTCATTTCATCACGATGTTCACTTCCACGCTGTTCAACCACCGCAAAACCATCGCCAATTTCTACACCTTTAACGGCATTAATCCCCATTAACGCATGGGCTAAATCAGCATCAAGTCGATCAAAAACAGGCTCTCCTAAACCGACAGGAACATTCTCTGCAATCACGGTTAGTTTAGCCCCAATCGAATCCCCTTCTTTTTTCAATTCACGGATTAATTCATCAAATTTTTCGACCGCACTTTCATCTGGACAGAAAAATGGATTGCTATTCACTTTATCCCAATCAATTTTGCCGACAGTCTGTGGTGCAATCTTTACTTCGCCGATTTGGCTTAAAAAACCATGCACTTCAATGCCAAACTGCTCACGTAGATATTTCTTCGCAATCGCACCCGCAGCAACACGCATGGCGGTTTCTCGTGCAGAAGAACGACCACCACCGCGATAATCACGAATACCGTATTTTTGTTGATAGGTAAAATCTGCATGCCCAGGACGGAAACGATCTTTGATATCGCCATAATCTTGTGAACGTTGATCACCATTTTTAATGATCATTCCAATACTGGTACCCGTTGTTTTACCCTCAAATACCCCAGATAAAATCTGTACTTCATCGTTTTCACGACGCGGTGTGGTATAGCGTGATGTACCCGGTTTACGACGATCTAAATCAGGTTGAATATCGGCTTCCGATAATTCAAGATTCGGTGGCACACCATCAACGATGCAGCCTAATGCAATACCATGTGACTCCCCAAAGGTTGTCACACGAAAAAGTTGTCCGATAGTATTCCCTGCCATATTTTCTCTCTTTAATTAATGATTTTGGGCTAATTTTGCCACATCAATAAATGGAATTTCCTCGCCAGTATCTTTATTCTTAATAAAGATATCTAATTGATTGAATGCAATATCAATATTATTCTCTGCAAATAACTCATTCACACGGCGATTAAGTGCATCAAGCGTATCATTTCGCTCAGACACTTGACCCACATAAACACGTAATTCGTGATCTAACGTACTTGCCCCAAAGGTTAAGAATAATGCTCTTGGTTCTGGATCTTTTAAGACGCTTGGTTGCTCATGTGCGGCTTGCAATAATAAGCGTTTCACTAAGTCTAAATCAGAACCATACGCCACACCAACGGATACAACCAAACGAGTAACGGTGTTAGATAATGCCCAGTTAGTCACTTGTCCGGTTACAAAGGATTTATTTGGCACAATCACTTCTTTTCGATCCGGATCGATCATCGTAATGGCGCGAATACGGATTTTCGCTACTGTACCTGTTACATCGTTAATTGTCACAGTATCGCCCACACGAATTGGACGCTCAAATAATAAAATGATGCCGGAAACAAAGTTCGCAAAAATTTCCTGCATACCAAAACCGAGACCAACGGAAAGGGCGGCAAATAACCATTGTAATTTAGACCATGACATCCCAAGGGTAGAAAATGCCCATGCGCCACCCACTGCAACCAAGATATAGGTTAATAATGTTGTAATGGTATAAGGCGTACCTTGTGAAAGTTTCACTCGGGAGAAGAGTAATATTTCTAAAATACCTTGAATATTACGCACTAAAATATAGGTAATCACAACAATGATTAACGCAACAATCAAGTTAAAGAGTGAAATAGTTTCGGTCACCACGCCCGCTTCAGTTGTTGAAGTTTGTTGCCACAAGGTAATATCACGCAAATAACTTACAACCGTAACTAAATCTGACCATACATAATAGAAGATGGCAAAAAGTGCGGTCCAAATAAAGAGATCGGCAAAGCGTAGTAACTGACTACGTACTTCATTTAAGGCTAATCCCTCTTCTTGTTCGGTAATCACGACCACATCATCAGAGGCTGAAGCATCACTTGAATCTTGTTGTTTTTGCTGACGTTTTTCTTGTAAACGACGATAGGCTAAACGTCTTGATGCAACCGTCACACCACGATAAATCGTATGACGCACCAACGACCACACAACCCATGCAATATAGGTATTAATAATATGTGTAATCAAATTTAAGGCGGTGTAATAATACCCTAAAGCAATTAACGCGATTAAAACAACA
>JAWHBY010000094.1:0-6036 GCA_032568935.1 Parahaemophilus parainfluenzae
TCAAATCCGGCTGATGGTCCAACGCGCGATGTGTATTTCATCAATACACAAAATGATGATGGCAAAATCATGGTGTATCGTAATGAAGATACCCGTTGGAGTTTTCCATTTTATTTTAAATTTGGTTCAGCTAATTTACAGGCTCAAGCTCAGGCTTTCGGCAATGAAAATAAATTAGTACAAATCAAATATTATGGTTGGCGAATGACGATGTTTGATGAATATCGTAATGCCGTTTCGGTGAAAGAAATTAGCGGTGATATTACACCAAGCCATCCAATTTTATCTTGGGTATTCTATGCATTCCTATTAGTTACCCTTTTCCTTTCAGTACAATTTGTGCGCGGCTGGTTCGACAGCGAAAATTAGCGTTTCTTAAATAGGGCGTCATAGAACGCCCTCACAATTTAATAATAACATTTCAAACCTAAAAACTAGCGGTAAATTGACCGCACTTTAAAACCAATAAAGAGAACATTATGAGCTTATCTGCAGCGATTTTTATTTTAATCGTATTAATTATTGTCAGTGCAATCTTGTCATCAGCTGAGATTTCTCTTGCGGGTGCGAGACGCATTAAATTACAAACGTTGGCTAATGAAGGTAATATCCAAGCGGAGAAAGTCTTAAAGTTACAGGAGCAGCCAGGACGTTTTATTACTGTGGTCCAAATTGGACTCAATATGGTCGCTGTACTTGGAGGGGTGATTGGTGAGGCAACAATTAGTCTTCACTTACAGAGTTTTTTACATGAATACACCAAGGCAGAATGGGTTGAGCCAGCCTCCTCTTGGATTGCTTTCTTCATGGTAACAACAACATTTGTTTTATTAGCCGATTTAATTCCGAAACGTCTCGCATTGATTAATCCTGAAGGTGTGGCTTTACGGACTATTGGCATTATGCAAGTCTTCATTTTCTTCTTAAAACCTATTGTATGGTTTTTTGATGGTCTTTCTAATATCTTCTTCCATTTAATGGGGATATCCACTAAGCGTGAAGATAATATGACACCAGAGGATATCGTGGCAATAGTGGAAGCTGGGGCTGAAGCGGGGGTGTTAAAAACACAAGAGCATTATTTAATTGAGAATATCTTTGATATGCAAGAGCGGACAGTCTCTTCCACGATGACAACCCGTGAAAATATCGTGTTTTTAGACCGCACTTTCTCCCGTCAGGAAGTGTTGAATACCTTATCAGCAGACTCTCATTCTAAATTAGTGATTTGTGATAATGGTTTGGATAAGATCTTAGGTTATGTGGAATCTCATACTTTATTAACACTCTATCTTCAACAGGAAGTAGTGGATTTAACCGATAGCCGTTTATTGCGTAAAGCGTTATTTATTCCAGACACGCTTTCGTTATACGAGGTATTGGAGTTATTTAAATCTACGGGTGAAGATTTTGCCATTATCGTCAATGAATATGCACTTGTGATGGGTTTAATTACCTTGAACGATGTGATGAGTATTGTGATGGGCGAATTGGTTTCCAACGAAGAAGAGCAAATCGTCAGCCGCGATGAAAACTCTTGGTTGATTGATGGTGCAACGCCGCTCGAAGATGTTATGCGTGCTTTAGATATTGAATCTTTCCCTGATTCAGAAAATTACGAAACTATCAGTGGCTTTATGATGTATATGTTACGCAAAATCCCGAAAAAAACCGATTTTGTGTTATACGATAAATATAAATTTGAAGTTATTGATACTGAAAACTTCAAAATTGATCAAATTTTAGTTTCTATTGTCAAAGACAACGGTGTAAACAAAGAGTCGGCGTAGTACTAGGCGTCGCCTTGCTTAATCACTCATTCTAAGTATAATTAACAGCAGTTTTAACCGCCTATAATAAGGAAAATTTAATGTTTAAAAAAATCTCGGTATTCTTTGTGGCAGTAATGCTTGCAGGTTGTTCTTCAATTTCAGATATAACCTCTTACATTCCGTTTATGGGTAAAGACAAAAAGGTCATTGATTTAGATAAAGATAAAATCGACCAAAAATCCTACGCAGCTGCTTATGAAGCCACTGTGGCAACTTATAAAGATCGTGTAACAAAAAATTTCTTTGTAGATAATTTTGCAAGTGGAGCAAATGACTGGTATCTCGGTCGTATTGTTGTTCCAATCAAACAAATTCAAGATAAACTTTACACAGGTGGTCATGATTCTGATGTGTATGCTTATTACAGTGGTGTGTTACATGCAGAAGCATTACAAACCAACTTCAGCCGCTTAAGCGCGAATTGTTGGCAAAAAGTTGATTCACCAAGTTTGACACAAGGGATCTACGATGCAATGCGTGATTTGCAAAAAGGCAAAGAGCGCGGTGAAAATGACGCTTACATTTCCCAAGGTAGCGAAATGCTACTCAAAGCCTGTACCGGCCAATAATCAATTTGAGCTGTTGATGAGCGATCTCATCAGCAGCTTTTCTTTTTTAAAATCATCAATGTGAAGGAGCAAGAATGTTAGAACTTTCGGAAAGCAACATTCATTTAAATGCTACGGCAACAAATAAGCTGCAAGCTATTGAAATGGCTGCAAGTGCGTTAGAGCAAGCTGGTAATGTTGAACAAGGTTATTTGCAAGGCATGCTTGGGCGAGAACAACAAACCTCCACTTTTTTAGGCAATGGGATTGCGATTCCACACGGTACATTAGAAACCCGTTCGATGGTGAAAAAAACTGGTGTACAAGTGTTCCAATTTCCACAAGGTATTGAGTGGGGAGAAGGCAATATTGCTTATGTTGTGATTGGTATTGCAGCTCGTTCTGATGAGCATCTTACTTTACTTCGTCAATTAACACATGTTTTAGGTGATGAAGACACTGCAGCACAATTAGCAACATTAACGAATGTTGAAAAATTTCGAGCTATTTTGTTAGGTGAAAGCGATTCTTTTAGCATGACTGAAGAAACATTAAGCTTAGATATTGAAACGCAAAGTTTGCTCACACTTACTGCTATCAATGCAGGCAAATTACAACAGCAAAGTGCGGTTGAAAATAGCTTTGTTTCTGAAGTGGTCTCCAATTCTGCTCTGCCACTAGGCAAAGGTTTATGGGTAACCGATGCCGTATCAGGTAACGTGAAAAATGCGTTGGCATTCAGTCGTGCGAAAACCATTTTTAATCATAATGGCAAAGCAGTGAAAGGTGTATTGACGATTTCGGCTGTTAGTGACCAAATCAATGAGACGTTAGCACGTTTATTGGATGATGAAGTACAAAATATTTTATTAAGTGGTAATACGCAGCAAATTTTGACCACACTTAATGGTGGTAAAGTGCCAGCTTCGTCAGCTGTTCAAGCTGAAGAGCAAATTGCTACAGGCGCAGTGATTGGTACTTTTACTATTCGTAATGAACATGGCTTACATGCTCGCCCAAGTGCAGTGCTTGTCAATGAAGTGAAAAAATTCGCATCTAAAATTACGGTACAAAATCTTACCCGAGAAACCGCACCAGTTAGTGCAAAAAGTTTAATGAAAATTGTGGCATTAGGTGTGACTCAAGGTCATCGCTTACGGTTTGTTGCAGAAGGGGATGATGCGAAACAAGCCATTGAAACGTTAGGTAAGATCATTGCAAGTGGGCTTGGCGAAAGCGTATCCGCCGTGCCACCGGCTGAACCGGATACCATTGAAGTGAGCAGTGATCATGCACCACAAATTCACGAAGAAAAAACAGGTTTACCAGCGGATGCTATTGAAGCCGTATTTATGATTCGTAATGAACACGGTTTACATGCTCGTCCAAGTGCGGTGCTTGTTAATGAAGTGAAAAAATACAATGCGTCTGTTGCGGTACAAAACTTAGATCGTGACACCCAATTAGTCAGTGCGAAAAGTCTGATGAAAATTGTGGCGCTTGGTGTCGTGAAAGGTCATCGCTTACGTTTTGTAGCGAGCGGCGAAGAAGCCCAACAAGCGATTGACGGTATCGGAGCAGTCATTGAAAACGGTTTAGGTGAAGGTAAGGAGTAAGTGATGGCAAAAGTAGCAACAATTACCTTAAATGCCGCTTACGATTTAGTCGGGCGTTTGCCGCGTATTGAAATCGGCGAAGTCAATACTGTTGAAACCCTTGGTATTTTTCCTGCTGGTAAAGGCATCAATGTCGCTAAAGTGTTGAAAGACTTGGGTGTAGAGGTGGCCGTTGGTGGCTTCTTAGGGGAAGACAACGTCGGTGATTTCGAAACGCTATTTAAAAAACAAGGCTTAGAAGACAAATTTCATCGTGTAGCAGGTAAAACTCGCATTAACGTAAAAATTACGGAAACCGAAGCCGATGTGACAGACCTAAATTTCTTAGGTTATCAAATTACTCCAGAAGCTTGGCAGCAATTTACAGCAGATTCTTTAGCTTATTGCCAAAACTTTGGCATCGTTGCGGTTTGCGGAAGTTTACCGCGTGGTGTCAGTCCTGAATTATTTGCAGATTGGCTTAATCAGTTACATCAAGCTGGTGTGAAAGTCGTATTAGATAGCAGTAATGCTGCACTCACAGCAGGTTTGAAAGCCCATCCTTGGTTGGTGAAACCAAATCATCGTGAATTGGAAGCGTGGATTGGTCACCCACTAAATTCTCTTGATGAAATTATTGCTGCAGCTAAAAAACTTAAAGCAGAAGGCATTGCTAATGTGATTATTTCGATGGGCGAGAATGGTTCTTTATGGCTGAATGATCAAGCTGTTATTCAAGCTCAACCACCTAAATGTGAAAATGTGGTGAGCACTGTAGGCGCAGGCGATTCTATGGTGGCTGGCTTAATTTTCGGTATTGAAAAAGGCTTGTCTCAAGCGGAAACTTTAGCGTTTGCAAGTGCTGTTTCTGCTTTTGCTGTTTCGCAAAGTAACGTGGGGGTGAGTGATATCGCCTTGCTTGAGCCAATTCTGGCGAATGTCAAAATTTCTGTGATTGAAGGATAATGTAATGAATTTGTTTTTAACTCAATCTCCGCAAATTGGTGCGGCAAAAGCCTATTTACTTCGCCAAGCATTGAGCGTGGCAGCGAAAAAAGCCAATCATATTGTGGTTGAACAAGCCAAAGAGGCGGATTTAGTGATTGTTTTCGGATCTAGTTTGCCAAACTCTGCTGAACTTGTGGGCAAAAAAGTCTTTTTAGCCAATGAAGATGTGGCGATTGCTTCACCTGAAGTAATGCTTACGAATGCACTCAATCAAGCAGTGGATTATGTTCAACCTACTCAAAGTGCAGTTGGATTTGGCGGCGTTTCTGGCGTTAAAAATATCGTCGCGGTTACAGCTTGCCCAACGGGTGTTGCGCATACCTTTATGTCTGCTGAAGCCATTGAAACCTATGCGAAAAAACAAGGTTGGCAGGTAAAAGTCGAAACGCGTGGCCAAGTGGGCGCCGGTAATGAAATTACCCCTGAAGAAGTCGCTGCGGCAGATTTAGTCTTTGTTGCGGCGGATATTGATGTGCCGTTAGATAAATTCCAAGGAAAACCGATGTATCGTACGTCGACTGGTTTAGCGTTAAAGAAAACGGCACAGGAATTTGATAAGGCATTTAAAGAAGCGAAAATTTATGAAGGTGGCGCAGCAAAATCTTCTGCTAAATCAGAAGAAAGCGGCGAGAAAAAAGGCGTCTATAAACATTTGATGACAGGTGTATCACACATGTTGCCGTTGGTGGTTGCCGGTGGTCTATTAATCGCGATTTCCTTTATGTTTGGTATCGAAGCTTTCAAAGATGAAACGATTTTCCATGGTATTCCAAAAGCCTTAATGGATATCGGTGGCGGTGCAGCATTCCATCTGATGATTGCAGTATTTGCCGGCTATGTGGCCTTTTCTATCGCAGACCGTCCGGGGCTTGCGGTAGGTCTTATTGGCGGCATGTTAGCCACCACGGCGGGCGCAGGGATTTTAGGTGGTATTATCGCGGGTTTCTTAGCGGGTTATGTGGTGAAAGGATTAAATGCAACCATTAAATTGCCGGCAAGTTTAACTTCCTTAAAACCGATTCTAATTCTCCCGCTCTTTGGTACCTTGATTGT
>JAWHBY010000095.1:0-6033 GCA_032568935.1 Parahaemophilus parainfluenzae
ATGGCGCTTTGTTTATCAAACGCATACAAAAGCTAGTTGGTGGTGGATATAGATTACACTCTGACAATAAAGACAATTACGATCCGCAAGATATATCTGAGGATATTTGTCAAAACGCTAAATTTATCGGTCGCTTTATCCGCACAATACACATTGAGACAATTAACTTATAAGGACATCATGAAAGCCGTAGCTAAACGAATTAAAGCCGAAAGAGAAAGACAGGGATTGTCTATTGCTGATTTAGCCAAGACCCTAAGCGTTAGTGAAAAAGATGTATTAGACCTCGAGAATGGCGAAGTGCAACTAACAATGCGAGACATAGATCTGTTTGCGGTCGCCCTTGAGGTTAGTGCTGATAGATTAAAATTCGGTGATGATTGGCAACCTAATCTAGGTGGGCAATCAAAATTTGAAAACCCTCGATATAATCACTCAAACGTAGCGACAAATACCGCAGCCACGATGACAACAAATAATTATTATCAAGGCCACGGAAATTCGGATCTACAGGTGCAAATGAATCGAATGGAACAGGCGGCACATACTGGTAGGCTTGGTGCGTTTACGCAGTTAGACAGGATCGAAGAACAGAATAAACTACTCCTGGAAAGGCTCGAGCATATTAACGAAAAAATTGATTTCTTGATGACAGTTGGCGAAGTTACGCCTAAGGAAATTAAATGAGCGAAAGTGATTGGCACCAAATATCATGATTTTTTAATAACAACCAACCTAAGGAAAAAAATATGACAGATAAAGCTAAGAGTTTGCCGGATAATAAAAAACAACCTAAGCAACGAAAGGTAGTTAGAACTGAGTTTATTACTTTATCATATGATTCGGATAGTCGAGATTTAGAAAATCACCGCATGAATGCGAGAGAGCTTGGAAAGGCTATAATAGCAATGCATGATCTGATTGAAAAATCAGATAAGTTATTAAATCCGGGTAGACGCAAGAGCCTTGGCGTTTTTGTAGAAACACCAGCACAGGAAGGTTCCCTTGAGGTTGTTTTTGGAATTGATATTTATAATATGGCCACACAGGTTATAGATGTATTACCATACATTGGATTGGGTTACGCCAGCGTAAAATCAAGAAAAAGTGTGTCTAACTTAGGAAAGACCATATTTGATGCGATTAATGACACCAAAGGAGAAACTGTAATTGGTATTCATACCAATGATAACAGTGATGTTGCAACTTTAAGTGTTGATGGAAAAGAAATCAAATCAGATAAAAACATAGCTAAGTTATTAGCCAATAAAGATATTCGTGAGAATATAAAAACACTGGTATCCTCACCTCTTGAAGGGAACATAAAACCGGCATTTAAAATATTGGCTGGAAATTCCATCAAAACACCTGACTCATCTGAAGACTCCAGAGAGATATTAGTTAAGTTGGAACCGGAAGAAATAAGAACGATTCAAAAGATGAAAATCAACGATCCAAAAGAAAGGGTTGAGATATTAGAAACAACAATCGCACTACTTACAGTAAGCTTTAAAGGTAGTAAAGGGTGGGAAATGACTTACGGCAATCACTCTTACCCGGTTGAAATTACTGACGAGGATTTTATTAAAAAAATAAATGAGAACATTGCCAGTTTCAAGAAAGGCGATTTGTTCACTGTAACAATGAACAAAACAATAAAAATGCTAGGTTATGAAACAAAAGAATACTATACTATAACCAAAGTTAAACATCATTTAGCCCCAGAAGAGCGGCGTATTATCTCTGATAATGGAAAGATCAATTAGTTTGCTTGTTGAGCATATCAACGAATTAGCTTTGTTTATAGGGGTGCTTTTATGCACCCCAGTACTTTCTCGTTTACTAAAAATCTTATCATTTTATCTTGGTAGTATTTTAAACCCATATTATAAAATCACCATCAATCATTATCATAATGGGAATTTGGTTGGCTCTAAATCAATAAGAATATCGACAAGAGATTCTATCATTGAACAATTAAGAGAAATTAAACGCAGCGAGGAAAGTAATGGCTGAACAAAATGCAGTTACAAAGCCTTTCTCAATGCTTGAATATGGTTCTTATACCGCAGGAATTGGGCTTTTTCTTTCGCTTATCATAAAATTTTACATTACTCCCAATCTTCCCCATTTGGTTGAAATAGCTAACCTTGCAGCCCCCTTAGTGACGCCGATTCTTAGTTTCTGTGTAGCTTTATTTGTAGGACGATTTGGCACAAGCCCAGAAATACTTAGAATGAATAAAAATATAAAGAAAAGCATAAAAAATTTAAAAAAACAAATTCAAGCCAACAGTGATTTACTCACGGAAGAAGATTTGAATAAATTGAAAAAAAGATTAAGCGAGCATATTAATATACAGTCCCAGATTGGCGTTTCTATCCATACAATGCAAGATCTATTAAACAAATTAAATTAAACAACCGCCTACGGGCGGTTTTTTATTCACATTTAAACTCCTCAATCAACTCCTCTAGCACAATCCTCTCCTGCTCATTAGCTCGCACAATCCTCAACTCTTCATCTACGCGCGACACTATCTCATTAATCCCTAAGCTATTGATGCCTTCGCAATTCAGCGAGATTAACCACAACTTAAATTTTTCTTTCATAATCCCCTCCTTTTCTCTTAGCAATCATACATTAAGCAAAAGTGCGGTCTATTTTGGCTATTAAATTTTACGATACAGATCGCAAAAACGATAAAAAACCGAGGAAAAATCGCATTATTAATCAATATCAAATTACAGATTGCTTAAAAAATAGGCAATTAAATTTATTTTTGCTAAGAAAATACACATAAAAATCAACAATATGAGTTTTTAAATCAACTTTTTTAATAAAATAAATCAACTTTGTGTTGACATGGATATAAACATAATGTTTAATATACTCATCAAAACGAGATACACATAAACAAATATCTCGATGCTCTTTAAAAATTGTGATGAAAAAAAGCCCTGATAAACAGGGCTAGGTTACTAAGATTCATAAATTGGTGTATTGCGATTAGTGTCCATAACAAGACCAATGCAATGTAGGCAGTTCTGTTTGGTTGTATAACCTTCGCTTACTGCAATGATCTCGTGATTGGCCGATCTTAACCGCCAATACCACTGATTGTTTACACCTTGAAAAATTTGAAAATACATATAGGTAATTCCTTATGCAAGATGAAATGAAACGCTATGCGATTTCTTATAACTTTAAAGGTTCCAAATGGGGTGCAGAAATTTATGCTCACTCCTTTGAAGAGGCAAAAGAAAAAGTCAAAGCAATGTCCCAAGCAACCGTAGATGGCGTAATCCATCATTCTATTTATATTCCGGTTAAGGAAAAATCATGGCTTGCAAGGTTAATTGTTAGTATAGTCAAAAAATTCACTTAAGTAAGTGATAATCATCACAATTTTAGACAATTTGGATAAAAACACACTCGTGAAAATGCCATTTGTGAAAATCGCCAGTTGCAGATTAAAAGCCCTGCACCAATGAGTGTGAGATATTGCGGTAATGACAAACGAAGCCAGTAGGTGGGATTAGCTAAACGCAATATCACATTTTAAAGCACATTTGAAGTACAGAGACACAACGGCAAGTGAAACCGTTGCGAATGATAGAGAGAAGTGTGCTTTGAAATGGCAATAAGGAAACTAAGGAGCAATGCAATGATAAATCCAACAATTACAATCTCTCAAAATGAATATGAGTATCTTGTTGAGCAAGCAAAGATAGTTAAATTTATTGAGCATTACAAGCCATCAATATGTAATGACGGCGAATTCGGAACTTATGAAATGGTAGTAGGGAGCGATGGATTAATTACTACGGTTAGATATGGCACGCTGTCAGAATGTGTTAAATGCGCAATTGAAGATATCCGAGCTATGCAGTCTGTTTACTGGGTTGGAGAGGAGACGGAAATTTATGCTGGAAACTCCCTCGAAGAAATTCTCAATGAATTCTTTAGTGAAGGTGACCGCAAAGAAATTTTAAAAGATAGCCTTTATGGAGAGGTTGATTTAAACCAAAAATACCCAATCAAGGAAGACTCAAACTCTATTGCAATAGAAAAAACCATTAAAGAATTGTTAGAAGAAATAGTCACTTTCCCGGATTTGGTTTTAACATCTTACAATTAGCCGAGCATGAGGGCTTAAAACTTATGCTTTGAAATGGCAAACATAAAACAAATGAGGTTAAAAATGGAAGAGAAACGCTATTCCGAGGCTGGCAGTGTTGTCAGCAATACCATAACTGAAATTCAAAAAGAACATATTCGCACTTCTATTTTGAAAGCGATTGAAAACGGTGCTTATTATCCCGGTTTAGAGGAGCGAGCATGTCAAGCAATTTCTTATGTTAATCGATTTAGTGATGCTCAAATCAAAGAAAAGCTAATTGATAATAAAACAGGTGAAGTTTACATGTTAGTTAGACCATAGGTCACTAATTTTATTTAACGCTCTCATAGTTGCAAAGTCATTATTTGAGCAATCAAACACGCCAAGACGATCATCATTATCTATAAATTGAAGCAAATAATCCCGACATTGCTCGGCTGTATGTGTTATTGAACGAATATACCAAACCGATTCAAATAGCTTCGCATAAGTTCCGTAGGATTTAATTGCATCAATTAATGTTTTGTAGTCGCGTTGATTTCTTAAATCATAAGTAATAATGAGGTTTGCCATAACTTAATCCTTATTGTGTTGTGGTTGAGGAAATTATATTCCTTATGTGTTGTGGTGACAATAAGGGCTTGAGCCTTACAAGCATAAAGAAAGGCACATTAATGGTTCTTTGGAGCCACCAGCTAAAGCCGTTCTCACCGTGCGAATGGATTCGCCCAGTCTTCTTGAAAATTGATATGGAAATCGAGAGCGGCTCTAGCTGGTTACAGCATAGCATAATAAAAAATATCTCCTTTATAAGATTGGTTAAACCCCTAGTTGCTTATAGCTGGCTCTAGGGGATTTTTTTACCATACGAGGTGAAGTTGAATAAGTAAAATAAGGGAATATATGGTAAACTATTTTCTAAGATTAGTTCAGTTATGGGGAAATTTTGTGAATCAATTATTTGCTAGATTTAGCAATGTTGAGGGAATGAATGCGCGTTCTAACGTGCTTGTCAGTCTGCTGTGGTTGTTTTTTCTTACGCTTTGCTCAACCATCACTTACGGAATATGGGGTGAAAAAGAAATCGTGCAATATATTCTGCTTGCCTTTCTTGCGGTTGAATTATTCACGATTATTGGCGTTTATGTCTATTTTGCCGTGAACAATCCCGATTGCCTGCGCTCTGAAACGTTTACACTTTCTAAATTAGCCATGGAAAAAGGGCATATTGGTGACGGTGTAAATGGCATCGAACAACGCGAACCCGATCAACACCAAACACCAGTGATTATCGGAGTGAAAGATGATTAAAAAATACATCATTGTTGCGAGTGAAGATATTAATGCTGCTTTGCAAGATAAAATCACCAATTATTTCCAAGAAAAAGAAATGAATATTTGGCACTGGATTACCAATGTTTGGCTATTGATTGATGACAGCGGTGTATCGCGCAATCAAATACGTGATGATTTATTAAAATTTGTAAAATCAGGGCCATTGCTAATTTTTGAAGTAAGCGACCCTGCGCAATGCACCGGCTTTACATCGCCGAAACAAGCGAAATGGATATTAGATAACTGGATTAATGACGAACCTGTTTTTTAATCCGCATACTTGACAACCCCGCTACTCTTGGATTACGATTACCGCACTACTTAAATCCAGCGGTTATCCGCACCCGACAGCATAGCGGTTTTTTTATGCCTAAAATTTAAATCTACAGATCTGTAGATTTATAAAATCCTCAGATCTGAGGATTTACAATGGACGGGTCGAGAGAGCCTAATAAAATACCGAAAGGAAATAAGCTCCGCCGACTGGATTCGGTAGTTGAAGCCCGTCTAACCTACTACGGTTAGACGATACACTAAACTAAAAATCCAGAGGCATAAAAAATGTCAAATTTACA
>JAWHBY010000096.1:0-6016 GCA_032568935.1 Parahaemophilus parainfluenzae
TAATTTTTCTCACTCCTCCTTCCGCATGCCAGACTCTCCACAACAAGAAGAAACCCAGCAACGATTACTGAAAGTAGAACAAGATATTCTTGGCGCAAACAATCAATTAGCCGATATGAATCGTCGCTTTTTTGCCAATCAACACATTTTGGCACTTAATCTTGTTTCAAGTCCTGGTTCAGGCAAAACAACCTTATTGACGACCACACTAAACGCATTAAAAAATGACTATCCTTGTTATGTGATCGAAGGGGATCAACAAACAGAAAATGATGCAGATCGTATTCGTCAAACGGGTGTGCCGGCGATTCAAGTTAATACGGGCAAAGGTTGTCACTTAGATGCACAAATGATTGGTAATGCATTGGTGAAATTGCAGCCACAGGAAAATAGTCTGATGTTTATTGAAAATGTCGGAAACCTAGTCTGCCCATCAGAGTTTGATTTAGGCGAGCACGCCAAAGTAGTGATTTTATCTGTAACAGAAGGCGAAGATAAACCACTCAAATATCCACATATGTTTGCGGCTTCGAAGTTAATGATTTTAAACAAAGTGGATTTACTGCCGTACTTAAATTTCGATGTGGAAAAATGTATTGCTTATGCAAAACAAGTGAATCCAACAATTGAGGTTATCCAGTTGTCTTCTCAACGTGGAGAAGGGTTACAGCAATGGCTAGACTGGTTAAAAGCGCAAGAAAGATAGGAGCATCAAATGCAGTTTGTTGATGAATTTCGTGATCCTGAACTGGCTAAAAGTCTGTTGCAGCGGTTACAAAAAATAATGGAAAACCAATCGCACTTTACGCCAGAAAATCCGTTATATCTGATGGAGGTCTGTGGCGGACATACTCATACCATTTTTAAATTTGGGCTGGATCGCTTATTACCAAAAAGTATTGAATTTATTCACGGTCCAGGCTGCCCGGTGTGTGTATTACCGATGGGACGAATTGATGTCTGTATTGAGATTGCTCGTCGCCCAGAAGTAATTTTCTGCACTTTCGGTGATGCTATGCGAGTGCGTGGACGTTTAGGTTCATTATTAGAAGCTAAAGCGCAAGGGGCGGATGTTCGAATCGTTTATTCACCGCTCGATGCATTGAATATTGCATCAAATAATCCTGATAAAAAAGTCGTATTCTTTTCACTTGGTTTTGAAACAACCATGCCAAGTGCCGCAATTACCTTGCAACAAGCGAAAAAACAGCAGGTAAAAAACTTTTTTGTGGTATGTCAAAATATCACTATCATCCCAACATTACACAGCTTATTGTCACAAGGACAAGTCAAAATTGACGGCTTTCTTGCACCAGGTCATGTAAGCATGGTGATTGGTTCTGAACCCTATCAGGAATTGTGTGATACCTACCATAAGCCTTTTGTAATCACTGGTTTTGAGCCTTTAGATATCCTACAAGCAATTTTAATGTTGGTGACACAGATTGTTGAAAAACGCTGTGAAGTGGAAAATCAGTATAAACGTATCGTACATCAACATGGCAATGAGTTAGCACAACAGGCAATCAGTGAAGTGTTCCGCTTGAAAGCCAGCAGTGAATGGCGTGGATTAGGCGAAATTGCAGAATCTGGCGTAGAACTGACCGATGATTATCAATGCTTTGATGCAGAAGCGCATTTTGCTTGCCAGCCACATCAAGTTGCCGATGATCCGGATTCTCGTTGTGGAGATGTATTAATCGGCAAATGTAAGCCTGCTGATTGCCCATTATTTGCTAAAAAATGTAATCCTGACAATGCCTATGGTGCATTGATGGTATCTTCCGAAGGGGCATGTGCGGCCTATTATCAATATAGACGGGAATAAAACAATGACTGATTTTATTACAATGGCACACGGAAATGGTGGTGCCACAATGCAAGAGTTGATCCGCAATTATTTTGTCGAGGCATTTGATAACCCGATACTTTCACAAGGCGAAGATCAGGCTCGTATTGCTTTACAAGAGTTAGATGCTTTAGGTGGAATATTGTCATTTTCTACCGATAGTTTTGTGATTGATCCGATTTTTTTCCCTGGTGGCGACATTGGTAAACTCGCTGTATGTGGTACCGCTAACGATGTCGCGGTATGCGGTGCCGTACCAAAATATTTGTCTTGTGGCTTTATTTTGGAAGAAGGCTTACCACTGGAAACTTTAAAAAAATTGATTCAATCGATGGCAAAAGCCTGTCAGTCAGCCGGTATTCAAGTGGTAACAGGTGATACCAAAGTAGTACAAAAAGGCGCAATAGATAAAGTGTTTATCAATACAGCAGGTATTGGTGTGATACCAAACGGACTCGACTGGGGCGTGCATCGTATTCAACCTGGTGATCAGATTATTGTCAGTGGCACTTTGGGGGATCATGGAGCAACCATTTTGAATTTACGCGAAAACCTCGGTATTCAAACGGATTTACGCAGTGATTGTGCTGTGCTTGCACCGCTCATTGATTGTATTCGTCCGATTGAAGGGGTGAAAGCTGTGCGCGATGCGACCCGTGGTGGTGTGAATGCGGTACTTCACGAATTTGCACAGGCACAGAAAGTAGGGATTCAAATTGATGAAACGGTATTACCAATTCGTCAGGAAGTACGTGGTATTTGCGAATTACTCGGTTTGGATGCATTAAATTTTGCTAATGAAGGCAAATTGGTGATTGTGGCGGACAAAGAAAAGACAGCTGAAATTCTGACCGCACTTCGTCGCCATCCATTAGGTGAAAATGCGGCTGTCATTGGTGAGGTGACCACTGATGGCAAAGTTAGAGCGGTTGGGCTTTTCGGTCAAAGTCGTTTATTAGACTTACCTCGCAACGAACCTTTACCACGCATTTGTTAAGCAAAAAACGGTTTAATGTTAAATTAAACCGGTTTTAGTTTGTAAATTGATATGTGTGAGAAGGGTGCTATTTTTTCCAAATAACGTGGAATTCACGATCTTCTTCTCGGTGTGAAATTAAGAATTTCGCAAACACATCATCCATTTCATCTTTCTCATTCACTAATCCTACCCAAACTTCAGCAAAAGCGTCAGGATCGATTAACACCCCAATTTCTTGTTCCCAATCATCCGCGGTTTCGACAAACTCAACCGCTCCACGATCTTCAAATTGCAGATTGAAGAGCATAATATCAGCCGGATCGAGATTTTCCCCCGCCATCTCTAAGAAAATATCATAAGCAAGATCAATCGCTGCATCGGGATCAAGTTTTTGAATATCAGTTGTCATTGGGTTTTCCTTCATTAAGTCAATTGCGCGTATGATACCGCAAGAAACACAAAACAAAAAGTGCGGTCAAATCATCGTTGTTTTTTGACCGCACTTATTTTTAGTTGCTGTAACTAGCCCGTATTTCGCATACCTGCTGCAATACCGGTGATGGTAATCATCAAGGCTTGCTCGACATCAGGGCTTGGGTTTTCAGGCGATTCACGGAAACGACGGAGCAATTCCACTTGAAGGAGATTGAGCGGATCCGTATAAACATTACGTAATGCAATAGAATCTGCGATCCACGGCAAGTCCGCCATTAATTCATCTTTGTGAGAAAGCGAAAGCACGGTTTTGATATCCGCATTGAGTTGGTTACGCAGATTTTCACCTAAATACCAAAGCTCTTTTTTCACTAAGTTATGATCATATTGCTCAGAAAGCCAAGTATCGGTTTTACTGAACACCATTTCTAACATACCCACGCGAGTAGAGAAAAATGGCCAAGCTTTGCACATTTCTTCAATAATATGGCCTTTGCCTTCATCCACAATTTTTTGAATTGCCACACCTGCACCAAGCCATGCCGGTAGCATTAAGCGGTTTTGCATCCAAGCAAAAATCCATGGAATGGCACGCAAGCTTTCTACGCCCCCATTTGGATTACGTTTTGCAGGACGAGAGCCAAGTGGTAGTTTAGACAGTTCTTGTTCCGGTGTGGCACTGCGGAAATAAGGCACGAAGTCTTTATCACCACGAACAACACTACGGTAAATGTCGCATGAAGTAGCGGAAAGTTCATCCATCACAGTACGCCATTCTGCTTTTGGTTCTGGCGGTGGAAGTAAGTTTGCTTCCAAAATTGCACTCGCGTAAAGATCAAAGGTTTCAACCGCAACTTCTGGTAAACCAAGTTTAAAGCGGATCATTTCCCCTTGTTCAGTCACGCGTAAACCATTTTTGAGTGAGCGTGGTGGCTGAGAAAGTAATGCTGCATGTGCAGGCGCACCACCTCGACCGATTGTACCACCACGACCATGGAATAAAGTGAGTTCAATACCTAGCTCTTCGGTTAAATTGACTAACGCTTCTTGTGCACGATATTGTGCCCATGAAGCAGCCATCATACCTGCATCTTTGGCAGAATCAGAATAACCAATCATCACCATTTGATGATTGTTAATCACGCCACGATACCAACCAATATTGAATAATTGACGCATGACTCTTTCAGAAGCATCTAAGTCATCTAAGGTTTCAAAGAGTGGTACGACAGGAATATGATAAGGCACGCCCGCTTCTTTTAATAATAAATGCACGGCAAGCACATCAGAGGCACTTCTCGCCATTGAAATAATATAGCAAGCAATCACGCCTTGTTTTTGTTGAGCAATGACTTTGCATGTATCTAAAATTTCTTGGGTTTCAGCAGATGGCTCCCAATGGGTTGGAATTAATGGGCGACGAGAATTTAACTCGCGTACTAAGAAAGATTGTTTTTCTGCTTCGCTCCATTGTGCATAATCGCCAATGCCAAGATAACGGGTAATTTCAGCAATGGCATCGGTATGACGGGTACTTTCTTGACGGATATCCATTTGTGAAAGAGTGACACCAAAACAACGAATACGATGCAAAATATCTAATAATGAACCATTAGCGATAATCCGCATGCCACACGCCATTAATGATTGATAGCAGTCATAGAGTGGTTCCCAAAGTTGATTATCTTCCATGATGATATCCGCTTGGCTTACGCGTGGCGGACGATTTGCCAGGCAATCATCAAAGTAATCAAGAGTGGCGATAAGTTTTGCACGAAGTGCTTTGACTACAAAACGATAAGGCTCTAAATGTTCGCCATATTTTGCGGTAAATTCTGGTGTGCATTTAACCATAGATAATTCATCGGCAAGAGATTTAATGTCATTTAAGAATAAATCCGCTGCTTTCCAACGAGCAAAATAGAGTACTTGTTGCGTAATTTTTGAAGTAACAAATGGGTTGCCATCACGGTCACCACCCATCCAAGAAGAAATTCGGACAGGACGTAAGCCCACTGGTAAATCGTACCCCAAAAATTCACGAGCATGTTCATTTAATTGACGTAAGAATTCCGGCACCCCTTGCCATAGACTGTTTTCAATCATGGCGTAGCCCCATTTTGCTTCATCGAATGGCGTAGGGCGAACGGTACGGATTTCATTGGTATGCCATGCTTCAGCAATTAAACGAAGTAGCAAGCGTTCAATAATGCCGCGTTCTTTAGGCGTTAAATCATCGTGCTCTAATTTGCTTAAGCATTTATTGATCTCAACGTGTTTGTGGATTAACGAACGTCGTGTGGTTTCGGTAGGGTGTGCCGTTAATACAAGCTCAATAAGCAAGTTTTCAACGGTTTTGTAAACCTCTTCTTTTGAGGCATTTTGTGCTTTTAAACGTTGAAATAACGCACTCAATGAACGGTTAGAGGATTGTAAATCTTTATGTTGGCGAGAGACCGTTTGGTATTGTTCAGCGATATTCGTTAAATTAAGAAAATGGCTAAATGCTCGTGCAACAGGAATAATATTTTCATTTGAAATGGTGGAAAGGGTATCCAACAATGTTTTACGTGCCAGGCTATCGCCCGCTCGAGATTGTTTGGACAATTGACGAACATTTTCAATTAAGGTGAGAATGTCTTCGCCTTGTGCATCATTAATGGTTTCACCAAGAAAACGCCCTAACATATTAATGTTATGGCGGAGAGTGCGATACTCATTAGTCATATATAAACTCCGATAAAAATAAAACT
>JAWHBY010000097.1:0-5928 GCA_032568935.1 Parahaemophilus parainfluenzae
AACTGTATCAATATCTAATACTGGTGTGAATGCAGGTAGTAACAAAATTACTAATGTCGCAGATGGTGAAGTTAATGCCAATAGCAAAGATGCAGTAAATGGTAGTCAACTTTATAATGCCGTTGCGACCACTAATTTAACGCCTAATGCTACAGGAAAAATTGATGTTCCAGTAGAGGGAGCAAAATTAGTGAATGCAACAACTGTCGCGAATGCAATTAATAATTCTGGTTGGAATGTTACTGTGAATAAAGATGGCGGCGAAGCTGAGGGTGAACAAGTTCAAAAAGTAAGCCCAGGTAATACCGTGACTTATATCGCAGGACAAAATATCAAAATTAAGCAAGCTGGTATGAATTTTACCATTTCAACCACAAAAGATTTGAAAGCTGAAAATGTCACCGCGAAAACAGTTAATACCACCACTATCAACCTTGGCGAAGGTGATAACTCAACGCCAATTACAGTAGTAAGTGGTAAAGATGCAGCACCAAATGTAAATGGTGAAACGCCAAATCGCATGAAATTTGGTGGTGAAACTATCGCAACATTAAGCGATGGCTTAAAATTTGGCGCAAATGTAGGCGATGTTTACGGTGCGAAATTAAATAGCCAAATCAATGTGAAAGGCGCAGATAGCAACACAAACTGGCGTGAGTTTGATGGTGGCGATAATGTGATGACAAACATTGATAAGAGCGGTAATGTTCGTGTAGCTATCAAGAAAAACCTTAAAGTGGAGAGCGTAACAGCGAATAAATTCACTGCGGGTGATACGGTTATTGATAGCAATGGCGTCACCATTAAAAATGGTCCAAGTATGACTAAAAATGGTATTGATGCAGGTAATAAACAAATTACCAATGTTGCACCAGGACGTATTGCGGCAGACAGTACTGATGCGGTAAACGGTAGCCAATTACACGAAGTAAAAGCTGACGTGAATAACAAGATCAATCACTTAAATGGTCAAGTGAACAAGTTAGGTAAACGTGTAAATGCAGGTACAGCAAGCGCGTTAGCGGCGTCTCAATTACCACAAGCTTACATTCCAGGTAAGAGCATGGTATCTGTGGCAGCGGGTAATTACCAAGGTCAAAATGCTGTGGCATTAGGTATGTCACGTATTTCAGATAATGGTAAGATCATTATTCGTTTAGCAGGTACGAGCGATACTCAAGGTAAAGTGGGTGTAGCAGTTGGTGCAGGTTACCACTGGTAATTCATCGTAAATAAACAAAAGGCATGGGAAACTATGCCTTTTTTATTGCCAAAAGTGCGGTCGATTTTCGATCTATTTTTCGTATAATAGAAAGAACTTAATTCGGAGAAGAATATGATTATCGGACCTTATATCAATGCATTAGCAATTATTAGTGGGGCAGTCATTGGCTCGATGCTCGGTGGACGCATTCCAGAACGTTTGCGCACTAATCTCACTTTAATCTTTGGCTTGTGTTCTATGGGCATGGGTATTGTTATGGTGGCGAAAACCACCAATATGCCGGCAATGATTTTATCGGTGTTATTAGGGACGATAATCGGGGAATTGCTTTTATTAGAGCACGGAATTAATAAGCTTGCATCATCAGCTAAAGGCCTTATTGAAAAGATGTTCTCTGATACACCGAGTAGCATGCGTAGCCAAGAAGAGTTTTTGTCTAAATTTGTTGCGATTGTGGTTTTGTTTTCATTTAGTGGAACGGGAATTTTCGGGGCGATGAATGAGGGGATGACGGGAAATTTTGATATCCTTATTGTGAAATCCTTTCTAGATTTCTTCACAGCGATGATCTTTGCTACATCACTCGGCATTTCTGTAGCAAGTATTTTTGTGCCACAAACATTGGTTCAAGTGATTTTAGCTTATTCTGCGGTGTTTATTATTCCTTTTGTGACACCTGAAATGCGAGGTGATTTTGCTGCGGTAGGCGGTATGCTAATGATAGCGGCAGGTTTTCGCATTTGTAATATCCAAATGTTCCATGTGGCGAATATGCTGCCTGCTCTTTTCCTCGCTATGCCAATTTCTCATTTCTGGAGTTCCTTTTTCTAAAAAAATAGGCGTGTATCACGCCTATTTCTTTTTCTGACAATGAGGGCAATAAAAGCTATTGCGTTGCCCAATAATCATGCTTTCAATTTTAGTGCCACATTTGGGACAAGATTTATCTTTGTTTCCGTAAACTAATAGTTCCTGGGCAAAATAACCAGGGCGACCATCGGGTTGTAAGAAATCTTTTAATGTTGTCCCACCTTGCGTAATGGCTTTTGCTAAGACGTCTTTAATTGTTTTAACGAGCAAGGCACATTGTTTTCGTGTGAGGTTTTCGGCTAATTTCATGGGGTGTAAACCACATAAAAAAAGCGTTTCATTGGCATAAATATTTCCTACGCCCACAACGACAGCATTATCCATTAAAAAGGTTTTAAGTGCGGTCGATTTTTTGCGTGATTTTTTAAAAAGGTATTCGGCATTAAATTCATCCGAAAGCGGTTCAGGACCAAGTTTTAGGAAAAGATGAAAGTCATCTAAGCTTTCAGTCCATAACCACGCACCGAAGCGTCTAGGGTCGTTATAACGTAGTAATTTACCATTATTAATCACAATATCAAGGTGATCGTGTTTATCAATAGGACTATCGTGTGGCACAATTCGAACGGAGCCAGACATCCCTAAATGACCAATGATGTAACTTTTTTCTGTGTGAATAATTAAATATTTTGCACGACGAGAGGTATCCAAAATTTTGACGTTTTTGAGCGTGGTTAATTCAGGAGAGACAACCCAACGTAATTGTGGTTGGCGAACTACAATTTTTTCAATGGTAAAACCTTTTAAATAGGGGCTTACACCACGTAGGGCTGTTTCGACTTCAGGAAGTTCAGGCATAGATAATCTCGGTAATGAATTTGTGGTATAAAAAAACCCGAACAATGTCGGGCTTTTGTCAAATCAGCAAAATTATTTGATTTTTGCTTCTTTATAGATAACGTGTTTACGCACTACTGGATCAAATTTTTTGATTTCCATTTTTTCAGGCATATTACGTTTGTTTTTATCAGTTGTGTAGAAGTGACCAGTCTCTGCTGTAGAAACTAAACGGATTTTCTCACGAGCGCCTTTAGCTGCCATGTTTTAGCTCCTTAGATTTTTTCGCCACGAGCACGGATTTCAGCTAACACTGCATCAATGCCTTTTTTATCGATAATACGCATACCTTTCGCAGTTAAACGTAAGGTTACGAAACGGTTTTCACTTTCAACCCAGAAACGGTGAGTGTGAAGGTTTGGAAGAAAACGACGACGTGTCGCATTCAACGCGTGTGAGCGGTTGTTACCCACAGCTGGACGCTTGCCTGTTACTTGACAAACTCTAGACATAATAATCTCCAATAATTTAAATATAAGCTCGAGCTTATGGTTCGGATAATGAAGCTTAAAACTAAGCTTGCTTCCTCGTCAGGTCGCAGTATCCGACCCACTTACTATATTAAAGGTCGCAAATTATACTGACTTTATTTTCATTTCTCAAGTCCAAAAGCGATTTTTCCGTCTTTAAATGGAAATGAACGATAAAAAAATCATCAAATTCCCTAACACTATAGCAAATTATGTTCTGCAAAAGAATAACAAGTGCCTTTGCCAACAATAAAATGGTCCAAAATGCGGATATCCATTAACTCAGCAGCTTCAATAATTTTTTGTGTGATCATTTTGTCGGAATAGCTCGGTTCAGCCAGACCAGAAGGGTGGTTGTGAGCCAAAATTAAAGCGGCCGCATTACAGGAAAGGCTTTCTTTAATAATTTCTCGTGGATAAACATTCGTCACATTAATTGTGCCTAAAAATAACCGCTCTTTTTTTATCAAACGATGTTGATTATCTAAAAATAACACCATAAAAATTTCACGTTCTTCGTGGTGAAGTTCTGCTTGAAGATAAAGTTTTACCGTGGATGTGTCGCTAAATACGTGCTCTATCAGCAATTCTTGTTTCAGATAACGCTTTGTCATTTCTGTGGTGGCTTGCAGTTGAATAAACTGCGTAATGCCTAATCCTTTTACTTTACAAAAGGCTTCTTTATCTGCACTTAATAAGGCTCGAAGGGAGCCAAAATGTTGCAGCACGCTATGTGATAATTCCATGACAGGGCAGCCTTTAATCCCTGTACGTAAGAAAATAGCGAGTAATTCGTGATCTTCTAGGGCTTCAACGCCATATTTCAACAGTTTTTCACGAGGCATTAAAGGGGTGTTTGTTTGCATATTAATTAATGAAAAGAAAAAGTGCGGTCAATTTTCATTATGTTTTTAATCATTGCGAATTGTCTGTTTTATTTTTGGAACGGCGATCACAAAAATAAAATTTTTTATTGGTGAAATTTGAAGTAAAATAGGTAACCTTAAGTTGTTAAGTACTAACACACAAAAAACATATCCATTCTATTAAGTCGTAGCGGAGTAGCAAATGAGCTTGAGCGGAAAGCGTATTGTTGTCGGGATTACAGGGGGCATTGCCGCCTATAAAACCATTGAGTTTATTCGTTTGTTACGCAAATCTAACGCAGAAGTTCGAGTGGCTTTAACGCCTTCCGCCGTTGAATTTGTCACGCCTTTAACGCTGCAAGCCATTTCTGGCAATGCGGTTTCTCAATCTTTACTTGATCCTCAAGCGGAATTAGCTATGGGGCATATTGAGCTCGCAAAATGGGCCGATGCGATAGTGATTGCACCAGCCAGTGCCGATTTTATTGCGCGTTTAACCGTTGGAATGGCAAATGATTTACTTAGCACGATTTGTCTTGCGACAAGTGCGCCTATTTTGCTCGCACCGGCAATGAATCAACAGATGTACCGCCAGGCAATTACACAACAAAATTTGACCGCCCTTTCTGCGCGAGGCATTCATTTTGTTGGGCCAAATAGTGGCTTTCAGGCTTGCGGTGATGTGGGAGCGGGTAGAATGTCTGAACCTGCTGAAATTTTTGAGTCGCTTCAATCACTTTTTGCTGTTCAGCAGGATTTAGCTGATTTAAGTGTCACTATTACTGCAGGTCCAACGCGTGAAGCTATCGATCCTGTTCGTTATATTTCTAACCACAGCTCAGGCAAAATGGGTTTTGCAATTGCTGAGGCCTTTGCCAAACGTGGGGCTAATGTTACTTTAATTGCTGGTCCAGTTAATCTTGCTACACCGAAAAATGTTCATCGTATTGATGTGACAACTGCCGATGAAATGTGGCAAGCCTCTCTTGAAAGTGCGGTCAAAAATCGTATCTTTATTGGCTGTGCCGCGGTGGCAGATTATCGGGTTGCGGAAGTTGCTGATCAAAAAATTAAGAAAACCAATGATAACGATGAGCTTTCTCTTAAATTGGTGAAAAATCCAGACATTATCGCAAGCGTGGCAAATTTAGAAAAAGATCGTCCATTTGTGGTGGGCTTTGCGGCTGAAACGCAAAATGTCGCTGAATATGCGAAGAGCAAACTTCAACGCAAAAATTTAGATATGATTTGTGCTAATGATGTATCAGGTGGGCAAGTATTCGGACAAGATCAAAATGCCTTGCAGATCTTTTGGAGAACGGGCGAAAAAGCCTTGCCATTAGCCGATAAAAATAAATTGGCAGAAGTGTTAGTCACTGAAATTGTTGAGCATTATCACAAATAAAATACGTTCAACATTCGTTGGATTTTATGACCGCACTTTTGTATGACAGATTTCTTTTAAAGGATAAATAAGCATGAAAAAAATTGATGTCAAAGTTTTAGATAGCCGTATTGGCAACGAATTTCCTTTACCAACCTATGCAACTGAAGGTTCAGCAGGTTTGGATTTACGTGCATTGCTTGAAGAGGGCATTGAAATTCAACCAGGCGAAACTAAACTTATCCCAACAGGCCTTTCAATTTATATTGCCGATCC
>JAWHBY010000098.1:0-5848 GCA_032568935.1 Parahaemophilus parainfluenzae
TGTCTTGATTGGTGGTTTATTTGCCTTAGTCGGCCAAACCTATCAAACGGGGGCTGATGTATGGCAGTTATTTGCAGTTTGGACACTTTGCCAACTTCCATTTTTATTATTATTTCCGAATGTGGCCTCTGCATTATTATTTGCCGCCACCGCTAATGTTGCGTTTTATTTATTTAATGAACAAAACTCGCATAACTCAATGTGTTATGCTGTGTTGATTAATGCTGGATTACTTGTGATATCGGAATTATTCAGTAAAACTTTTCATGATCAACATTGGCGCATTTTACCTAAAGTATTTCTAGTACTGACTTTTGCCAGTTTATTCGGTTTAATAGTAATCTATGATGTTTACTTTTATGCTTATGCTTGGGGGGAGCTTGGTCGTTCATCACTCAGTTCTTTGCAAATTGCTATTCCTGCCTTAATCGCACTTTATGTATATCACAAATATCGCTTTGATTTTATTAATTTAATTATTTCAGTCATAGCCTTGCTTGGCGCTTATTGCTTTTTGGCATCTCTTTTGATTCGTGGTGTAGAAGAGGGGGTGGTTTTAGGATTGATTGGCTTTATTTTCACTGTCATGGCAATCAAGTGGTTAGTGAAACTCTATAAACAAGAATATCCAAATAATAAGAAATTCCATTGGGCGATTTCAATACTATGGATGATAGCTTTATTGATAGCTTTCGTGACTATAGGTGTTTGGTTATTTTTATTTTTAGGTTTAGATGAGTCTAGTGCATTCATCGTTGGTATTCTTTTATTTGGTATAGCTTGGTTGATTACTTTAAATAAAGATAAAAATGAATACACTACAATTTTAGCAGGTTTATTTTTTCTAATCGCAAACAGTTTTTTAGGATTCTATTTGCTTGTTAAATTTGATGATTTTTTTCTTTTATTAGGAAATGAATTTAGCAAAGATTCAAATCTCGGTATCTTTATTTCCACACTGATTTTTTCAGTCATTATTATTGTTAGCTACAAATTGATGCCGAATTCTTTAGTGAGGATTCTACTGGTTACCCAGCTTCTCGTTTTTTGGCAAATTTCCTATAATCTATATTTCCATAATTACAGCTTGAATAACGCATGGTTTAACACATGGTTTAATAACAGATGGTTTAATAAAATCCAGCTCCTGAGTTCGATTGTACTCTTTTATTGGGTCATGCGACCTAATCAATCAGCGCGAATTCATTTAAAGCCTATTGCCTGGGGAACAGTATTATTCTCTCTATGGATCTCTGTGCCGTCGTATATGACGCTTCCTTGGGTAGATTATGGCCTTATTGATACAGATGTTTCAAGTGATGTCATGCCTGCAGACGCGATGAGTCTTGATAATGTGTTGCAAGTTTTAAGTGGACAATTTTGGTCACACTTCCAGTTTGATGTTAGCCATATCTTATATCTGCTTATCTGTGCATTACCATTAATTGTCTATGTACTAATGAATAAGCATAGTGAATCCAAACACACAGAAGCAGTGTTAATTTTATTAGTATTAACCTTGTTTGCATTAGGCTTTGTTGGGATACCCGTCATTTTATATTTAACAGCGTTATTATTGCTTGTTTATTGGACGGACAGCCGTGCGTTCTTCGGTCTTTTGGTATTTGCCTTTGTTGTTTATTTAGGTGGGTTCTATTACCAATTGAGCATCCCATTACTCTATAAAGGGATATTGCTAGTAAGCTTTGCCGTTATTTTTGCGATTGTTACTTTATTCTTGCATGCACGTTATAAAGCGCCTTCACAAAGTGCGGTCGAAAACCATTCTGTTTTTAAAGCACCGATTTGGCTTGTTGGCGTCTTTGTGATTGCATTATTGGGGGCGGTGAACTATAAAGTGCAGCAATTTGAAGATGTGCTGGCTACCGGTAAGCCTATTGTTTTAAAAATCGCCCCTGTGGATCCTCGTTCATTGATGCAAGGCGATTATATGATATTGAATTACGCTATTTTATCTGAGTTTCAGCAAAGTCAGGTTTTACCTGAATCAAATGAATCCCTTGAAAGCAATGAATCTATTGATACTCTTGAATCTAATGAAACCACTGAAACCACAGGTATAGATGAATCAAGTCCTTCGGGAAACAAAGCTTATATCCTTGTTCATCTTGATAAAAATCATGTTGCGACATTTTGTGAGGCGCAATCAGAAATACCAACAGATTTTAAACATTGCACACCAAATGTTTATTTGCCAATTCGTTATAATGGTAGTTGGCTTCCTAAATTACCAAGCCAAGATTATTTCTTTGCGGAAGGGAAAGGTGAATATTATGCACAAGCGGAATATGCAGAATATCGCTTTAAAGACGGTATTTTGTTGCTAGCTCGTTTATTAGATAAGGATTTAAAAGGGCTATAAAGCATTGGTGACAAATAAGGGCGTATTTGATACGCCCTTATTTTTTAGATTATTGATTAGGTTATGATTATTTCACTGCAATCATTGAGCCAAAGTTAAAACACTGGAACCATAATTCGACGTGTGAAAATCCGATGTTTTTTAACCGCTCTTTGTGGATATTAATCGAGTCAGTACGCATGACATTTTCAAGTGCGGTGCGTTTTTGGCTCACTTCAAGCTCACTGTAACCGTTAGCACGTTTGAATTGGTGGTGGAGATCAATAAGCAACTCATTCACTTTTCCATCTTCAAAACGGAATTTTTCAGAGAGCACTAATACACCATTTGGGTTTAAACCTTGGTAGATTTTGGTGAGCAAGGCTACACGATCTTCTGGTGGTAAAAATTGCAATGTGAAGTTGAGCACCACCATTGACGCATTCTTAATTTCAATTTGACGAATATCATCGCAAAGAATTTCTACGGGTACATCACTATGATAAGCCGCAATGTGCTGACGGCAGCGTTCCACCATCGGCAAAGAATTATCGACACCGATAATTTTCACATTCGGTTGTTTAATATTACGTCGTATAGAAAGAGCTGCCGCACCGCGTGAACAGCCTAAATCATAGACTTGGCTGTCAGCAGTCACAAAACGCTCAGCCAACATACCAATCGCCGTGATAATGTTGGAGTAGCCCGGAATCGAGCGTTGAATCATATCGGGGAAAACTTCCGCTACGCTTTCATCAAAAGTAAAATCGCCCAGTTTTTCGATCGGGGCTGCAAAAATTGTATCTTTCATCATGATTGAATTCTGTTGTTGTATTGAGAGGGCATTTATTTAGATAAAATGCAAAAAACTGCGGTCATTTTAGTGAAAGTTTTTAAAGGATCAAATAAATTTCGCTTTTCAATTTAAAAGGCATGTCTTTTTCCGTATAATCAACGCGTTAATTATCCATTTTTAGAAAAATGAAAGGAATATAGAAATGATGCGTACACATTATTGCGGTGCATTAAACCGCAACCATATTGGACAAGAAGTAACATTAAGCGGTTGGGTTCACCGTCGTCGCGATTTAGGCGGTTTAATTTTTATTGATATGCGTGATCGTGATGGTGTCGTACAAGTTTGTTTTGACCCGAAATATCAAGAAGCGTTAACTGCAGCGTCAGGCTTACGTAATGAATTTTGTATTCAAATTAAAGGTGAAGTGATCGCTCGTCCAGACAATCAAATTAATAAAAATATGGCGACAGGCGAAGTGGAAGTATTAGCGAAAGAATTACGCATCTACAATGCTTCTGACGTTTTACCATTAGATTTCAACCAAAATAACACCGAAGAACAACGTTTAAAATATCGTTATTTAGATTTACGTCGTCCAGAAATGGCACAACGTTTGAAAACCCGTGCAAAAATCACCAGCTTTGTGCGTCGTTTTATGGATGACAACGGTTTCCTGGATATTGAAACCCCGATGCTTACCAAAGCAACGCCAGAAGGTGCGCGTGACTATTTAGTGCCAAGCCGTGTGCATAAAGGCAAATTCTATGCATTGCCACAATCACCACAGCTTTTCAAACAGCTTTTAATGATGTCTGGTTTTGATCGTTATTATCAAATTGTGAAATGTTTCCGTGATGAAGATTTACGTGCAGATCGTCAACCAGAATTTACCCAAATCGATGTGGAAACTTCTTTCTTAACTGCACCAGAAGTACGGGAGATCATGGAACGCATGGTACACGGTTTATGGCAAAACATCATTGGTGTGGATTTAGGTAAATTCCCGCAAATGACCTGGCAAGAAGCAATGACTCGTTTTGGTTCAGATAAACCAGATTTGCGTAACCCGCTTGAACTAGTCGATGTGGCAGATATCGTTAAAGATGTTGAATTTAAAGTATTTAATGAGCCTGCAAACAATCCAAACGGCCGTGTGGCAGTCATTCGTGTACCAAATGGTACTGAAATCACTCGTAAACAAATTGATGAATATACACAATTTGTGGGCATTTACGGTGCAAAAGGTTTAGCTTGGGCGAAAGTAAACGATATCAATGCTGGTCTTGAAGGCGTACAAAGTCCGATTGCGAAATTCTTAAATGAAGAGGTATGGAAAGCATTAGCTGAACGTGTGAAAGCTCAAACTGGCGATATCTTATTCTTCGGTGCAGACAAATGGCAAACCACCACTGATGCAATGGGCGCGTTACGTTTGAAATTAGGTCGTGATCTTGGCTTAACTCGTTTAGACGAATGGCAACCGCTTTGGGTGATTGATTTCCCAATGTTTGAACGTGATGACGAGGGTAATCTCGCAGCAATGCACCACCCATTCACTTCACCAAAAGATTTTACGCCAGAACAATTAGAAGCGAATCCAACCGATGCGGTAGCAAATGCTTATGATATGGTGATCAACGGCTATGAAGTAGGTGGTGGTTCCGTGCGTATTTTTGATCCGAAAATGCAACAAACCGTCTTCCGCATTCTTGGTATCAATGAACAAGAACAACGTGAAAAATTTGGTTTCTTATTAGATGCATTAAAATTCGGTACACCGCCACATGCGGGTTTAGCATTTGGTTTAGACCGTTTAACGATGCTTTTAACAGGAACCGAAAATATCCGCGATGTGATTGCATTCCCGAAAACAACGGCAGCAGCTTGTTTAATGACAGAGGCACCAAGTTTTGCGAATCCGCAGGCACTAGCTGAGTTGAATATTGCAGTGACTAAAGCTGAATAAGTTTAAAATTTATAATATAAGGTGCGGTCAATTTTGACCGCACTTTCTTTTTGTTGAAAAAATTTTATTCACTTAAACACATCATTTTTCTGGCATGAATATGTGGTGATTTTATTTATTTTGAATTTATATTCTGAAAAAATAGAATAATTAGATTTTTATTCTTTGTTGAATCTTTAAATTGAACTTTATTTACTTTACTCAAGGATAAAATTCTATTATAAATAAGACCTTTTTCGATTTATGATTAATTTATAAGAGAACATTTTATGAGTGAAGTTTCAACTCCAGTAGAAAAATCAACGTGGGCGAGTAAATTCTCTGCCTTAGGCCCGGGCATCGTGATGGCATCAGCAGCTGTTGGTGGTTCGCATATTATTGCATCTACCCAAGCTGGTGCGATCTATGGTTGGGAATTAGTGAGTATTGTTATTCTTGCTAACTTATTTAAATATCCTTTCTTTCGTTTCGGTGTTCAATATACCCTAGATACCGGTAATACTTTGTTAGAAGGTTACCGTCAAAAAGGGAAGTTCTACCTTTGGTTATTCCTTGCTTTAAACGTTTTTGCCACAGTAATTAATACTGCAGCAGTGGGATTATTAACAGCCGCAATTTTAACGTTTATTACACCAATTCCTCTACCAATGCTGGTTGTCACAAGAATCACTAATGAGCTCAATACTGGCATTGGTAGAGGAATTGGTGTAATAAACGTTAA
>JAWHBY010000099.1:0-5562 GCA_032568935.1 Parahaemophilus parainfluenzae
ATAAACAAAGATGAAGTTTGCCCTTCGCTGACACTCTGAGACGATTACAGCTTGCGCAGAAATTCTTCTCATAAGGCATAATTAAGCCAATTTCGCCTGCATAATCAGGATGCATGAATACTTTAGCTGGACCATCAGTATGGGATTTGTGTTGTAATTGCCAACCGTTTTGCAGCAATTTATCCGCTAATACCTGTCCTGAAAGATGGAATTTATCAAAGAAACTATCCATTTCGCCCGTTTGCATGAGTTCGATAAAGCGCATTTGAATTGGGCGATCTTTCACCCAAACAAGGAATTGCTCAAACTCTTTGTCATTCAAATTTTTCATCAAAACTGAATTGACTTTAACTTTGTTGTAGCCTACTTCAAATGCACGATCGATACCACGCATCACGTCATCAAATTTATTGATGCCTGTAATTTGATGGAACATTTTCGGATCTAAGCTATCAACACTGACGTTAATAGATGTAATCCCTGCTTTCTTCCAATCAGCCACATCTTTTGCCATGCGATAACCGTTTGTTGTAACAGCTAATTGACGAATGCCATCAATGTTAGCGATGCTTTCTGCAATAGAAATAAAATCTTTGCGTAAAGTCGGTTCGCCACCCGTTAAACGGATTTTTTCTGTGCCCATTTCAGCAAACGCTTGAGCAAGATGGGTAATTTCTTTTAACGTTAAGAAACTTGGCTTGTTAGCTTCAGGTTGATAACCATCAGGCAAGCAATAGGTACAACGAAAATTACACTGATCGGTAATCGACAGTCGTAGATAGTAATATTGGCGTTGGAAAGGATCGACTAAGCGAGACTCTCCTACGTTCTTGATAGGAATGGATTGCATTTTACACCTTTCTAAATATGGAGAGGATAAACCGTTTCCAGCGTATCCCTGAATAACGTACCGCGTTATTGGCTTGCCGCCGTATTTCTTGTGAAACTTAGGCTAAACAAGCTCGGAGTTATGCGTTAAAAATAAATTCTGCCGATATTGTAATAAAAGCAAGCGGTTAATAGCAATAATTTGGTAAAATAACCTGACTATATTGATAAAAATAACAGAATTAACTTATATAAAAAAATATATAACATTATTTTTTATAATAATTTATAGGTAAAAAAGGAAGAAAAATGTCTGATTTATCTCGTCACAGCCGTCATGAACATTTAGACGAAATCAAACATATTGTTGCCATTGGTGGTGGCCATGGATTAGGGCGTGTATTATCGGCGCTTAGTTTTATGAAAGAACGTTTAACCGGTATTGTCACCACCACAGATAACGGCGGTTCAACGGGTCGCATTCGCCAAGAGCAAGGTGGTATTGCATGGGGCGATCTACGTAATTGCTTAAACCAAATTATCATTGAGCCAAGCACGGCATCCGCACTATTTGAATACCGCTTCACTGGCGAAGGTGAACTTTCTGGACATAATTTAGGCAATTTAATGCTTAAAGCTTTAGAAGATATGCATATTCGCCCTATTGAAGCCATTAACTTAATTCGTGAATTACTCAAAGTAAAATCTCACATTATTCCCATGTCAGAAGAGCCGGTTCATCTTGCTGCGAGTTTAGGTTCAGGCTCCAGTATTGTCGGTGAAGTGAGCATTGATAATTTAACAGAATTACCCCAATCACTTTTCTTAGTGCCTATGGTTAAAGCGGCACAAGAAGCCATCCAAGCATTGGAGCAAGCGGAAGTCATTTTACTTGGTCCAGGAAGTTTCATGACGAGTATTATGTCACCATTATTATTACCTGAATTAGCTACTGCCCTGCGTAATAGCAAAGCGAAAGTGATTTTTATTGATAACTTAGGGGTAGAAATTGGTGCCGCCTCTCAGCTTTCACTGGCTGATCGTATTCAGAAAATTCATGAAATTGTTGGCGAACCCATTATTGATGGTGTCATTACACCTTATCGTGAACAAAGTGCGGTCGATTTGTCCACCATTTCTTCCATTAAAATCTTAGCTAAACGCTTGAATGCAGATGATATCAGCTATCGTCATGACCGAACATTACTTGCCCAAGCTATCGATGAATTAGTGGGTGAATTAGATTACGAATAAAAAAACCGCACGTTAAAGTGCGGTCATTTTTTGCTTATTTTTTCCCGAAAACTCTCACATTCGTGAAACCATTTTCTTTTAAATAAAGCGCTTGCAGTTTACTCATCACGCCTCTTTCACAGTAAAGCACATAGTTTTTACTTTGATCTAATGAACCGAATTGCGAAGATAATTTGTAAAACGGCAACTGCATTACTTGATGCTCGTCTGATTCAAATGGATTTTCATCTGTCTCTTCAGGGCTACGAATATCTAAAATAATATCGTTTTCACCAAGCACTGAAATGGTATCTACTTCCACTACTTCTTTTTCTGTTTCTTCTGCAATTTGGCGGATATCTAAATATTGTGCATTTTCAACCGCACTTTCCAACACGCCAAAATCAAAGTGATTTTCTTCTTCAAGAATTTTTTCACGTACCGCTTTAATCGTTGGATTTTTAGAAATTACCCCACAGAATTCAGGCATCGATTTGGCAATATCATCTGTGCCAATCTCTTTCGCCATCGCGATAATTTGTTCTTTATCATGAGTAATGAGTGGACGTAAGACTAACGCATCAGATGCTTCATCAATTAAACGTAAATTGGTTAAAGTTTGGCTCGAAACTTGTCCGAGTGCTTCGCCGGTAACAATGGCTTGAATATCAAAACGTTGTGCAACTTTACTTGCAGCTCGCACCATCATTCGTTTTAACACGACGCCCATTTGGCCGTTATCAACTTTCTCTAAAATCTCGCCCACTACGCCTTCAAAAGGAATGGCAATAAAGCGAACTTTATGAGATGAGCTATAGCGATTCCAAATATGGTAAGCCATTTGTTTCACGCCAATTTCATGGGCTGCGCCGCCCAAATTGAAGAAACAATAATGCACACGTGAACCACGGCGAATAAGCATATAACTGGATACGCCTGAGTCAAAGCCACCTGAAATCAATGAAAGCACATCTTCTTGCGTCCCAATTGGATAACCACCAAGACCAACATGACGAGCTTTTACCAGCATCATTTTGTCATCTTCAATATCAATACGAACAGTCACATCAGGATTTTTTAAGCGTACTTTTGCGCTTTCAATATGCTGATTTAAACCACCACCGATGTAACGTTCAGCTTCAATGGAACTGAAATCATGTTTCCCTTTACGTTTTACACGCACGCAAAAGGTTTTGTTTTCAAGTTGAGCTGCGACATCCGCTAACGTCAATTCAAAGATATGATGTAAATCGGTAAACGGTTTTTCTTCCACTTCTAAAAAATGATGAATCCCTGGAATGCGTTGTAAAAGCGCAATCAACTCTTCACGATTGCCTTCATTTTTTGAGCGCACTTCAATGTAATCCCAATGACGAACAACCGCCGTTTCTTCATCATATTTCTGTAAAATATTGCGGATATTTGAGGTCAAAATTTTCGCGAAACGCTTACGCACGGTTTCGCTTTTAATCATAATTTCAGGAAAAAGTTTAACGATAAATTTCATAATAATCTGTGAATAATAAAAAATGGCCGTATTGTACGCTAAATTCCAGATCCCACAAAGTTCAAATTCTCACGAAAAACTGACCGCACTTTGAAATAAGTTTTTAACATCCCTATAAAAATCAAGTACAATACGGAGCAATTTATTCATCTGAAAAGGATAATTTAATGGCGCGTAAACCAGCAAATGCTGAACCTGATTTTGAAACAACACTTGCACAATTAGAAACAATTGTGGCAAAACTTGAAAGCGGTGAATTACCATTGGAAGATGCGCTGAAAGAATTTGAGAACGGCATTAAATTGGCTCAACTTGGTCAAGAGCGCTTGCAACAAGCAGAACAACGTATTCAAATTTTGTTACAAAAAAGCGAAACCGCCCCATTAAGTGATTATCAAGGGGACGAGTAATCCATGAGTTATCAATTCGGCACTGAACTCAAACAAGTTCAAGATCGTATTAATCAGTTTTTAGCCAATCAATTTGAAGAAATTGACTCTTATAATGCCCCTTTACGTGATGCCATGAAATATGGTTTATTACTAGGCGGCAAACGCGTTCGCCCTTTCCTTGTCTATGCAACAGGTAAAATGCTGGGGGCAGAAACGACTGCTTTAGATTACGCGGCAGCAGCCATTGAGTCTATTCACGCTTATTCTTTAATTCATGATGATTTGCCTGCCATGGACAATGATGAACTTCGTCGTGGTCAACCAACTTGTCATATTGCTTTTGATGAAGCGACGGCCATTTTAGCTGGCGATGCGTTACAAACATTTGCCTTTGAAATTCTTACTGAAGCCCCTTCTCTTTCTACAGAACAAAAATTGCAATTAGTGAAAGTATTGGCTCAAGCATCTGGCGTACAAGGCATGTGTTTAGGGCAAAGCTTAGATTTAATTTCTGAGCATAAACAAGTTAATTTAGCTGAATTAGAACTTATCCATCGCAATAAAACTGGTGCATTGCTAACGGCGGCATTAAAACTGGGTTTTATCTGTTCTCCTCACTTTGAAAACAAGAAATTAGAGCAACAACTGGAACGTTATTCACAAACTATTGGTTTAGCTTTCCAAGTACAAGATGACATTTTAGATATTGAAGGCGACAGTGCGGAAATCGGTAAACCGGTAGGTTCTGATTTAGATTTAGATAAAAGCACTTATCCAAAACTATTAGGATTAGATGGCGCAAAACAAAAAGCGCAAGAACTCTATCAAATTGCCTTACACCAATTAGACAATTTACCTTTTGATACCACAGCACTGCGTGCATTAGCTGAATTTATTGTCAATCGTAAAAGTTAATGGTGACAGCACTTATTTTTAATTTATCAAAGTGCGGTCACTTTTTTAAATTTTAGGACTAAGGAATATATGAACAATTATCCTCTTTTATCCTTAATTAATTCGCCGGAAGATTTGCGTCTTTTAAATAAAGATCAGCTTCCGCAACTTTGTCAGGAATTGCGAAGTTATCTGTTGGAATCCGTTAGTCAAACTAGTGGCCATTTGGCATCTGGTCTTGGTACTGTTGAATTGACTGTTGCGCTACACTACATTTTTAAAACTCCTTTTGATCAATTAATTTGGGATGTGGGACATCAAGCTTACCCACACAAAATTTTGACGGGTCGTCGTGATCAAATGTCTACCATTCGCCAAAAAGGCGGTATTCATCCTTTCCCTTGGCGTGAAGAAAGTGAGTTTGATGTATTAAGTGTTGGTCACTCTTCCACTTCAATCAGTGCAGGACTAGGGATTGCCGTTGCTGCCGAACGTGAAAATGCGGGTCGTAAAACCGTTTGTGTAATTGGTGATGGTGCAATTACTGCGGGGATGGCATTTGAAGCCTTAAACCATGCAGGTTCTTTACATACTGATATGTTGGTCATTTTAAATGACAATGAAATGTCGATTTCTGAAAATGTGGGCGCATTAAACAATCACCTTGCCCGTATTTTCTCTGGTTCATTGTATTCAACGGTTCGTGAC
>JAWHBY010000100.1:0-5332 GCA_032568935.1 Parahaemophilus parainfluenzae
ACAGATTGTCTGATATATTGTTAAAGAGCAAAAAAGAACGACGCACCGGTTTTTCTTAAGATTCACAACAGCGCGTCGTTGTGTGGGGCGTATTATAGGACTTTCAGAATTCTTTGCAAGTGCTTTTTTACAAAAAAATTCAATTTTTTTATTGTCTGATGATTTGATCATCAAAGTGAATTGTCTTTGTTCAATATTCAAGGTAAATTACCTCCAAAGAGTAAGCATTTTAATGAGGTAGTTATGAATTTTGAGCAAATGATTGGTTTCGGTGTAGCAGGCAATTTCGCGGGACATTTAGAACAAGCCGGTGAAGCGGCTGATTTCACTCAAGTTAAAACAGAAAATGCCATTCAACCAAAAGCGATTTTCCCGTTTTATGTGCCAAGTGAAAACGTGGGTTTTCTTTCTACCTTTCCTTTAAGCCACAATCAAATTAACTTTCCACAAGGTGCGGATAATCTGCAAATTGAGCCTGAAATTGCGCTTATTTGTGATCTTATCTATAAAGGAAAACAAGTTGAGCAAATTATCCCTCGCTATTTTGCAGCCTATAATGACTGCTCTATTCGTCGTCCTAATGCGAAAAAAATCTGTGAAAAGAAAAACTGGGGCGAGGCAAGCAAAGGTATTTCATCCAAACTGATTCCACTTTCTTCCTTTATTAAAGGAAGTGAAATTGATCAATATCGTATCGCTTGCTTCCATAAACGCAATGACGAACTCAATACTTATGGCATTGACAGTCCTGCTATTGGTTATAGCTATTTCCACCAACAATTATTAGATTGGATCGTGGATAGAATGAACAATCAACCCGATGAAGGACCGATGAATCATATTGCCTCTTTATTAGAGCTAGCAAACTATTCGAAACAAGCGATTATTAGTATTGGTGCCACCCGTTATACCGAGTTCGGTGAAACGCATTTCTTGCAACCCAATGATCTGAGTATTGTTGTCGTGTATAACGGTGAAAAATATTCAGCTGAGGAAATTGAGAAAATGGCAAGAGATGAAAAATTTGCAGATGATATTTCAGCGCTTATTCAGAAAGTGGTTTAACATATATATAAAAGTGCGGCTAATTTTAACCGCACTTTTTTTTTACTTTCTTCTTAAAGAAACCTCTCCGGCATTAAAATACCGCTCGCCTTCACTGGTTATAACTTTTAAATAACCTCGTTTATCAATTCCCTGCTCAATACCTGAAATCGCGCCTTGTTCAGTAAAGATATTTACTTCATCACCAAAAAATTCATTATGGTTTATCCATTGTTGCATGAATTCCTCATCAATACCTTTTTCTTCAAATTGAGCTAATCGAGAATAAATACGTTGAATCACTTTAACAAGGATCGTTTCACGATCTATATTTGGATTCTGTTCGGTTAGCTGTGCATATGGCTGACTAATTTCGGTTGATTGTGGCAATTTTACATTGATCCCAATACCAACGACTAAATTAAGCTGCCCATTCTTGTGATTAATGATCTCCACCAAAATACCACCTAGTTTTCGCCCTGAAAGCAAAATATCATTTGGCCATTTCACTTTCACATTTAACGCTTCTGCAATGGCTAAACCAATCACTAAACTTAATCCATCCAATGCTTTTTTAGGATCAATAGTCCAATAAAAACTGAAAATTAGCTGCCCTGCAAACGGTGAAAGCCATTGACGACCACGACGTCCCCGTCCTGCCGTTTGATATTCTGCCAAGCACAAATCACCTTTTTTTAATTGGTTAATGTGATTAGTTATAAATTCATTTGTTGAAGAAATAGTTCGATAATAATACACGGAATAAGGTGAAAGTGCGGTCAAAATTGCTTGCGAATTTAATAACGGCATCTCTGGCACAAGCTGACAAACATTATTTTCTTCTTGAATATTTAATCCCACCTCTCGCAGTAATGCTATCTCTTGCACTAATTCATCTGAATCTAATTTTAAAAACGACATCAAATCTGACCGCACTTTAGATTGGCAATCAGACAAACAATCCAATAACGGTGGCATATTTATTCCTTCTCATAAAAACCTTGGCAAATCTTACCATAAAAGCGAAAAAATTCATTTTCAACCACATGAAAAATCTGTATAATCCCGCCGCAATATTTTTTAACATAATTCTTAACAGTGAGATATTGCCATGCTTAGAATCAAACAAGAAGCTCTGACTTTTGACGACGTTCTACTCGTCCCCGCTCATTCAACTGTTCTTCCGAACACAGCTAACCTCTCAACCCAACTCACCAAAGAAATTCGCTTAAATATTCCTATGCTTTCTGCTGCGATGGATACTGTCACAGAAACCAAATTAGCGATCTCTCTAGCGCAAGAAGGTGGCATCGGCTTTATTCACAAAAATATGACGATCGAACGCCAAGCGGATCGCGTTCGTAAAGTGAAAAAATTCGAAAGTGGTATCGTTTCTGAACCAGTGACTGTTTCGCCAGATTTAACCCTTGCAGCACTTGCTGAAATGGTGAAGAAAAACGGCTTCGCAGGCTACCCTGTTGTCGATGCTGAAAATAACTTGATTGGTATCATCACTGGCCGCGACACTCGTTTCGTAAAAGATTTAAGTAAAACGGTTTCACAATTAATGACGAAGAAAGAAGACTTAGTCACCGTAAAAGAAGGTGCAAGCCGTGAAACGATTTTAGAATTAATGCACAAAAACCGCGTAGAGAAAGTACTTGTTGTAGATGATGCTTTCAAATTAAAAGGCATGATCACCGTGAAAGACTTCCAAAAAGCAGAACAAAAACCAAATGCATGTAAAGATGAATTTGGTCGTTTACGCGTAGGTGCGGCTGTAGGTGCGGGTCCGGGTAACGAAGAACGTATCGATGCATTAGTAAAAGCTGGCGTCGATGTATTATTAATCGACTCTTCTCATGGTCACTCAGAAGGCGTATTACAACGCGTTCGTGAAACTCGTGCAAAATATCCAAATTTACCTATCGTTGCGGGTAACGTAGCAACGGCTGAAGGCGCAATCGCATTAGCAGATGCAGGCGCAAGCGCAGTGAAAGTAGGTATCGGACCCGGTTCTATTTGTACTACTCGTATCGTGACTGGTGTAGGTGTTCCACAAATCACTGCTATCGCAGATGCAGCGGCGGCATTAAAAGATCGTAGCATTCCAGTTATCGCTGACGGTGGTATCCGTTTCTCTGGTGATATTGCAAAAGCTATCGCTGCAGGTGCGAGCTGTGTAATGGTTGGTTCTATGTTCGCGGGTACTGAAGAAGCGCCAGGTGAAATCGAACTTTATCAAGGTCGTGCATTTAAATCTTACCGTGGTATGGGTTCATTGGGTGCCATGGCAAAAGGATCATCAGACCGTTACTTCCAATCTGATAACGCGGCAGACAAACTCGTACCAGAAGGTATCGAAGGCCGTATTCCATACAAAGGTTACTTAAAAGAAATCATCCACCAACAAATGGGTGGCTTGCGTTCTTGCATGGGCTTAACTGGCTGCGCAACCATCGAAGAATTACGCACGAAAGCAGAATTCGTCCGCATCAGTGGCGCAGGCATTAAAGAAAGCCATGTTCACGATGTAACTATCACTAAAGAAGCGCCAAACTATCGTATGGGCTAATCCGTAAGGTGGGCTTTAGTCCACCTTTTGTTGTTTTAAAGTGCGGTTGATTTTTGCAAAGTTTTGAGGAAAATTGACCGTCTACACTATCAATAATAAGAGCATTATAAATGACAAATATCCACAACCATAAAATTCTGATCCTCGACTTCGGTTCTCAATATACCCAACTGATCGCGCGTCGTGTGCGTGAAATCGGTGTGTACTGCGAACTTTGGGCGTGGGATGTAACTGAAGAACAAATCCGTGAATTTAATCCAGACGGTATCATTCTTTCTGGAGGTCCAGAAAGTACTACTGAAGAAAATAGCCCACGTGCACCAGAATATGTATTTAACGCAGGAGTGCCGGTATTGGGTATTTGTTACGGTATGCAAACCATGGCGATGCAACTTGGTGGTCTAACTGAAACCTCTGATCATCGTGAGTTCGGCTATGCCTCTGTTTTAATGGATAATCCGACCGCACTTTTCGCTCATTTAAATGATGGCGATAGCAAATTGGATGTATGGATGAGTCATGGCGATAAAGTAACGCGCTTACCAGAAAACTTCCAAGTTACCGGTACAACTCCAACCTGCCCAATTGCCGCGATGTCTGATGAAAACCGTCGTTTCTACGGCGTACAATTCCACCCTGAAGTAACCCATACTAAAAAAGGTTTGGAATTATTAATGAATTTCGTCGTAAACATTTGTGGTTGCGAAACCAAATGGACAGCAGAAAACATTATCGAAGATGCCGTTGCTCGTATTAAAGAGCAAGTGGGTAACGATGAAGTGATTCTAGGTTTATCTGGTGGTGTTGACTCTTCTGTGGTTGCATTACTTTTACATCGTGCTATTGGTAAAAACTTACACTGTGTATTCGTGGATAACGGCTTACTTCGCTTGCACGAAGGCGATCAAGTCATGGAAATGTTCGGTGATAAATTTGGTTTAAATATTACCCGTGTTGATGCGGAAAGCCGTTTCTTAGGCGAACTTGCAGGCGTATCAGATCCTGAAGCAAAACGTAAAATTATCGGTAAAGTGTTCGTAGATGTATTCGATGATGAATCGAAAAAACTCACTAATGTGAAATGGTTGGCACAAGGTACGATCTACCCTGATATCATCGAATCTGCAGCAAGCAAAACCGGTAAAGCGCATGTGATTAAATCACACCACAATGTAGGTGGCTTACCAGACTATATGAAACTTGGCTTAGTTGAACCGTTGCGTGAATTGTTCAAAGATGAAGTGCGCAAAATTGGCCTAGCTTTAGGTTTACCGGCTGAGATGATCAACCGCCACCCATTCCCAGGCCCGGGTTTAGGCGTGCGTGTATTAGGCGAAGTGAAAAAAGAATACTGCGATTTATTACGCCGTGCGGATGCAATCTTTATCGAAGAATTACGCAATAGCGGTTGGTATGAAAAAACCAGCCAAGCCTTCAGCGTATTCTTACCTGTGAAATCTGTTGGCGTCATGGGCGATGGCCGTAAATACGATTGGGTTATCTCACTACGTGCGGTAGAAACCATCGACTTTATGACCGCACATTGGGCGCATTTACCTTATGATTTATTAGGTAAAGTATCTAACCGCATCATCAACGAAGTGAATGGCATTTCTCGCGTAGTATATGACATCAGCGGAAAACCTCCAGCAACTATCGAGTGGGAGTAACCTAAATCAATTTAAAGGGCAAATTATTTGCCCTTTTCTTCTT
>JAWHBY010000101.1:0-5275 GCA_032568935.1 Parahaemophilus parainfluenzae
ATCGTCCATCGCTTGCCCCAAGGTTATATAGTCGCCCTCTTGCATCCATTCATATTTAAAGCTGCGGAACCAACGCTCCATTGGAGCATTATCCCAACAGTTACCTAGGCGACTCATACTTTGGGATAAAGCACTTCAGCATTAATCCAATTCACCCAGGTGTTTTCCAATAATGGAATTAAGGGAGTGCTATCTTCAACAACTGTATTTAAGGCAGATAATACCTCTTCTAAAGACGAAGGTTGTTCTTGTATATAACTTAATAGCCAAAAGTCAAGTTCAGATAAGCGTTGTTGCAGAATATTAAAATCGCTATCCCGCCATATAACAGCTTGCATAGGGTTTTCATCAAATTGTTTAAAATCGCTTGATAAAAAATCGACTTCATAGCTTTTTAAATAAGCTGCATCAGATAACTGCATTACGCTATACTTATTCCACTCAAATTTTTCAGGTACTTTTGCTAAAGAAACTTCTGCAAGTAATTGAGTATTTTCAAAATCCATCAATGCCAGTATATTGGCGTCAAAACTCTCTTTTTCTTGACAAAATAAGAGAAATTCTCCAGCAATATCTTGAAAATAAGGCGAATGTGATTTTCCTTTTAATACAAAAAATTCTTTTGTCTGAGACCAACTCTCAGCAGAAACGTGTTTAGGCGCTTCAACAAAACAACGGTCAATAAAACCAAAGATGTTATTTCGAACTAAACGAGCATAAACAGCAAGGCGATTCGGAGCATAACCATTTAGAGGTTGAGCATGAGCCAATCGAACTGCTGTGGCAAGTGCTTTTTGTGTTTCAATAAGCGAAGGTTTAGGCTGCATAGGATATTACCTCTTTTTGAGCATATTTTTGCTGTAGTTGTGCAATATGTTCAACTTCAGAATAAAGTTCTGCAAATGGAGGGAAATTGAAATCACGCTCTAATAATGTTGGCGGAATGACGGGTAGTCGTTGATAGGCATATTCTAATAAATCCCACACAGTACCTTTTACTGCCTCACCGTGCGTATCAATTAATAACTCTGGTAAATAGCGATATGCCCCTTTTATTTTATTAAATGATTCTCCTTCTAAATCCTCCACAACTTGTGCCGCAGAATGTTCTTCGTCGTGTCCTGCAATATGAATGTAATTGACACGTTTCACATCTACTTGATCTAAAAAAACATAAGGATCAAGTAAACCGTGATTGATGCCATTTACATAAATATTATTCACATCTAAATGAATACTACAATCCGCTTCTTGTGCAATAGCATTTAAAAATTCTACTTCATTCATTGTGCTGGTGGGAGAGTGTAAATAATAAGAGGTATTTTCTAATGAAATTTGTAATCCTAAAAAATCTTGCACATAGCGGATTCTCTGTGCTACGTGTTTTACAGCTTCTTCAGTAAATGGCATAGGTAATAAATCATATAAATGCCCTTCACATTCACAATAACTCAAATGTTCAGAAAAAAATGTCGAATTATATTGAGTCATTAATGCTTTAGTATTTTTTAATAACTCGCGATCAAGTGGTGCTTGCCCGCCTAATGAAAGTGATAGTCCGTGTACCGCAAGTGGATATCTTTCAGCGGCTTGATCAAATTTATAACGAGCAGCTCCTCCCATTTTTACCCAATTTTCTGGAGCAACTTCCATAAACTGAATCGCATTATTTGATGATAAATTCAAAAAATCATCCGCTAAATCTCGACGATACCCTAATCCTGCACCTTGTAACATAATTATTTACTCCTTTTAATACAACACTGATGTAAATTTACACCAGTGTTATGGATGGCATCTAGATTAAAATACGATTATTTAGAGCCGCATTTACCTTCACCACATTTACCTTCTGCAGCTTTTGGTTTGCTCGCACCACATTTACCTTCACCACATTTACCTTCTGCGGCTTTCGTTTCGTTTGCACCACATTTGCCTTCTCCGCATTTACCTTCTGCTGCTTTTGTTTTCACACATTTATCACCCACACAAGGTGTTGCAGCTTTATCTGTACTGCTTGATTTTGGCTCAGCGTGTGCAACAGTAGCTACTGTCATCGTTAATGCTCCTGCTAATGCGGCTAAAGTGGATAATTTTTTCATTTAAATCTCCTAGAATTTGATATTGAATATATAGTTAGAGGAATTTCAACCAGCTTTTAGTTGGATAAACCTTCTTAATAAGCGTGTCTAAAGAGAGTTTCCCTGCTCCCTGCGTAATTAAGATTAATAAAGTTACCACATAAATTAAGGGTAATTTATAACCATTATCACAAACGTTATAACCTGAATCGGCGTGAATGCTATACCACGCGACAGAGATTAAAATCGTTAAACTTAATGCACTAAAACGTGTTAGCACCCCAAATATCAGCAAGAATGGGAAAATTAATTCAGATCCCATTGCAACGTGCCAATTAATATCGGCTGGAATAAGATTAAATGGAAAAGGAAAACGATCTTGTATTTCAGTAAACCAATTTTGACCATTCCATTTTTCTAACCCTGCCTCTAAAAATTCCCACGCAAGAAAAAAGCGTAAAATCAATAAACTCACGCCGCTGCTGATACCTTGCATCTTACAATCTTTCATTTTTTCCTCTGATTGATTACCTATTTTATGAAACTATTTAGTTCATTATGGTAGGAAATGCTTCCTAGTTATTCTATTAGTCGGAGATAAGCCTTTTTTCTTACACTTTTTTTCAAAAAATTGAAAATATTATTTTTTGTAAAAATGCAGATAACATTAAGGGCAAAGATTCTAATAATCTTCGCCCTTTTATCTTTTACTGATTAATGTAGTGATCAGCTAATTCAACAGTCCCCGATAGGTTTTTTTTGTTAAAACAGGCGCCAAACCTTGATTGTAACGATGTGGGCGAACAAAATTGTAATACATCACATAAGCTCTCACATCGTCCATCGCTTGCCCCAAGGTTAGATGGTCGCCCTCTTGCATCCATTCATATTTAAAGCTGCGGAACCAACGCTCCATTGGAGCATTATCCCAACAGTTACCTCGGCGACTCATACTTTGAGTTACCTGAATGAAGGTTGAGCGGAATAGCTACACCTTGAGTTTGAAAAAATGGATAATATGAAGTCAGAAGAAATGAAAGCAAAAGAAATGAAAGCAAAAGAAATGAAAGCAAAAGAAATGCAGAAAAAAGCAAAAACAATGGGAAAAGCTAGAATGTAATGATTTAAGCCTAAAAAGAAAAACTGCGGTCAATGTGACCGCAGTTTTTGTATCAAAGTGAGGTTATTGTTTACGCCACGTCGTGCCGTTGGCGCCATCTTCTAACACGATACCCATTGCCGTAAGTTCATTACGTGCCGCATCCGCAGCTGCCCAATCTTTAGCAGCACGCGCTTCGTTGCGTTGCTTGATGAGCGCTTCAATTTTTGCGACTTCATCATCGTCTGAGCCGGCTTGTAAGAATTTTTCTGGATCTTGTTGAAGTAAACCTAAGATACCTGCTAACTCACGTAAACGCGCTGCAAGGCCATTGGCTTTTTCTGCATCTTCAGTTTTCAATTTATTGATTTCACGCGCCATTTCAAATAAGACAGAAAGGGCATTCGGCGTATTGAAATCATCGTCCATTGCTTCACGGAATGCTTCCACAAAGTTTTCACCGCCTGAAGCTTCCGCACTTTGATCGGTGCCACGTAAAGCCGTGTACAAACGTTCTAATGCACCTTGTGCTAAGTTCAGGTTTTCTTCGCTGTAATTGAGCTGGCTGCGATAGTGTGCCGTTAATAAGAAATAACGTACCGCTTCTGCATTGTAGTGGTTTAATACATCACGAATCGTGAAGAAGTTGCCGAGAGATTTCGACATTTTTTCTTTATCCACCATAATCATGCCAGAATGGATCCAATAATTTACATATTGACCACCGTGAGCACAGCAAGATTGTGCAATTTCATTTTCGTGGTGTGGGAACATTAAATCAGAACCACCACCATGAATATCAAAATGTTCACCAAGTTGTTTGCAGTTCATTGCTGAACATTCAATGTGCCAACCAGGACGACCTGCGCCCCATGGGGATGGCCAGCTTGGTTCGTTTTCTTTTGACATTTTCCAAAGCACGAAATCCATTGGATTTTTCTTGATTTCATTAATTTCAATACGTGCACCGGCTTGTAACTGGTCGAGATCTTGGCGTGATAATTTGCCGTATTCCTTAAAGCTTTCCACATCAAACATCACGTCGCCATTGTCTGCAACATAAGCATGACCACGTGCAATCAGTTTTTCCACAATCTCAATAATTTCAGGAATATGATGTGTCGCACGAGGCTCAAAATCTGGACGTAGTACGTTTAACGCATCAAAATCTTTATACATTTCTTGCACCATGCGATCTACAAGTTGATCGCAGGTTTCTTTGTTTTCTAATGCACGTTTAATGATTTTATCGTCCACATCAGTGATATTACGCACATAAGTTAAATCGTAACCTAAAGAACGTAAATAGCGGGCAATCACATCAAAACATACAAAGGTACGACCATGGCCAATATGGCATAAATCGTAAACGGTCACGCCGCACACGTACATACCCACTTTTCCTTCATGGATAGGTTTGAACACTTCTTTTTCACGAGTGAGGGTATTAAAAATCTTTAACATATTTTTTCTCTTAAAACTAGTTGGAAAACGACCGCACTTTTTCTGCTCCTTGTGGCACTTTCTCGCCATTTGTGGAATAATGAATGCCTTAATTTTCAAGAGGAAAACAACATGGTTACATTACACACAAATTTTGGCGATATTAAAATTAAACTTGATTTTGATAAAGCACCAATCACTGCAGAAAACTTTTTAAACTATTGTAAAAACGGTTTCTATGATAACACAATTTTTCATCGTGTTATTGATGGATTTATGATTCAGGGCGGTGGTATGGAAAGCGGAATGCGTGAAAAAGCAACAAACGCACCGATCCAAAATGAAGCTAACAATCGTTTAAGTAACAAACGTGGCACAATCGCCATGGCGCGTACCTCTGATCCACATTCTGCAACAGCACAATTCTTCATTAACGTGGCAGATAATGACTTCTTAAACTACCGTTCAAAAGAGATGTTTGGCCGTGAAGTGGTGCAAGAATGGGGCTATGCCGTATTCGGTGAAGTGGTTGAAGGCATGGATGTGGTTGATAAAATCATGAAAGTAAAAACCGGTAATAAAGGTTTCCACCAAGACGTTCCGACAGAAGATGTTGTGATCACATCAGTTTCTGTCGAATAATTAATTCGGT
>JAWHBY010000102.1:0-5262 GCA_032568935.1 Parahaemophilus parainfluenzae
ATTAACGGTTCAAGTTGCTGATATTCTAAATCAATCGCTGATTCAAGTGGGAGATCTTGTGCTGAAAGTGGATGAAGACGACGTGAATCGCTGTAACGACGAATAAGTGTACTACGATCGCTGTCCAGAAAGATGATTTTGACAGAATAAGTGGCTTGAATATCTGTCAGAATCTTGTCTAAATCAGCACTTGAATGAGGAAGATTTCGAATATCAAGACTGATGGCAACAGCTGTTTGAGTTTTGGCGAGAATATTGGTGAGTTGAGGAAGTAAATCGAGAGGGAGATTATCCACGCAATAATAGCCCATATCTTCCAAAGCTCGTAATGCGACAGATTTCCCCGCACCGGAGCGACCGCTGATAATAATAATTTCCATCTGCGTGATTCCTTATGGTTAGTCGGTTAGGTTATACCTCTTGAGGTTCAATATTATCTAAATTTGTGTCGTCTTCAGATTCCTCTGAATGATCGGCACATTCAAAAATTTGCCAAATTTCATCCGCACTTTGTGCTGAACGAAGTTGTTTAATTAAGTTTTTATCCGTTAATTTTTCATTGAGTTCTGCGAGAACAGGAATATATTCTTGGCAGAGATTTTCAGGTACAAGCACAGCAAAAACGATATCCACCGGTTTATTATCAGCCGCATCATATTCAACAGGCGTTTCTAATTGCATAAATACCGTTAGGATCTTATCTGACACAGTAGCAGGTAACTTGGCTTTAGGCATGGCAACACCATTGCCCAATCCTGAATTACCTAATTTTTCCCGCTCAAATAAACATTCAAAACAGGCCTGTTCACCATTTTCGCATTGAAGTTTTTCAACAACGAAAGCGGCAATAGATTCAAATAATCGTTTCTTGCTAGAAAAAGCAACCCCCTGACGAATATCATCAGGGGAGAGCAATGTCGTAAATTTCATCGGTTATAGTTTAAATTGTTCGCCTAAATAGACACGTTTGACGTGCTCATCATTCATGACTTCTTCCGGTGTGCCGGTCGCGATAATTTTCCCTTCACCAACAATGTAAGCGCGTTCACAAACATCAAGGGTTTCGCGTACGTTATGGTCGGTAATTAACACGCCTAAGCCTCGATTACGGAGATCCGTGATGATTTTCTTAATATCCGTCACCGAAATAGGGTCAACACCCGCAAAAGGTTCATCTAGTAAAATGAATTTAGGATTTGCCGCTAAGGCGCGTGCAATTTCCACACGACGACGTTCACCACCAGAAAGCGATTGTCCCAGGCTATCACGAATATGGCCAATGTTGAACTCATCAATTAACTCATCCGCTCTCTCTCTGCGTTGTTCTGCAGTGAGATCTTTGCGAATTTCTAATACCGCCATAAGATTTTCATACACCGTTAAACGACGGAAAATAGAGGCTTCTTGTGGTAAATAGCCAATTCCTCGACGAGCACGTTCATGCATAGGTAATACGCTAATATCATCGCCATCAATGGTGATTTTTCCCTGATCATGACGCACTAAACCGACGACCATGTAGAAAGTAGTGGTTTTACCTGCACCATTTGGACCAAGTAGGCCAACAATTTCATTGGAGTTTACGGTCAAACTCACATCAGAAACCACTTTTCGGCTCTTATAACTTTTTGCGAGAAATTCAGCTTGTAATACAGACATCGGTTATTTTTTACCTTTTTGTTGTAATTGGGTCGGAATTAAGACGGTTTGCACACGTGATTTTCCATTACCATTGGCTTTTAACTGTTGTTTTTTCACATCATAAGTGATGTGTTCACCGTTAATTTTGCTATCTAATTGTTTTAATTCAGCATTACCGGTCAATGTTAAGAATTCAGTGCCTAAATCGTAGTGAACTTTATTCGCTCTACCGTCAACAGGCTTACCATCATCAAGTTGTTGGTGGAAGGTAACAGGGCTACCAAATGCTTCAACAGTTTCTTTTTTACCTGAATTTTCTGGTGGGCGAGTAATGACTACTTTATTGGCTTTAATCAAAATGGAACCTTGCGTAATCACAACGTTATCCGTAAAGGTTACTACGCTGTTCTCCATATCTAAAGATTGATTATCTGAGACAATATTAATCGGTTTATTGGTATCGTCTTTTAACGCAAAAGCAGACAAAGAAGTCATCATTAACGCCGTTAAAAGCAGAATTTTATTGTTTGTTGATTTCATAATATGTTTTTACCTGTTCCTTTAGAGTTGCAACTTGCTGACGTAAATTTCCGACGAGGTTCAATCCACTCGAGTTAAAGTTTAATCCGTTAATTTTTACTTGTGTATTGGAAGTAATGTCTTGTGTTTTTAAATTAATTACTGCGGCTTCAGTCTCAACACGTTGTAGGCGAGATAAAGGATCAAGGCTCTCGGCAATCACGCCACCTTCAAGATAGAGCATTTGATCTTTCGTTAATTTTGCCTTTTTCGCGCTAAGTTTCCAATTTTGTTTTTCTAATTGAATTTTATCGGTTTTCGCTTCTTTATCTTTATTGTCCAAAGAGACATCAAAAAGATAGACTAACGGCGAAATAAAATCCGTATGGCCGTCTTGGGTGTAATATTCCACTTTGTCGGAAATCGCGAGATACTGTTTTTTACCTTCAGGTGAGAATACAGTGGTTTCCATTTTATTACCGACGTATTCTGGGCTATCAGGCTTTTTAATGAGGCTTTGTAAATCGCTATGATCTTGATTAAGCGAATAATACCAGCCTAATAAAGCGAGGGCGATGACACCTAAAATAATATTCCAACGAATATTCATAAATAACGTTTTTTCCTTTCTAAAAGGGTAGCCAATCATAGCACTTTTTTGACACAATGTGCGGTCAAAAATAGCGGTATTTTAGTCTTCTAAAATGAGTGTTTTTAAGATCTGATAAATCTCGCGATAAGCTTTTGACAGCTTATTTTGTTCCTTCTCTTTTTGTGCTGCACGAATCAAATTACGTAATTGTTGGCGATCTGCAGAAGGATGTTCATTTAACAAATCAGTCAGAGCCGCATCACCTTTTGCAATCAATTCATCACGTAAGATTTCCAACTTATGCAGCATAGCTTGTTGCTGATTATGTTTGTTTTCAATTTTTTCTAAAGCTTCACGAATAGGCTCTGCATCAATTGAGCGTAAGAGCTTACCGATGTATTGCAATTGGCGACGACGCGCCTCTTTTTGCAGGCGTTGTGCTAATTCAATGGCATCTTTCAAGCTATCGTCTAGTGGAACCTTAGTCAGATTTGCTTTGGTTAAGTTCACCAATTTCTCGCCGAGCTGTTTTAAATCCTCAGCATCGCGTTTAATTTCACTTTTGCTTACCCAAATAATCTCTTCTTGGTCTTCATCTTCCCAATCAAAGGCTTCTTTTTTCTTCCGTTTTGCCATTCTGTTACCTTATGAAAAATTTGGTGCATTTTAGCATAAACTTTCAAAATAAGATAAAATGGCGCAAATTTTTAATAGGATTATCACCATGAAAACAGCAGAAAATTTAACCGCACTTTTAAAATCTCAAGAGCAAACATTGCGTGATGCAGTCAGTTTTGCGATTGAAACCGCCCAGAAAGCGGGAGCCACCGCAGAAGTTGGCGTTACAAAAGTGAGTGGTTTATCGGTTTCAACCCGTCTGCAAGAGATTGAAAATGTTGAATTTACTAACGATGGGGCATTAGGTATTTCCGTTTATTTAGGCCAACAAAAAGGTAATGCCTCTACTTCAGATTTAAGTGAAGAAGCGATTAAAAACACCGTTGAAGCCGCGCTCGCTATTGCAAAATATACCTCACCAGATGATTGCACAGGGCTAGCAGATAAAGAACTAATGGCTTTTGAAGCGCCCGATTTAGAACTTTATCATGGGGCAAGTGTTGATGTTGAACAGGCTACAAAATTAGCTTTAGAGGCTGAAAAATCAGCGTTGGAATACGATGCTAAAATCGTGAATAGTAACGGTGCAAGTTTTAATTCACATACTGGCGTGCGTGTTTATGGCAATACACACGGCATGCTACAAAGTTACTTATATAGCCGCTATTCTTTATCTTGTTCGGTGATTGGTGGAGAGCTAGATCAACTGGAAAATGACTACGAGTACACGGTTTCACGTGAGTTTGATGCGCTTTCTTCCGCGGATTGGGTAGGACAAAATTGCGCGAAAAAAGTGATCGCGCGTTTAAATCCACAGAAATTAAGCACGCGCGAAGTGCCCGTGATTTTCTTAAATGATGTGGCCACAGGATTAATTTCTCATTTAACGGGCGCGATTAGTGGCGGCAGCTTATATCGCAAATCCAGTTTCTTGCTCGATCATCTTGGAAAACAAGTATTGCCAGATTGGTTCCAAATCAGTGAGCGTCCTCATTTGTTAAGACGTTTAGCCTCTACGCCTTTTGATAGCGAAGGGGTTCGCACACAGAATCTTGAAATTATTCAAGATGGCGTGTTGCAAACCTATTTGCTCACCAGTTACAGCGGTAGAAAAATGGGCATGCAAAGTACCGGGCATGCAGGCGGTATTCACAACTGGCTCGTGAAACCAAATTTAACGGGCGGATTGACCGCACTTTTACGTCAAATGAGCACTGGTTTATTGGTTACCGATGTCATGGGACAAGGTGTCAATATTGTGACCGGGGATTATTCTCGTGGCGCAGCCGGTTTCTGGGTGGAAAATGGCGAGATCCAATATCCGGTTGCCGAAATTACCATTGCAGGTCAATTACAAGATATGTTGAAAAATATTATTGCGGTATCAGATGATATAGAGCATCGTTCCAATATCCAAACAGGTTCAATCTTGCTCAACAAGATGAAAATCTCAGGGAATTAATAAAATTTATAAAAATGATAATAATTCTTATTGACATGTAATTTCTTTCTGCTACTATACGCACATCTGTTTAGCAGCGATTGCAGATTGCTCCAACAGGTAGAGTAGAAAGTAAATTCGTTAGGGTTAAAAAGGCTGAAGGTTTAAACTTCAGCCTTTTTTATTGTAGAATACGCAAACGATTAAATTAAAAAGGAAAGACCATGAAAAAACACCACGTCGATATTTTAATTTCAGAAGCGGATGTTCGTAGCCGCATTACTGAACTTGGCGCAGAAATTACGCATTTTTATCAACAACAAGCCATTGATAAACTGATTGTTGTTGGGCTTTTACGTGGTTCATTTATGTTCATGGCCGATCTCGTGCGTGAATTAAAATTACCGGTAGAAGTGGAGTTTATGACCACATCAAGTTATGGCGCTGGGAT
>JAWHBY010000103.1:0-5050 GCA_032568935.1 Parahaemophilus parainfluenzae
AACAAGTGCCCACACAGATTGTCTGATATATTGTTAAAGAGCAAAAAAGAACGACGCACCGGTTTTTCTTAAGATTCACAACAGCGCGTCGTTGTGTGGAGTGCATTATAGGGATTTTTGGAGTCCGCGCAAGCACTTTTTAAAAAAATTTGATCAATAGATGATTTTTTAGACGCAACAGCCTTTAAGTAAGTCTATTCAACCTTTTTTAAAGTCCGTTTACAGCGCCTAAATCCATTTGCAGAAAGTATTTCATTAAGTTTATTAAGCCCTTTCTCCTTTTCTTTCTCAGTATAAAACTCACAATTACGATTTTCTAAAGCGCCACGAAGTCGCCAATAAAAAGCTTCAGTTGCACCAATATCCGCTTTTTTCAAACGAACAATTGCATTTTCAGCACCTATTTGTCGTAAGATATCCACATTATCAATACCGACTTTCTTTAGTGCTCGTTCATATTTAATAGATAAATTCGGTAAATCACGAATCCGTCCAATCTTAGAGAGCGCAGACTCGAGTTTTTCCTTCCTTATTTGAGTTATTGAAAGAATGATCAAAGTTCTCATTAATACATTATCTTTCAAGATACTTTCAGTTAAAGCATAATAATCAGATAACACAAAGCGTTTATTGAGTTCATTTGTTGCAAAGGCTTTACAGCCCAGCCCTTTTAATTTTACAGAAAGTTCACCTTTAGCCCTCAAGTAAACCTTATTATTAATCCAAACAGCAAACATATCCTTATCTTTATGGAATAATCCATATCCAGTAAATAGGTTTTTGCTTGTTACATCTCCAATCAGTTGATTTAGCAAATTACACACTCTGATAATATTATCATTGGGTATTGTTAGGATTTTCATTTTAAAGCTCTCCTTAGAGTAAAGTTTATTTTATTTAGCTATAACTAAGAAGCACCACTATAGAATAGTTATATCATAATCAATCAGGTATAACTAAAAGATTTTTTCAATTTTGTGAGATAGATCGCAAATGTAAAATTTATTTAAAAACAAACAAGTAGATTTGATAAAACAAGATTATAATTAACAACTTAAGCCTACTAAAAATTTGTAATATATAGGAATAAATAATGATAACTGGACTTGTTCTTGAAGGCGGCGGCATGAGAGGGATGTTTACAGCAGGTGTCCTTGATGCACTCATGGGACGACACATTGAAATAGATAAAATTATTGGCGTTTCTGCGGGCGCATTATTTGGCATAAATTATGCATCCAATCAAAAAGAAAGAGCATTGAGATACAACCTAAAGTATCTTAAAGATAAACGGTACATGGGATTTCATAGCCTTTTTACAACAGGCAACATTGTCAATAAAGATTTTGCTTTCTATGATCTCCCCTTTAATCTCGACCCTTTTGATCAAAATGAGTTCGAAAAATCTCACATTGATTTCTATTTGGCAGCGACAAACATTGAGAATGGTAAAGCTGAATATTTCAAAATCGAAAATGTTTTCAAAGAAATGGAATACTTCAGAGCAACCTCGGCCATGCCTTTTGTCTCGCAATTTGTGGAAATCAATGGGCAAAAATATCTAGACGGTGGAATTGCTGATAGTATTCCATTTGAAAAAGCACAAGAGCTCGGTTGTGATAAAATCATCGTCGTTTTAACCCAACCTATCGACTACCGTAAAACAAAATCTTCTTCTTTTTTATTCAAACTTTTTTATCGCAAATATCCACACTTAGTTAAAACCTTAGAAAATCGCTACCGCACTTATAATGAACAAGTAGAAGAAATCATTCGTTTAGAAAAACAAAATAAAATCTTTGTGATCCGTCCAAATGTACCGCTCAATATAGGTCGATTAGAACGAGATGAAACCAAAATAAGAACTGTATATGAACTAGGTGAAAAAATTCTCTCAGCACAAATTCAAGATCTAAAAAAATACTTAACAAGTTGATTTTAAATAAACTATTTCTCAATTTTGGAATCTGGTTCACATTTTTTCGTCAAGGAAAAAATTTTCTCTTGATACTGTACATCAATACAGATATAATCTAGCCAAATTTAGATAACTCTATTCAAGAAGGTTTTATATGGCAACTCAAGAAGAAAAGCAAAAAGCGCTCGCCGCAGCACTTGGTCAAATTGAAAAGCAATTCGGTAAAGGCTCAATTATGAAATTGGGTGATACTCAAGCCCTTGATGTAGAATCTGTTTCAACTGGTTCTTTAGGTCTTGATGTCGCTCTTGGTATTGGTGGTTTACCAATGGGTCGTATTGTTGAAATTTTTGGACCTGAATCTTCTGGTAAAACAACTTTAACTTTATCTGTTATCGCTCAAGCACAAAAAGTAGGTAAAACTTGTGCGTTTATTGATGCGGAACATGCGCTTGATCCTATTTATGCAGCAAAACTTGGTGTTGATGTTAAAGAACTTTTAGTCTCCCAGCCAGATAATGGTGAACAAGCACTTGAAATTTGTGATGCATTAGTACGTTCTGGCGCTGTAGATGTCGTCATTGTGGACTCGGTTGCTGCACTTACCCCGAAAGCAGAAATTGAAGGCGAAATGGGTGATTCACACATGGGTTTACAAGCGCGCTTAATGTCTCAAGCACTACGTAAATTAACCGGTCAAATCAAAAACGCAAACTGCCTTGTTATCTTCATTAACCAAATTCGTATGAAAATTGGTGTCATGTTTGGTAACCCAGAAACCACAACTGGTGGTAACGCACTAAAATTCTACTCTTCTGTTCGTTTAGATATCCGTCGTACTGGTTCAGTTAAAGATGGAGATGAAGTCATTGGTAACGAAACTCGTGTTAAAGTGGTCAAAAACAAATTAGCTGCACCTTTCCGCCAAGTAGATTTCCAAATTCTTTATGGAGAAGGTATCTCTAAAGCTGGAGAATTAATTGAACTCGGTGTTAAACACAAACTTGTTGAGAAATCTGGTGCGTGGTATGCATATAACGGTGAAAAAATTGGTCAAGGTAAAGCTAATGCAATGAAATGGTTACATGAAAACCCTGCGAAATCAGACGAACTTGAAGCGAAGCTTCGTGCTGAATTAGTCGCTAACCCAGAACAAGCATTAATGGCTGATATTGAACAATCTACCGATGACGCAGAAAGTGATTTCTAATCACTAAAAGTGCGGTCAATTTTGACCGCACTTTTCATTTCAACCGTATTTCACCTAAAAGGAATTTCTATGTCTTCTCTTGCTTTAAGCTATGTCGTTAATTTACTTGCTCGACGTGAATATAGCGAATTTGAACTACGCAATAAAATGCAGGAAAAAGCATTTACAGAAGATGAGATCGATGAAACGATTGCTTACTGTCAGAAAAAAAACTGGCAAAATGATAAACGATTTGCTGAAAATTATTTACACGCACGTTCGCAGCTTGGGTATGGTGCAAATCGTATCAAACAAGAATTACGTCAACTAAAAGGCGTCCCTTCAGACGTAATCAATGAAGTCCTCGCAGAAAGTGAAATTAATTGGATTGAAATAGCAGAAAAGGTTCTACACAAAAAGTTTCCTAATTATGCAGAACCTCAACCAATCAAAAGCAAACAAAAAATTTGGCAGTATATGCTCTCTCATGGATTTTATTCTGAAGAATTTAGCGATTTTATCGGAAATGGAATAGAAGACTGATGAACCTAAAGAAATAAATCCCTAATACTGTAAAAATTAAACAACCAACTAAATGGCTAACTAAAACGAACAATCCATTTACCCACTCTTCTTTAAAAAAGAGTTCTATTACTTCGCCTGAAAAAGAAGAAAAGGTGGTGAGAGCACCAAGAAATCCAGTCACTAAGAATAATCGCCATTCAGGGCTAAATTGAGGAAATAACCAAAAGGCGGCCACTAAAATCCCCATCAAAAAACAGCCAATAAAGTTCGCCACAAGTGTACCAAATGCAAGTGTGCTAAATAGTGAATTCAACCAAAGACCCAATCCCCATCGTAAGGATGCTCCGATGACTGCGCCTGTGCTAACAAGAATAAGCGACTGAAACATTTATTTGATACCAAAAAGCTCCGCCAAATGTTTGGCTACCGCTTCGTCTTTATTGAACCCAATCTCTTCCAATTCAGGGCAAGCATCTTTTAAACGAGGATCAGCATTTGCCATCACATAACCTTTACCAGCCAAAGAAAGCATTTCAACATCATTCTGACCATCACCAAAAGCAATACAATCTTTTAATCCATAATTTCTATTTTCTAATAGATGAGCTAGTGCATCACCTTTAGATACATTTTTGTTCATGACCTCTAAGCAAGTCACAGCAGAATAAACAATCGTCGTTTTATCACCAAAATGCGTTCTAAGATAATCTTCCAGCTCCACAAGATCTTTTGGATCACGAGCAATAAAAAATACTTTTTCAGTTCCTCTTCCGTGATGTTTTGTGAAATCAACCACCTCATACATGAAACCTGAATCCTTGTGATATTTTGCTAATTCAGGCACATCTATATTGATAAACCAACCATCATCTTGATAAGTATTGATACAAATCTTGGTACGATCAAAAGGAATTTTATATAACTCAAGCACGATTTCTTCTGGAAGACTATTGCTATAAATAAGGTTACCTTTTAGGTCGCGTACTCTCGCACCATTGGAAGTGATCATTACAGCATGCTCAGCACCTATCTTACCTAAAATAGAAGAAACATCCGTGTGATTACGGCCTGTCGCTAAAATAATATCAACACCTTTTTGTTCTAATTTATTTAATATCTCAATTGTAAAATCACCAATTACATGATTAGCATTGAGTAATGTACCATCAAGATCAGAAACAACGGCTTTAAATGGAAGTTGTTGCATAAAAACACCCGTATAAAAAATGAATCTGTATCATACCAAAACAACACGATTTTTGACCGCACTTTCTATCAAAAAAACGACATTCATTGATAAAAAACAAAAGGCGTATCTTTCGATACGCCTTCTTTATCTAACTTGTTACAGTTAATACATCAATTATTTGATGATTTTCGCAACAACGCCAGCACCTACTGTACGGCCACCTTCACGG
>JAWHBY010000104.1:0-4931 GCA_032568935.1 Parahaemophilus parainfluenzae
AAAAAAGAGCAGCACTGACAGAGCGCCTAAACCTAAATAACCATAAGGTGGCGCTCCAACGGTAGAAGTAATGGCAGCAATAATGGCAAGAATGCCCAAACCTGCAAAGGCCAATAAATCTGTTAGGTTTTGATATGCGATACCAATTAAGAATGCACCTGAAAAAAATGAACTCACGGCCATTAAAATTAAGCCCCACTTAAGCTCATTCGCGGAAATTGCACCTTGCTGAATACCACGTAAAGGCCCAATACGTTCTTCGGTATCTGACCCTTTTTGATGATCGCCATAATCGTTAGCAAAGTTGGAAAGGACTTGCAATAAAAGGGTGGTGAGCAAGCAAAGTAACATCACGGTGAGATTAAAGCTTTCTTTATCAGCCCAATATGCCAACGCTGAGCCAGTAAAAATAGAAGCCAATGCCAAAGGCAAGGTTTTTGGGCGAGCGGTTTCCCACCACATTTTCAATTTATGATTTGTCATTTTTTTTGACCGCACTTTTGATTACAATAAAGGGCGTATTCTACACGGAAATTGCCTTTTTATGAATGATTTAACACTGATGCTTCACCCAATTGCGGTAATTCACACACCTTACAAAGAAAAATTCTCGGTGCCACGCCAACCAGATTTAGTACAAGATGGTATTGGCATCGTGGAACTGCTCCCTCCGTATAATTCGCCAGAAGCGGTACGAGGCTTAGAACAATTTAGCCATCTTTGGCTTATTTTCCAATTCGACAAAATACCACATGGGAAATGGCAATCCACTGTTCGTCCCCCTCGTTTAGGCGGCAATCAACGTGTCGGTGTATTTGCTTCACGCGCTACGCATCGCCCTAATCCGCTAGGCTTATCCAAAGTTGAATTACGCCAAGTGGAATGTATTCATGGACGTGTTTTCCTGCATTTAGGCTCCGTGGATCTTGTCGATGGCACACCTATTTTTGATATTAAGCCCTATATTGCCTATGCTGATAGCGAGCCAGAGGCAAAATCAAGTTTTGCACAAGAAAAACCACCTGCAAAATTAAACGTAGAATTTACAGAAATCGCCCAAAGTGCGGTAGAAAAATATCACAAAAATCGACCGCACTTAGCAAGATTCATTACGGAAGTGATCGCTCAAGATCCCCGCCCGGCTTATCAACAAGGCAAAGAAACCGATCGCATTTATGGTATTAGTCTGTACGAATTTAATATTAAATGGCGTATTAAAGCAGGGACAACAGATTATGTCGAAATTCTGGATATCCAAAAATTAAAAGAACAAAAAAGCTGACTTTCGTCAGCTTTCTTTTTATCGTTTTAATCCTATCTAATCCGGCAATGCATTCAGTACAGCTTTCACAAGCGTAGCCAATGGAATGGCGAAAAATACGCCCCAAAATCCCCATAATCCGCCAAAAATTAACACCGAAATAATGATCACCAAAGGGTGTAAATTAACGACTTCAGAGAATAAGTATGGCACTAATAAATTTCCATCTAGAAGTTGACTTACCGCAAAGGCCACAATCAAATACCAAAACGTTGGGGAAATGCCAAACTGGAACATGGCGACTAAAGCAACAGGGATCGTCACCAATACTGCACCGATATAAGGGACTAATACAGACAACCCAACGGCAACAGAAAGCAACAACGGATAATTTAAACCAAAGCTTAAAAAGATGATGTAAGTCACTACGCCAACAATCAAAATTTCCAACAACTTGCCATGAATATAATTCGCAATTTGTTGCTGCATTTCATTCCATACTTTAGAGGCCAAAAGACGGTTTTTAGGCAAAAATCGGCTTACACCCGCAAGAAGTTCGCTTTTATCTTTCAGCATAAAGAACATCATTAATGGCACTAAAAATGCATAAATACCCAGTGATACAAGGTTCATTAATGAGGTAATCGACAATTTCACCGCAGATTCACCAAAGCCCAAAATCTTCGCACGAGCAGCACTAAAAAAGGTGTCAATCATGGTGTAGTCAATGAGTTCAGGATAATGCTCAGGAAGGGCTAACAACCATTCATGTAATTTATTGAACATGGCAGGCAAATCGCTTAATAAGGAAATGGTTTGATTCCATAGTGTTGGCACAAGCCCAAGGAAAATTAATAACGCCAAGGTTAGAAAGCTACCAAAAATAATTAACGTGGCGAGCATTCGAGGAAACTTTAATTTTTTCGTCAAGAAGTTAATCGGCATTTCCAATAAATATGCTAATACAATGGCAATCAGTAACGGGGCGATTAAATCACTAAAGAAATAAATCGCAATAAAGCCAAACAACAAAATGGCAAGTAGCCCCATCGCCTGCGGATCGCTTAAGCGACGGCTATACCAATTTTTTAGCATTTCAAACATAAGTCTTCCTAAACAAGTATTTTGTGTCATTATAAGTTAAAATTTAAATCAATCCTATATCCACTCATTCAACATAAAATAGAAGGAAACGTTATGTCTGTTAAGATTTATCATAATCCGCGCTGTTCAAAAAGCCGTGAAACTCTAGCTTTATTAGAAGAAAAAGGCATTCAACCGACTATCGAACTTTATTTACAACAACACTACTCTGTTGAAGCATTACAGCAACTGGCTAATAAATTAGGATTGGATGATGTCAGAAAAATGATGCGTACCAAAGATGAGCTTTATCAATCATTAGGGTTAGATAATCCTGCATTAACTAATGATGATTTATTAAAAGCCATCAGTGAAAATTCAGCCCTATTAGAACGCCCAATTGTGGTAAAAGGTGAAAAAGCCAAAATTGGACGACCGCCTGAAAGCGTACTCGCCATTTTGTAATTCTATTCATTTTCGCTATAATGACTTGCCGTGAAATACTTCACGGCAATTTTTTAGAGGTAAATATGACAAAAAAAACAAAAAGTGCGGTTGAAAATCAGCCCATTTATCAACACACCAAAGGTGTCGTGAAAGATAATGCCGTGATGGCACTATTACACGATAAATTATTTCGCCAACGCATTGAGAGAAAACGTAAAGGCAAAGGCAGTTATCAACGCAAAGCAAAATATGCGAGCAATTGGTTTGAAAAGCCCGATGATAAAGTTTTTAATTTCAGAAATTTTATCATCGGGTTTTTCGTTTCAATTTCAGTATAAAAAATAACAAACAGAGGAAGTCTATATGTCAATCAAAACAGAAGTTTTATTTAACAATACTTGGAATGTCCGTATCAGTGATCCAGGTGAAGAAGGTGCTCAAAGCCACTTTTTTGAAACCATTTATCTCACGCTCACGGCTTATTTTGAAGGCGAAAATGTGTGTTATGAATTTGTGCGTAAAGTAGAAGATCAAGTAAAAATCAAACGCTCATTTAGGGAATTAGGTGAGTTATTCAAATTCTTAGGTGATTATTTGGATCCTGTTTCTCTTGGTAACCTAGGCGTAAAAATTGGTCACTTAGGCGTGAAAGCCGAATAAATCTTTTCCAATAAAAAAGTGCAGTCAAATTGAACCGCACTTTTTATTTCTCAACTCATATTATTGTGCAAGCAATACACTTAATGCTGAATACAAGGATTGAGCCGCTTCATTTGGTAGTGTCTTGCCGTCTTCATCAGTGATCACAACCGCACTTTGTTTACCCACTGCGGAAATTTGCATTCGATAAACACCTTTTTCTAGATTAGGCGGATTCACACCTAAACGTAACCACTCTTGTTTATCTAATGGTTTATATTTCAATTCGCGATAACCACGACCGGCTGATTCAGATGTTGCGTTAAAGCCTAATTTCGGTAAAGTTGAACCTAAACGTTGCCATGCTTGGCCAAAACTTGCATCCATACCTAATGCCATTCTACCATTCGCATCAGTAATTAAACCTGATTGGAAAGGCCCCGCTGAGGCGTTATTTAGATCTTGTTGTTGCTTGTTATAAGCGCTGGTTAGAGCAGAAACAAAGCGATTTAAACGATCAGATGCATAGCGCTGTTTATCTGCTTGATTTGGTGTGTAAATCACACCATCACGACGCATTTGCTCGACAGAAACCGCTAACGCACTTGCATCTTGCGCCGTAACTTGTTCAATTTTATAACGGATCTCTGTATTGGCTTTATCATCTGCACGACCTGTTGGCGCCCAATCGCTAATTAATACCGCACCATTTAAAGTTGAATTCGTGCCTTCTTCTTTCAATAAACGCTCAACTTGCTTGAGATTATAAAGCTCTGCTTGTGCATCCGTATAAACAATCAATGCACGTTCACCATCAAATTGTGTTAAAGAATTTTTAATAATCGCTAATGGGGTTGAAGGTGGGCGAATATCTACGCGTTCTTTTTTCGCATTAAGCTGAGGAAGTTCATAAGTCGGATCGGCTTGCGGCAATGTTATACCACCGCTTGCTAAAGGTGAAAAGCTCGGTATTTCACGATCAGAATTTTGATAAGTGTCGTTAGCCGTCTGCATTTTTTCTACGCTGTTTGAACACGCCGATAACAATGCTGAAGCGACTAAACTCAGTACGATTTTTTTCATTCCTTAAATCCTTCAATAAAAATAATTAAAATAATGACCGCTCTTTGACAAATAAAAAAGTCGAAAGTTTAAAGGGCTGTAAAAACAACCCTTTAATTCATTAAATTAAGCCAGCAATTTTTAATGCTTCTTCTACTTTTACTTGCGCGCTTCCGCTTAACACAGTAAGTGGTAAACGTAAATGTGGAGTCTTAATTAAACCTAAACGATACGCCGCCCATTTAACTGGGATTGGGTTTGACTCAATAAATAAATCTTTATGTAAAGGCATTAAACGGGAATTAATTTCTTCCGCTTTCGCAAAATCACCCGCTAAGGCATAACGACACATTTCAGCCATATCTTTTGCTGCAAGGTTATTTGTCACAGAAATAACACCCTCTGCGCCTAATTTCATCGCTTCTAATCCTGTGGCATC
>JAWHBY010000105.1:0-4877 GCA_032568935.1 Parahaemophilus parainfluenzae
GCGATTAATGATCTTATTCCAAAATTGACCGCACTTTGGGCGCAATATTCGGTCCCGAAACAATTAGGGCATATTGAATTAGTTTCAGCGGATAATGGCATAGCCATGTTGTTACGTTACAAAGGAAATTTAGTCGAAACTGACCGCACTTTGTTGCTCCAGTTTGCACTCACCAATGCGGTGAATTTGTTCCTGCAAGATGATCAAAACATCCAGCTTGTACATAGTGAAATGCCTTATTATGCATTAGACGATATTCGTTTATCTTTTGATATCCGCGATTTTATTCAAGTGAACACCCACTTAAATCAGCAAATGGTTGATACTGCTTTAGATTGGCTTGATTTGAATCCGGACGATCATGTTTTAGATTTATTTTGCGGCATGGGCAATTTCACGTTGCCTTTAGCTAAACGCGTGAAAAGTGCGGTTGGAATTGAAGGTGTTTTGGATATGGTGAAAAAAGCCCAAGCGAATGCACAGTTTAATCATATCGATAATGTTGAATTTTATCAAGCCGATTTAGACCAAGCTTTTTCAGAACAGACTTGGGCAAAACAACATTTCAATAAAATTCTTCTTGATCCGCCTCGCAGCGGTGCGGCTTTTGCACTGAATGCGTTATGTGAGTTGGATGCAGAAAGCATTCTTTATGTATCTTGCAATCCCGCAACTTTAGTACGAGATGCTGAGATTCTTCGCTTTTTCGGCTATCGCATTATCAAAACCGCGATGATCGACATGTTCCCAAATACCAGTCATTTGGAGTCGGTGACATTATTTATCAAATAAGGTGTAAATTCTGATAGAATAATCGGACTTTTTTGTTGTCTTAAAAAGACAACTCGGTTGACAGGATGTTGCCGAGCCATATTCATCAACAAGGGGGGTATTATGGTTGCAGTTCGTGGTTCTCACTTATCAAATCCACATGATTTTGTGATCGAACAGTGGTGTTCGAGCCTTAAACTTGCTGCCCCTGTAGAAAAGTCTTTGATTGATGCATGGTATTATGCTCAAGCCCAAATAGCTGAACATGCCGATCAAATGGAGAATGCAATCCTCACATTGCAATCCGGTGTGGAAATGGTGGAAATTCTGCATGAAATGAATATGGACAGCGAAAGCTTACTCACTGCCATGTTATTCCCATTAGTGGCGAACCAAATTGTCGATTGGGATCAGATTCAGGAACATTTTGGTCCTAAAATCACCAAACTGCTTAAAGGTGTGGAGGAGATGGATAATATCCGTCAGCTCAACGCCAGCCATTCTGCTAATGCTTCTCAAGTAGATAACGTGCGCCGTATGCTTCTTGCAATGGTGGATGATTTCCGTTGCGTGATCATCAAACTTGCTGAACGTATTACGTTTCTTCGTAATGCGGAAAATCACTTTTGCGAAGAAGAAAAAGTATTGGCAGCCAAAGAATGTTCCAATATTTATGCCCCATTGGCGAACCGTTTAGGTATCGGTCAATTGAAATGGGAGCTTGAAGATTACTGCTTTCGCTATTTGCATCCAGAACAATATCGAAATATTGCCAAATTATTACATGAGCGTCGCTTAGATCGTGAGCAGTATATTGCGGATTTCGTCACAGAGTTAACCGGTTATTTAAAAGAAAATATCGAACAGGTTGAAGTTTATGGTCGTCCAAAACATATTTATAGCATTTGGCGAAAAATGCAAAAGAAACATCTGGAATTCAGTGGTTTATATGATGTAAGAGCGGTTAGGGTTATCGTGCAAAAATTGCAAGATTGTTATACGGCACTCGGTATCGTTCACACGCACTTCAAGCACTTACCAAAAGAATTTGATGATTATGTCGCCAACCCAAAACCAAATGGCTACCAATCCATTCATACTGTGGTGTTAGGCAAAGGTGGCAAGCCAATTGAAGTGCAAATTCGTACCCAGCAAATGCATGATGATGCGGAGCTTGGTGTAGCCGCTCACTGGAAATACAAAGAGGGCACGACAGGTAGCCTTTCTGCTTACGAAGAAAAAATCACTTGGTTGCGTAAATTACTCGCATGGCAAGATGATATTACGGATTCTGGCGAAGTGATGGCTGAATTGCGTAGCCAAGTCTTTGATGACCGCGTATATGTGTTTACGCCAAAAGGTGAAGTGGTTGATTTACCCGCTGGATCAACCCCTCTCGATTTTGCTTATGCGATCCACAGTGAGATTGGCCACCGTTGTATCGGGGCGAAAGTTGGTGGGCGTATTGTGCCATTCACTTATCACCTGCAAATGGGTGAGCAAGTGGATATCATCACGCAGAAAAATCCAAATCCAAGCCGAGATTGGGTCAACCCGAACTTAGGTTTTACCCATACCTCAAAAGCGCGCGCCAAAATCCAGGCGTGGTTTAAGAAACAAGATCGTGATAAAAACGTTCCAGCGGGTAAAGAGCAGTTAGATAATGAACTTGCGCGTTTGAATATCAGTTTGAAACAGGTTGAGCAGCTTGCCTTACCACGTTATAACTTAAGAAACCTCGAAGATTTATACGCCGGTATTGGTAGTGGGGATATCCGTTTAAATCAGTTAATGAATTTCTTGCAAAGCCGATTGATCAAAGTGACGGCTGAAGAAGCAGATCAAGAAATTCTCCGTCATGTGGCGAGTAAAAGTGCAAATACTGCACAGCAAAAGGCCCAGCAGAAAGCCGAGCAACAACAGAATAAAGGCTATGTCATTGTTGAAGGGGTCGGTAATTTAATGCACCACATGGCGCGTTGTTGTCAGCCTATTCCAGGTGATGCGATTGCAGGCTACATTACGATGGGACGAGGTATCTCAATTCATCGTTGCGATTGTGAACAGTTCATTGAATTACAAGCGGCACATCCGGAACGTGTAGTGGAGGCCCTTTGGGGGGATAATTATGCGGCGGGGTTCCATATTAATATTCGCATTGTGGCCAGTGATCGCAACGGTTTATTACGCGATATTACGACCGTGCTTGCAAATGAAAAAGTCAGTGTGTTAGGGGTTTCAAGCCGTGCGGACACCAAAAAACAAGTGGCAACGATGGATATGGAAATTGAACTGAAAAATGTTGAAAGTTTAAGTAAAATACTGGCCAGATTAGCGAAGTTAGACGACGTTATCGAAGCAAAACGTTTATAGATTACAACATAGGAACTTTTATGTATAAAACCACGGGATTAACCCATTTAATTAACTCTACAAAATATTCTTTACAAGGCTTAAAGAGTGCATTCAAAAATGAAACCGCATTTCGCCACGAATGTTTTCTTGCGTGCATTATGATTCCACTCGCCTTTTGGCTGGGGGACACTAAAATTGAAATTGCTTTGATGATTTCATCGGTTTTACTTGTGATGGCAGTGGAACTGTTAAATAGTGCAGTTGAAGCGGTGGTGGATCGTATTGGCACAGAACGCCATGAACTTTCAGGGAGAGCCAAAGATCAAGGCTCAGCAGCAGTGTTCATTGCACTTTGCATTGTTGTCGTGGTTTGGGGAAGTATTTTATTTTTCTAAAATGCGGTCAATTTTCAGTAACAATTTCGGCTTATGTGTTTTACATAAGCCGTTTTTGTAGGTGGACGTCTGACAAGATTTTATTCCTCTACTTTTGCTGATATAAATAAGAAAGATTTTTGCATATTCATATCAACAGGAGGACGCTATGCCAACAGTCTCAGCCTTAGGTGCACTCATTGCACTCATCGTTGCTATTTTCCTTATTTTGAAAAAAGTCTCACCAGCCTATGGTATGTTAGTCGGGGCTTTAGTAGGGGGATTAGTTGGTGGCGCTGATTTATCTCAAACCGTGAGTCTCATGATCGGAGGCGCTCAAGGTATCACTACCGCAGTCATGCGAATTCTGGCAGCAGGGGTATTGGCGGGAGTACTGATTGAATCTGGTGCGGCTAATACCATTGCTGAAACCATTACAAATAAGTTAGGTGAAACCAGAGCATTATTAGCGTTAGCGTTGGCCACATTAATTTTAACCGCCGTTGGTGTATTTATTGATGTTGCCGTGATTACGGTCTCTCCAATTGCCTTAGCACTTGCTCGTCGTACTGACTTATCAAAACCTGCGATTCTCTTAGCGATGATTGGTGGGGGAAAAGCAGGAAACTTAATGTCATCTAATCCTAATGCTATTGCTGCAGCAGATACATTCCATCTTCATTTAACGTCAGTAATGATGGCAGGGATTATACCCGCTATTTTTGGCTTAATATTGACCTATTTCTTAGCAAAACGTTTAAGAAACAAAGGTTCGCGCGTTTCATCCCAAGAGGTTGTCGCAGTAGAAACACAGAATCTACCCTCATTTTTGACCGCACTTGTGGCGCCTTTGGTTGCCATCTTCTTACTGGCACTTCGTCCGTTAGCCGATATTAAAGTCGATCCTTTAATCGCTTTACCACTTGGTGGTCTGATTGGCGCATTATGTATGGGCAAGCTTCGCCAAGCCAATAACTATGCGATTAGCGGTTTAGGGAAAATGGCTCCGGTGGCGATTATGCTACTTGGTACGGGAGCTTTAGCCGGTATTATTGCTAATTCCGGTATGAAAGATGTGCTTATTGAAGGCTTAAAACATTCGGGCTTACCTTCTTATATCCTGGCACCAATTTCAGGTGCACTCATGTCGCTTGCCACGGCATCAACAACGGCAGGTACAGCGGTTGCTTCGAGTGTGTTTAGTTCAACATTATTAGAGTTGGGGGTGAGTAGTCTGGCAGGTGCTGCGATGATTCATGCGGGGGCGACAGTTTTCGATCATATGCCACATGGTTCTTTTTTCCATGCAACTGGCGGTAGCGTAAATATGGACATGAAAGAACGCTTAAAATTGATTCCTTATGAAAGTGCAGTGGG
>JAWHBY010000106.1:0-4701 GCA_032568935.1 Parahaemophilus parainfluenzae
GATAGATATCGCAAAATAATGAGACGTAAGCTGAAAAAGGGCGTGATAAAAAAGAGCGCTAGATTATTTGAAATGAACGCTATACAATGCCAACGCTATTTCGAATTTTAATTTTTAAGGAGAATAAAATGTATTTTGATCAAATTAAAGCAGAGCTTATGGAAGCTCAAGACGTATTAAACAATTTTGTTTCAGATGATGACAACATCAAACTTATTGAAAAAGCAGCTAAATTATTAGCAGAAAGCTTTAAAAATGGCGGTAAAGTATTATCTTGCGGTAATGGTGGTTCTCACTGTGATGCTATGCATTTTGCCGAAGAACTAACTGGTCGTTATCGTGAAAACCGCCCAGGTTATCCTGCGATTGCGATTTCAGATGTAAGTCATTTAAGCTGTGTAAGTAATGACTTTGGTTATGAATATGTATTCTCTCGCTTTGTTGAAGCAGTGGGTAAAGAAGGCGATGTTTTATTTGGATTATCGACATCAGGCAATTCTAAAAATATATTAAATGCGATTGAAGCGGCAAAAGCAAAAGGCATGAAAGTGATTGCAATGACAGGTAAAGATGGCGGTAAAATGGCAGGTTTAGCGGATGTTGAAATTCGAGTGCCACACTTTGGTTATGCAGATCGCATTCAAGAAATCCACATCAAAGTGATTCATATTTTAATGATGCTAGTTGAATTTGAGATGGCGAAAGAGGCCTAATTCGCGATAAGTGCGCTTTAAAATTCAATGATTTAAAGATCCCAAAAAAATTTTTGGGATTTTTTATAAAAACACTTGCATAATTAATCATTAAAAAGTAATATTTATTCATTATTAGAAATCAAGAGAGGGTAGCAGTAAACTTAGTATGGCGATTAGTGTTAAAAATTTGAATTTCTTTTATGGTTCATCACAGGCATTGTTTGATATCAATCTTGATGCACAAGAAGGCGATACCGTGGTGTTACTAGGACCAAGTGGTGCAGGGAAAAGTACGTTAATCCGTACGCTAAATTTACTAGAAGTACCAACCTCTGGCGAATTACATATTGCAAATAATCATTTTGATTTGTCTCAGGCGAATAATAATCCGAAAGCCATTCGTCAACTTCGTCAAGATGTGGGGATGGTATTCCAACAATACAATCTTTGGCCGCATTTAACGGTGATTGAAAACTTGATTGAAGCGCCCCAAAAAGTATTAGGCATTAGCGAAGAAGAAGCGAAAAAAGATGCATTAGAACTTTTAAAACGTTTACGTTTGGAAGAGCATGCAGATCGTTTTCCTCTTCACTTATCAGGCGGTCAGCAACAACGTGTTGCTATTGCTCGAGCATTAATGATGAAACCGCAAGTATTGCTGTTTGATGAACCAACTGCAGCACTGGATCCTGAGATTACAGCTCAAGTTGTTGATATCATTAAAGAACTTCAACAAACAGGCATTACTCAGGTTATTGTGACCCACGAAGTGAACGTGGCACAAAAAGTGGCGACCAAGGTCGTCTATATGGAACAAGGTAAGATTATTGAAATGGGCAGTGCAGATTGCTTTGATAATCCAAAAACCGAACAATTTAAACAATATCTTTCACACTCAGAATAAGGAAACACAACATGAAAAAATTACTTTTAAGCGCAATGTTAATGGGCTCAGCTTTTGCTGCAAATGCACAAGAAATCACTTTCGCGATGGAGCCGAGCTACCCGCCATTTGAAACAACAAATGAAAAAGGTGAAATTATCGGTTTTGATGTGGATGTAGCGAATGCAATTTGTAAGGAAATCCAAGTGACTTGTCATTTCAAAAGCCAATCTTTTGATGCATTAATTCCAAGCTTGAAAGCAAAACGTTTTGATGCAGCGATTTCTGCGATGGATATTACTGAAGCGCGTGCAAAACAAGTTTCATTTTCTAATGCGTATTATGATAGCACAGCAAGTTATGTGGCTTTAAAAGGCAAAGCAGATTTAGCTTCAGCAAAAACAATTGGTGTTCAAAACGGAACAACATTCCAACAATATACTGCCGCAGAAACCAAGCAATATAATGCAAAATCTTATGCAAGCTTACAAGATGCGATCTTAGACTTAAAAAATGGTCGTATTGATATCATCTTCGGTGATACCGCCGTATTGTCTGATATGATTTCTAAAGAGTCTGAAATTCAATTTGTTGGCGAGAAAGTGACTAACAAAAAATATTTCGGTAATGGTTTAGGTATCGCGGTGAATAAATCAAGTAAAGAATTGCTAGAAAGCTTAAATAAAGGTTTAGAAACCGTGAAAGCAAATGGTGAATACCAAAAAATCTATGACAAATGGATGACAAAATAATCTATGTTTTATGATTATCTTATATTAATTGGACATGCAGCCCTAATGACCTTAGGGCTTGCTATTTGCTCGTTAATTGTCGGCTTATTGCTCAGTATTATTTTTACTGCCTTAGAAGCGAATAAATATGTCTTTATTGCAAAACCAGCTTCTGTTGTGATTGCTTTATTGCGTGGTTTACCGGAAATCTTGGTGGTTCTACTGATTTATTTTGGTTCAACCCAAGTAGTAGAAATGCTGACGGGAGAGTATATCGAATTCAGCGCCTTTGGTTGTGGTGTATTTGCATTGTCTTTGATTTTTGCCTCTTATGCTTCACAAACCTTACGTGGTGCGATCCAAGCCATTCCAAAAGGGCAGTGGGAATCAGGTGCAGCGTTAGGATTAAGCCGTCCTTATACCTTCATCCATTTGATTATGCCACAAGTATGGCGACACGCTTTACCGGGCTTAAGCAATCAATGGTTAGTATTATTAAAAGATACGGCGTTGGTGTCGTTAATTGGTGTCGATGATTTAATGCGTCAGGCTGGGTATATCAATACGAACACCCATGAGCCTTTCACTTGGTATGGCATTGCTGCGTTAATTTATTTGGTGATTACGTTGATCAGCCAAGCAGGTATCCGCAAATTAGAATTACGTTTCACTCGATTTGAACGGGGAGTCGAATAATGTTTCAAGAGTATTTAGCCGTCATTGCTCAAGGTATTCCGACTAGCCTGTTGCTTACGGTCGTCGCATTGTTTATTGCCTTTTTCCTCGCATTGGGCTTAACCTTCTTGCTTTCTATTGGCAATAAATTGGTGAAAAGTGCGGTCAATTTGTTTCTTGTTTTATTTACAGGCACCCCGCTTTTAGTGCAATTTTTCTTGATTTATGCAGGCCCTGGTCAATTCCAATGGTTGGTGGATAGCCCATTATGGGGATTATTCTCCAACGCATGGTTCTGTGCAGCATTAGCTTTAGCTTTGAATAGTGCGGCTTATTCAACCCAGTTATTCCATGGGGCAGTAAAAGCGATCTCTAAAGGTCAATGGGAAAGCTGTGCGGCATTAGGTTTAAGTCGTATGCAGACTTTAAAAATTCTCATTCCTTATGCGTTAAAACGTGCGCTTCCGTCTTATACCAATGAAATTATCTTGGTATTTAAAGGTACAGCATTAGCTTCTACTATTACGATCATGGATATCATGGGATATGCACGCCAACTTTATGGTACAGAATATGATGCACTCACTATCTACGGTATAGCAGGCGGTATTTACCTCATTATTACCGGCATTGCCACTTTATTACTCCGTCAGTTAGAAAATAAAGTGTTGTCATTCGAACGTATTGATACCGCAAAAGCATAAAGTGTGGTCAAAAATAGAAACAAATCGGGCAGTTTAAAAATTGCCCGATTTTTTATTATAAATACGAAGTAAATCTGTTTTTCAGGCTTATAATGTAAAGTGCTGAGGAGGATATTATGAAACCTATTTGTGTCGTATTAACTGGTGCAGGAATTAGTGCTGAAAGTGGAATTCCTACTTTTAGAGCGGAAGATGGTTTATGGGCTGGGCATAAAGTAGAGGAAGTTTGTACGCCAGAAGCTTTGCAGAAGAACCGTGCAAAAGTATTAGATTTCTATAACCAACGGCGAAAAAATGCGGCGGCAGCTAAGCCAAATGCTGCACATCTCGCCTTAGTTGAATTAGAAAAAGCCTATGATGTGAGAATCATCACGCAAAATGTGGATGATTTACATGAACGTGCAGGAAGTTCGAATGTTTTACACTTACATGGTGAACTGAATAAAGCCCGTAGTAGTTTTGATGAAAGTTATATTGTGGATTGTTTTGGCGATCAGAAATTGGAAGATAAAGATCCTAACGGTCATCCAATGCGTCCATATATTGTTTTTTTCGGTGAAATGGTGCCGATGTTAGAGCGAGCAATTGATATTGTAGCGCAAGCGGATGTCGTATTAGTGATTGGTACTTCTTTGCAAGTGTATCCTGCTAATGGTTTAGTAAATGAAGCGCCAAGCAAAGCGCCAATTTACTTGATTGATCCAAATCCCAATACAGGATTTGTTCGTAAGCACGTCATCGCAATAAAAGAAAAAGCGGGGATGGGCGTACCGAAGGTGGTAAGAGTATTGTTAGATAAAATAAACGATTCACCTATATCTAAGCAATAAAGATGGAGTGCGGTCAAAATTCTCATTATTTTTTGACCGCACTTTGTTATTTCCCCGTCAGCCAACTTGCCAATAAGATAACGATAGTAAAAATAGCCAACCAAATAAGGTGAAGCTTAGTGCTTTTTCGATTAATTTCGGCATTTTGTTGGCGTCGTTGTTCGAGTTTTTGTTTGTAAATTT
>JAWHBY010000107.1:0-4427 GCA_032568935.1 Parahaemophilus parainfluenzae
AGAAAAGTGGTGGGCGATACCGGTCTCGAACCAGTGACCCCCTCCTTGTAAGGGAGGTGCTCTCCCAACTGAGCTAATCGCCCTTAATGTTGTGGATTGGCATTATAAGTATAATGAGATTTCAGTCAATATATTTTTATGAAAAAGCGTCTAGTTGTTGCAAAAATAGGCATAAAATCAGATTTTTTATTTAGAACTCATGCAAGTCGTAGTAAAATAAAAGTAATTTTTGTAAATGAATAGGTTATTAAGAAAATGAAAATTGATCCTCCTTTTGAATTAGATCCGAATGTAAAAGTACGTACGCGTTTTGCCCCAAGTCCAACAGGTTATTTACACGTAGGTGGCGCACGTACAGCTCTTTATTCTTGGTTATTTGCAAAACATAACAACGGTGAGTTTGTACTACGTATTGAAGATACCGATTTAGAACGTTCTACACCGGAAGCTACTGCGGCAATCATTGAAGGAATGGAGTGGTTAAACCTTGCTTGGGAACATGGTCCTTATTATCAAACCAAACGCTTTGATCGTTACAATCAAGTGATTGATGAAATGATTGAGCAAGGCTTAGCTTATCGTTGTTATTGCTCTAAAGAACGCTTAGAAGAATTACGCCATACACAAGAGCAAAACAAAGAAAAACCACGTTATGACCGTCATTGTTTACATGACCACAATCATGCAGCCGATGAGCCACATGTTGTACGTTTTAAAAACCCAACAGAAGGTTCAGTCGTGTTTGATGATGCAGTGCGTGGTCGTATTGAAATCAGCAACAGTGAATTAGATGATTTAATTATTCGCCGTACCGACGGTTCACCAACATACAACTTCTGTGTGGTGGTAGATGACTGGGATATGGGCATTACTCACGTTGTGCGTGGTGAAGACCACATTAACAACACCCCGCGTCAAATTAATATTTTAAAAGCCTTAGGCGCACCAATTCCAGTATATGCGCACGTTTCTATGATTAACGGTGATGATGGCCAAAAACTCTCAAAACGTCATGGTGCGGTAAGTGTAATGCAATATCGTGATGACGGTTATTTACCAGAAGCCTTAATCAACTATCTTGTTCGTTTAGGTTGGGGGCATGGTGACCAAGAGATCTTTACGCGTGAAGAAATGATTAAATACTTCGAATTAGATCATGTGAGTAAATCAGCAAGTGCATTTAACACGGAAAAATTATTGTGGTTAAATCATCATTACATTCGTGAATTACCACCTGAATATGTAGCAAAACACCTTGCATGGCATTATAAAGATCAAGGTATTGATACTTCAAATGGTCCAGCGTTAACTGAAATTGTGACAATGCTTGCAGAACGTTGCAAAACCTTAAAAGAAATGGCATCAGCAAGCCGTTATTTCTTCGAAGAGTTTGAAAGTTTTGATGAAGCTGCGGTGAAAAAACACTTTAAAGCGGCGGCGATTGAACCACTTGAAAAAGTAAAAGAAAAATTGACCGCACTTTCTAGCTGGGATTTACATTCTACTCATGAAGCGATTGAACAAACCGCTGCTGAATTAGAAGTGGGTATGGGTAAAGTCGGGATGCCATTACGTGTGGCTGTAACTGGCTCAGGTCAATCACCTTCTATGGATGTGACATTAGTGGGTATTGGTCGTGAACGCGTGTTAGCACGTATCCAGCGTGCCATTGATTTTATTAAATCTCAAAACGCTTAATATTTAGGCTGATAAGCGGGATTTGATTATTTCAATATTGACAGTTTATCAGCCGAAATTTATCATAGCTTGCGTTATTTGGGGATATAGCTCAGTTGGGAGAGCGCTTGAATGGCATTCAAGAGGTCGTCGGTTCGATCCCGATTATCTCCACCAAATTTAAAACCTTGAAACTTAAAGTGAGTTTCAAGGTTTTTTCTTTATGGCAAATCTACATTTCTTTCAGATAATTTAAGCCTAATCCATTCATTTGTCGCATTATCCAACTTTGTTTTTTACGAACTAACGCACTAGGCTTATTCACTTTATAGATAATAGGATTCGGTAAAACTGCAGCGAGTAATGCTGCTTCAGATTGAGTTAAATTCTTTGCTGATTTTTTGAAATAATAGCGGCTGGCAGCTTCTACACCAAAGATACCATTACCAAACTCAGCGATGTTTAAATACACTTCTAAAATCCGTTCTTTGGACCAAAAGATTTCCATTAATGCCGTTGTGGGAACTTCTAACCCTTTACGAACCCAACTTTGTCCATGCCAGAGAACGAGGTTTTTTGCTGTTTGTTGAGAAATCGTTGAAGCTCCTCGGGTTCGGCGAGATTTTTCATTAAATTTAAAGGCCTTTTGAATTGCCTCAAAATCAAAGCCCCAGTGGTTGGGGAATTTTTGATCTTCAGCGGCAATGACTGCGAGTTGCATATTCGGTGAGATTTCATCAAGACTCACCCAATCATATTTGATTGAATAGCTAAAATCTAACTGCAATAAGTGCCCGATTTTTTGCTGTACCATATAGGCAGAGGAGGGAACAGGGATAAAGCGGAAGCAAATAAAAAACGCGAGGATTGCGAGAGAAAAACGCCACGCAATCCGTTGCCAATTTTTTTTCCACCAAGAGGGGCGAAAAAGATGTAAAAGTGCGGTCAGAATTCGCTTAGTTTTTTGCAGCTTGCTCATCGAGTTGGTTTTTCACCCAGTTTATAAAATCCGGATCCATTGTTTTGAGCATATTAGAACCACGCGTAATGGTTGCCGCACTGGTATTAAGATTCTGTTGAATCTCTCGTTGTGAGAGATTTTTATCTAATAACTGCGCCACGATTTGCAAACGTAAACCCACTGCATCGCGCTCATCTGGCGTGAGTAGGAGTGTTAAGAAATCTTGTGCTTTGCCTTGCTCAAATGCGGTTTGCAAGGTTGCGAGGAAAGCATTCCATTGTTCTAAATTGCGGCTAATATACATGTCAACAATCCTATACTATTAAACTAGTGCGACTAGTATAGCCGATCGTATTCCTCTTTGCTAAAGGTTTGTAATTTTTCTTTGTCTTGTAGGTTTTGATAGTAAAAATCGTAAGTTAATACGTTTTGAACATAACCTCGCGTTTCAAAGAATGGAATGGAGGCAATAAATTCATCCATGGCTAATTTGCCATTGGCTCTTGCAAGCCATTTTTCTACACGGTTTGCACCCGCATTATAGGCAGAGGCGATTAAAATGCGATTATTTGGATATTTAGCATTTAGCTCATTTAAGTGAGCCGCACCGAGTAAAATATTATTAAGCGGTTTGAATAAATCTGATTCTCCGTTATAAGGGAGTTGCTGATTTTCTGCCGTTTTTTGCGCAGTGCTCGGTAATAATTGCATTAATCCTCGTGCATTTGCGGAAGATTGCGCCATTGGATTCCAAGCACTTTCTTGGCGAGCAATGGCCATCGCAAAAGTTTTGGTGACACGATTATCCACAATAGCTTGAGGTTCCGTTTCGCTGAGATTCACATTACTGAGAGCAATATCAAAATATTGACTATAAGCATTTGGTAAACGTAATCCGACATAATCCCATGCTTTCGCAATAATCGATCCATCCACACCTAATTCAAACCAATTTTGTTCATTCGCATATTGGCTTAAAGCAATCTGTAGTTGTTCTTCTTGCGATAATTTTTCTAACAGAAAACGCCAACGTTGTTTGGCTGCGCCTAATCGATCTAATTGACGTAATTCGGCAATTTCTACGAGCTCTGGTTGAAATTTTTTATATTCATGTGCCCAGTAGGGATCTGAAATACTCCGCGCGACAGATAATTCTGTTTGACCGAAATCATATCCTGCGCCACGATTTTCAGGATATAATTTTGCTTTCGCCAACATTGGGTAGAATCCGCGTTCATTGCTTAATTCAGAGAATATTTCTTTGGCTTTTTGGCTATTCCCTTTTTCGAGTGCTTTCCCCATCCAATAACGCCATTCTTGTTTTTGTTTGCTTTCATTAGAAAGCGCATTTAACCAGGTGAGTAAATCTGTTTGTTGCCAAATAGCCGTACGTAAACGACGTTCAATGAGGTTATCTACATTGAGTTTGAGAATTTCCTGATCGCGCCATTGCACAAAATTAGGACTTTCATTATTAAAGAAACGGCTAATAAAGGCGATTTTCCAATCACGTAATTCAGTTTCGTTTAATTGCCAGGTCTTAGCCCATTGCTCGTAAGGGGTGAAGGTTGGTTCATTCATATTTTCTGGAATCGTCCGCAAATAACGAGCAAAACTTAGTACTACGGCAAATTTATTGGTAATTTTATTCGTATTAGCATCAATTAATGGTAATTTCTCAGCTTGTATTTTCAAATTTGCAGGATTTTTTAAGAGGTCCTGATAAAGTGCTAAATGAGCGGCTACTTGCTCATCTTCTTTAGCATTCTCAATTTTTTCTAACTCTTTA
>JAWHBY010000108.1:0-4342 GCA_032568935.1 Parahaemophilus parainfluenzae
ATCAATGGTGTTATTTTCCAATTTACCTTCAAAGATGCTCGATTCGCCCATGAAGTTTGCAAGGAATAAAGAATTTGGACGCAAATAAAGCTCTTTTGCTGGCGCTTTTTGCATGATTTTACCTTTATTCATGACAATAACTTCATCGGATACCGCAAATGCTTCGGTCTGGTCGTGAGTCACATAAAGTGAGGTAATACCTAAACTTTGTTGTAATTCACGGATTTTTTCACGCATAGAGCGACGTAAGTTTGCATCTAAGTTACTTAATGGTTCATCAAAAAGTAATACTTTCGGTTTTAACACTAACGCACGAGCCAATGCCACACGTTGTTGTTGACCACCCGAAATTTGATCCACGAAACGCTCTTCAAAACCTGCTAAGTCAACCAACTCTAACGCTTCTTTTACACGTTTAGCACGTTCTTCTTTACTCACGCCTTGCATACGCAAACCATAGCCGACGTTATCACCGATACTCATATGTGGGAACAATGCGTAAGACTGGAATACGATACAAATATCACGATTTTGAATGGATGATTTGGTTACATCTTCACCATCAATAAAAATTTGACCTGAAGTTGGGTTTTCTAAGCCTGCCACTAAACGTAACACAGTGGTTTTACCACAACCAGATGGCCCTAATAAGGTCACCATAGTGCCACGTTTAATGGTTAAATCTAAATTATCAATGACTGTGGATTTACCAAAAGATTTAGTGATATTTTTTAATACTAAGAAATCATTATTACTCATAATATTTACCTACAACTTAACGAGTTAATTCATTTTTTTCGCTTTAGAACGGGAAATTCGGGTATCACCCACAATCCAGTCAAAGAATAAAATAATGGCCATCATCACGATGATTAAAATCGAACCGTACGCGATAGCAACACCATATTCACCATCTTCTACACGGTTTAAAATATAGGCCGTTGCCACGCGTGTATCAGCGGTGACTAAGAAGATAATCGCACTTACGGTGGTCATCGCACGAACAAAGCTTGTAACCAATGCAGAAAGTAAAGCTGGTTTTAACAATGGTAAAACGATAAACCATAAAGTTTTCCATGAGCTACCTTTTAAAGAAAGAGACGCTTCATCGAGTGATTTATCTAATTGACCAAGACCTGCAATGGCTGCACGCATACCGATTGGTAAATCACGCATGACCATTGAGATGATCACGATGATGCTAGTACCCGTAATGTAAAGCGGTGCATTGTTGAAGGCTAAAATATAAGATACCCCTGCAACAGTTCCTGGTACGGCGAAGCAAAGCATGGTTAAGAACTCAAGAGATTTTTTACCTTGGAAATCTTTACGCACCACAATATACGCAATTAATAAACCGAAAAGTGCGGTCAATGGTGCGGCAATTCCTGCGTAGATTAAGGTATTAATCAATGATGGCCATGCCCCATCACTTAAACCTTGGCCGAATAACATCGCATAGTTTTTCAAGGTTAAGGTATAATCTACGCCCCAGTTTACGGTGAAACTACCGTAGAAAATACTGCCGTATAACGCTAAGTTAAAGAGTACCCAGAAACCAAGCATACCGATGATGGTATATTTCAAGCCGGTTGGTAAATCTTGTACATCACCACGATAGGATTTGCCTGAAACGGTCACATAAGAGCGGTTACCAATCCAAATATATTGGATGATAAATACGGCTAATGAGAAGATTAAAAGCATCGAACCTAACGTACTTGCTGAAGCATAATCTAATTGTGAACCTGCGATATAGAAGTAGATTTGTGTTGCAATTACGTCAAAGCTACCGCCCAATACTAATGGGTTACTAAAGTCCGCTAAGGATTGGATAAACACGATTAAGAATGAGTTTGCCAACGCTGGACGCAATAATGGGAAAATAATATTGAAGAATGTTTGGTAACGATTTGCACGTAAGGTGTAAGACGCTTCTTCAATTGACGGGTGAACAGATTTTAATGCACCATCTAAAATCATGAATGAAATCGGCGCAAAAGCAAGAATCTGTGCAATGGCAATCCCGTTGAAACCGTATAACCAGTTATGGTTCTCAAATCCAAATGTTGTGGATAAGAACTCTGTCACATAACCAGAACGGCCAAGCATTAATGTTACCCCTAAGCCCACAACGAATGGCGGTGTGACGATTGGTAAAATAGAGAAAATTTTACCAATAAATGCCGTTCTACGTGCAATACGGGTGGTATAAAGCGCAAATGCCAAACCGAAAATCGTTGATACGATTCCTACAAAGCCAGACAAGAATAGCGAGTTACTAATAACACGTACAATATAGCTTTGAGTTAAAATTCGCATCACTTGTTGCGGTGCAAAAGTATCACCGTCATAGAACATTGAAACAAAGATAGCCAATGTTGGATAAACGATGAAGAAGAAAATTAATAAGATAATGCAAAGTAAAGAGGCAATAATAAATTTATCCCCTTGCATTACTTTTAATTTGGCGAAGGAAAACGTAGCCAGTGCAGTTAAACTCGCGATTAACACAATCACAGAATAACCCATGCTGACTTTATAAATTGTCGCACTAACAAAGATAAACAATGTCGCCGCAGCAACAAGATAAAGCTCTGCTTTCGCTTGTGTATCCTTCGGCAGTTTAAGAAGTGGCATCAATCCGTACAAAATAACCGGTAAAAACCATAATGCCGTAATATTTAACGAAGACCAACCCATTGCACCTAAGTATTCATCGCTTGTGCTTTCAAACAAGCCATAATCTAAAGCGTGGGAAGGCAGAATAAGAAATGCAATCACTGCAAGAATTATCCAAAAGTTAGCAGATTGGATAATAGGGAGTTTATTTGCGTTCATACAACCTCGCATAAAAGAAAAAAGCGAAATAATATAATAGCTATTATTTCGCTATGTATACATCATTATTTTGCTAATTTAACATCATCAACCCATTTTGTGATCAAACGTTTACGTAAATCACTTGAGCCGTATTTGTCAAAATCATAATTAATTAAATTGATAGATTTAAAATCGAGCGCATAAGGTGATTGTTCTGCGGTACTATTGGTTAAAATAGAATACGCTTCCCCTTTTTTCCAGGTTAACTCTTGCGCTTCTTTTGATAACGCCCAATCCACAAATAATTTCGCATTTTCAAGGTTTCTTGCACCTTTAATAATGCTCACGCCACCAATTTCATAGCCTGTACCTTCACAAGGAACAACTAATTCTACTGGTGCACCTTTGGCTTTCTCTAAAGAATATTCATGTAAAAAACCAATTCCGATTGCGGTTTCACCACGTGCCGTATTACGGGTCGCTGTATTACCTGATTTGGTATATTGGGAAATATTTTTATTGAGTTCTTTGAGATATTTGAACGCTTCATCCTCACCCCAAAGTTGGATATAGGTGGCTAATTGTGTATAACCCGTACCTGAACTTTGAGGATCGGCTGCCTGGATCTCATTACGATAAGCAGGATCGGCTAGATCTTTCCAACATTTTGGTGTCGGTAAATTAAGTTTTTTCAAACGTTCTGGGTTAATCCCAAAACCTAATACACCGAGATAAATCGCGGAGGAATAGTTGCCTTTAATTTTAGCGGGATCTCTAAACTGTTCAGGAATTTGTGCGAGATTTGGTGACTTATACGCTTCAAGTAAGCCCATTTCACCCGCTTGAGAATGAGGATCAAGCGTACCGCCATACCATACATCCCCTTGTGGGTTATCTTTTTCTGCATCAATTTTGGCTAAAATTGTGCCTGTACCACCACGGATAAAACTGGTTTTGATACCGTATTTTTTCTCAAAAGCCATAGTTTCTTGCTCACACATCGTATTTTGTGCACTACAATAAACCACTAAACGACCTTCTGCAGCAGATGCGTGAGAGCTTAGCAACACGCCACCAAATACAACACCAGAAAGTGCTAAAGCAACGTTAGACATTTTCATTGGTCCACTCCTGTGTTTATAAAATAAGATGAGCTAATACGCTCATCGTAGAAACCCACGTAAAACCTAGCTAGTGGGGCTAAAATGGTAAAAGTGCGGTCAAAAAATCTCATGTTTTTCAACCGCACTTTAAGTACTATTTCGCTAATTTAACGTCTTGAACCCATTTTTCGATTAAGGCTTTGCGTTGTTCGGTTGCACCATATTTTTCAAAGTCATAATTGATAAGGTTAAGTTTATTTGGATCAAACGCAGTTGGCGATTGTTCCGCTGTGGTATTGGTTAAGATTTGTAAAGAATCACCTTGTTTCCACGCTAACTCTTGACCTTCTTTAGATAATGCCCAATCCACGAATAATTTTGCGTTATCGATGTTACGCGCACCTTTTAAGATACTT
>JAWHBY010000109.1:0-4294 GCA_032568935.1 Parahaemophilus parainfluenzae
AGAAAATATTACTGACCGACTGTCCTGATGATAAAGGCTTAATCGCTAAAATCACCAACATTTGTTACAAACATCAATTAAATATCCTCCACAATAATGAGTTCGTTGATTTTGAAACGAAACATTTCTTTATGCGTACTGAATTGGAAGGCATTTTTAATGAAGAAACCTTGTTAGCTGACTTAAATTATAGTTTGCCGGCTGGGACAAATTGCCACCTAATCAGCGCAAAACGTAAACGAATCGTGATTTTAGTCACCAAAGAAGCGCACTGCTTAGGTGATATTTTAATGAAAAATTACTACGGTGCATTAGATGTAGAAATTGCGGCAGTAATTGGAAATCACGATAATTTACGCGAATTAGTTGAACGCTTTGATATTCCATTCCATTGTGTCAGCCATGAAGGACTCACGCGCGTGGAACACGATAAATTGCTCGCTGAAAAAATTGATGAATATGCACCTGATTATATTGTTTTAGCTAAATATATGCGTGTATTAAATCCTGAATTCGTGGCGCGTTATCCAAATCGTGTGATTAATATTCACCATTCATTCTTACCCGCATTTATTGGGGCAAAACCTTATCAACAAGCCTATGAGCGCGGCGTGAAAATTATCGGTGCAACAGCTCATTTTATTAACAATGAATTGGATCAAGGTCCGATCATCATGCAAAACGTGATTAACGTAGACCACACCTACTCTGCCGATGCAATGATGCGTGCAGGCCGTGACGTGGAAAAAACCGTATTAAGCCGTGCACTCGATCTTGCCTTACACGATCGTATTTTTGTGTATAAAAACAAAACGGTGGTCTTGTAATGAAAGCTATCACCTTAGAGCCGATTTCCCGTATTGAAGGTGAAATCAACTTACCGGGTTCGAAAAGTTTATCGAACCGTGCATTATTATTAGCGGCATTAGCTAAAGGCACCACAACGGTTACTAACTTGTTAGACAGTGATGACATTCGCCATATGTTAAACGCCCTCAAAGCTTTAGGGGGGAATTACCAACTATCTGAAGACAAAACTTGCTGCGAAGTTGAGGGCTTAGGTGGCGCGTTTCAGGTTGAAAATGGCTTATCACTGTTTCTCGGCAATGCCGGTACGGCCATGCGTCCTTTAACAGCGGCGCTTTGCTTAAAAGGCAACACTGAAGGCGAAGTTATTTTGACTGGTGAACCTCGTATGAAAGAGCGCCCAATCAAACATTTGGTTGATGCACTTCTTCAAGCGGGTGCTGATGTTCGTTATTTAGAAAATGACGGCTACCCTCCAGTTGCAATTCATAATCAAGGGATTAAAGGTGGCGTAGTTAAAATTGACGGTTCAATTTCTTCTCAATTTTTGACCGCACTTTTAATGTCCGCACCGCTTGCTGAAGGCGATTTAGATATCCATATTGTGGGTGATTTAGTCTCAAAACCTTATATCGATATCACTCTCGCCATGATGAAAGATTTTGGTGTTTCGGTTGAAAATCAACATTATCAAGTATTTAAGGTGAAAGGTAACCAATCCTATGTCTCGCCTGGCAAATATATGGTGGAAGGTGATGCTTCCTCTGCCTCTTATTTTCTTGCCGCCGCCGCGATTAAAGGCAATGTAAAAGTGACAGGAATTGGCAAATATTCCATTCAAGGCGACCGCCTATTTGCCGATGTACTCGAAAAAATGGGTGCTAAAATTACTTGGGGTGATGATTTTATTCAAGCGGAACAAGCTGAGCTTCACGGTGTTGATATGGATATGAACCACATTCCTGATGCAGCCATGACAATAGCAACAACCGCCTTATTTGCTAAGGGGGAAACCGTTATTCGCAATATTTATAACTGGCGAGTGAAAGAGACCGATCGCCTTGCCGCTATGGCTGCAGAATTGCAAAAACTCGGTGTAGATGTTGAAGAAGGCGAAGATTTTATTCGTATTCAACCGCTTGCACTCTCCCAATTTAAGCATGCTGAAATTGAAACCTATAACGATCATCGTATGGCAATGTGCTTTGCGTTGATTGCGTTATCGGATACACCCGTCACGATTTTAGATCCCAAATGTACGGCTAAAACTTTTCCAACATTCTTCGAAGAATTTGAGAAATTAAGTGTTCGAAGCTAAAAACATATAAAAAAGCACCGAATACTCGGTGCTTTTTGTTATTTCTGAATGGAAGATAAAAATTCTTTGCGGGTTTCACGATCTTCTAAAAAGACTCCGCCGTAGGCTGATGTCACGGTATAACTGTGGGTATCTTTTACCCCGCGCGCTTTCACACAGAAATGCGTCGCTTTTACATAAACGGCTACGTCATCGGTTTCTAAAATGGTTTGAAATGCCGTTAAAAGCTGTTCAGTTAAACGCTCTTGTACTTGTGGACGTTGCGCAAAAAACGCCACAATGCGATTGATTTTAGACAAGCCAATCACCCAATCTTTTGGATAATATGCCACAGCAACATTGCCATCAATCGTCACAAAATGATGTTCGCAAGTACTGGTTAAGGTGATGTCATTCACTTGCACCATTTCGCTCACTTTCATTTGGTTTTTGATTTTTGTCATTTTCGGGAAATTGGCATAATCCATTCCACTGAAAATTTCATCAATAAACATTTTAGCTAAGCGATTTGGTGTTTCTTCTAGGCTATCATCACGTAGATCTAACCCAATCAATTTCATCACTTCACGCATATGCGAAGCAATCGCCACACGGCGCTCATCTTTACATTGAGTCGGATCAATCATTGGTGTTTCGATGCCTTTGGCAACCAAGGCTCGGCGGACATTTTCCGCATCAGGTGAAATCGCGTTCATTCACTTTCCATTTATAAAAAAATAATGCGGCATTTTAGCAAAAGATGAATTATTCGTAAAATGCGAAAAATCACCCTAATTTATTAATTTCCTTCATATTGTATTTCGGGCTACAATATATCCACTTTTATTTCGCTCAACCCAAAGGATTGATTATGTTGCCACTTGAAGATGCCTTGGCGCAAATGCTCAACCAACTTCCCTTCCCAACAAAAACTGAAACTCTGGCTTTAACTGAAGCCGCTGATCGTGTGTGTGCGGAAGATGTAATTTCTCCGATTAATGTACCGTCTTTTGATAACTCCGCGATGGATGGCTATGCAGTTCGTTTAGCCGATTTACAGCAATCTATGACACTTTCTGTCGCAGGAAAATCTTTTGCGGGTAATCCATTTCAAGGGGAATGGGTAGCACAAAGTGCGGTCAGAATTATGACGGGTGCGATGATTCCTGAAGGTGCCGATGCGGTGGTCATGCAAGAAGAGGTCACCGTCAATGAAGATGGTACAGTTACCTTTGCGGCATTACCTAAAGCCAATCAGAATATTCGTCGCATTGGTGAAGATGTGAAAAAAGGTGATGTGGTCTTACATCAAGGCGATGAGTTAAATACCGTTTCTTTACCTTTGCTCGCCTCATTAGGTATCGCTGAAGTCAAAGCTTACCCACGTTTAAAAGTGGCCGTGCTTTCAACCGGTGATGAATTAGTCCCAGTCGGTCAACCGTTACAAGCAGGACAAATTTACGACACTAATCGTTTCACCGTGAAGTTAATGCTAGAAAAATTAAATTGTGATGTGCTTGATTTCGGTATTCTGCCGGATAACCAAGCGGAATTTGAAGCGGCTTTTGTGAAAGCACAAGCGCAAGCAGATCTGGTTATCACAAGCGGTGGCGTTTCAGTGGGTGAAGCTGACTTCACGAAAACTGTGTTAGAAAAAGTCGGTCAGGTGAATTTCTGGAAAATTGCGATGAAACCCGGCAAACCATTTGCATTTGGTAAATTAGAAAATGCTTGGTTCTGCGGTTTACCCGGCAATCCGGTCTCTGCATTAGTGACATTCTATCAATTGGTTCAACCGGCTATCGCTAAATTAAGCGGTAAAAAACACCCGAAAAAACAACCGCACTTTCAAGCGATTGCCCAAACTAATTTGAAAAAAGCGCCTGGCCGTTTAGATTTCCAACGTGGTTTCTATCAAATTAATGAAAATGGTCAACTTGAAGTGCATCCAGTGGGTTTCCAAGGCTCGCATTTATTCAGTTCTTTTGTGAAAAGTAACTGTTTTATTCGCCTTGAAAAAGATCGTGGCAATGTCGCTGCAGGCGAAATTGTCACCATTGAACCCTTTAATCACCTATTGGGGCAATAATGGCTGAATTAAGCTACGAAGAAGAACTGCGTTATAACCGCCAAATTATCTTAAAAGCGGTCGATTTTGACGGACAAGAAAAACTCAAAGACAGCCGCATG
>JAWHBY010000110.1:0-4244 GCA_032568935.1 Parahaemophilus parainfluenzae
CATCGAGTCCATTCGTTGGCTCATCAAGTAATAATACTTTTGGCTGCATCGCCAGTACGCCGGCTAGCGCAGTAAAATTCTGTTCACCACCAGATAAGGTATTCACAGAGCGATCTTTTAACCCAACAATATTTAGACGCTCCAACTGTTGTAATGCAATTTGATAGGCTTCATCTCTGTTCAATCCTTGATTGAGAGGACCAAGGGCCACATCATCAAGTACAGTTGGGCCGAAAAGTTGATCGCCAGCATATTGGAAACAGATGCCTACCTTTCCACGTAGTGGTACAAAATCTTTTTCTTGTCTACATACATTACCGAACCAGCGAATTTCTCCTTGTTGGTAAAGTATAAAACCTAATAGGCAATGTAATAGTGTGGATTTTCCACAACCAATATCACCTTGTAAAAAAAGGCGATGGCCTTCAGGAAGTTCAAAAGAAAGGTTATCAATAATCACACGTTGCTCGCGCATGATCTGTAATTGTTTGACTTCGAGGACGTTCATCAAGATTTATCCTGTGTTTTTTTCACATCATGCAGCTGAAAGCCACGAGCTTTTAGCGCCATTTCTGTTTTTTCTGCTTTAACGAGTGCATGAATTAATAATAGGGCGACACGCTGCGCCGCGATAAATAAGGTTCTGCCATTAAGTTTTGGCTGGTATCCGCGTGCACGCATGGCCATATCCATCTTTTTATGCACTTCACTGAACACGGAAATATAGCGAACAGTAAGAACAAATAGGTGAAGTAGTTTTTCAGGTAATGGCAAACGGCACAATGCTTGCAGTAGAAGGCTCTCGTTCATATCAATTAATAAGAGGCGAGTTAAACTTAAAATTAAATTGAAACGTAGCGTGATCAGCAGTGCGAGCTGAGTCCCTATTGGATTTAATGCTAAACTTTGCTCGGTGATTTTCCAGCTTAAGGTTAACCAAACAAGCAAAGTGAAGAAATTTAGTTTTAGCCAATATTTAAAATAACCGGCAAGGGATTTTCGATAGCGTATTAGCGCAATAAATAATCCACTGAGTACCACAAGATTGAGGATAACAAGCGTTGAAATATGTGTCATTGTGCTGACGATAAGTCCACACAAAAACACATAAATTAATCGTAAGTGCGGTTGGAAAATAGCAAGAAAATTCATTTCACCACACTGAGCGCTGTTGGATACATTTTGTTTAACAATAAGACCACACCAACACTGACGATACTGTCGATAATAAATACAGGGATATGTGATATCACCAGTAACATGATCAGATCGCTATAGGCTTTACCACCATCTAATGCTAAGACAAGAGAGGCAAGCAAGGCTGAACCGCCAACGCCGATCACGCCAGCACCAATACCGGCAGTAATTTGAGTGCGACGGGAATTGTCATTTTCAAGTCTTTTTGCAAATAGCCAATGTACAAGAAGGGCAGGCAATGCCATCACACATAAATTGACACCAAGCACGGCAAATCCACCGAAGGAAAAGAGCAAGACTTGTAATACCAATGCGATTAAAAAGGCAGGGAATACCGCCCAACCAAGAAATAGACCGGCCATGCCGTTTAAGATGAGATGCACGCTGCCAATGCCAACTGGTACATGAATGGTACCGGCAACAAAAAAGGCAGCGGCAAACAATGCCGTTAGCGGCAATTGCTGCGAATTGAGGCGTTTCAGGCCAATCATTACGCAGACTAATGCGACAGCTGCACCACCAAGCAATACGGGGGTATGCAACACACCTTCCGATAAATGCATATTATCTTTCCTTAGATTGCGACGCACGCGTCATCTTTGAGGCTCTAATCAATGCCCATAAGCCAAAAATACCAACAATATAACCGATACCACCAATAATATCGTGCAGGTAAATTTTGTCTTTTAATTTAGAAATATCTTCGCGGACCAACATCAATGCATTGTCACTATTATTAGTAGCTTGTGCAGATACTCTGTTGGCAACAATTGAGGCTCGATGTCCTTCTTCACCTTCTATCACTACTTTAATGGCACCTTCGGCAGTGGTATTGATCGGATAGGCAAATTGCCCATCGCGATCCGTTTTGCCTTCCAATAGAGGGGAGTCCTGACCAGCTTGCAAAATTTCCATATAGGTTTCTGCCGCTGGGGTCATATCGGAATAATAGGCTTTGCCAGAGACTGTGTGTCCATCATATTGTGCAAAAACATGCAAACTATGAGCCAATGCTGATGGTGCACACAGCCAGGTGAAAAGTGCGGTTAAAAATACAACTTTTTTCATTATTTCGCATCAAAAGTGAGCATATATTCAACACTACGTTTGTTATAGTCAGGATTGTCTTTAACCGGCTCATCAAATTCAGCCCAGACTTTGTTATAGCCCGCTTTAGGGGTGAATTGTGCAATACCTTTTTCATTGGTTAAGTTGAATGGGTGATCTTCGCCTAAACCCACTTTGATGCCTTGCACAGGTTTACCTTTGACTAACACAAGAATGTCCACAGGTTGTCCCGCTTTCGGTTCACTTTGTGGGATCAATTCATAATCCATGTTGTGTGATTTATTTGCTTGAGCATCCCAGTGTAAAATTGCTTTGCCGAATTTGACTGGATTAACACTAAGTACAGCATCAGGTGCTTGTTGTTTGGTTTTTTCTACGTATTTACCGCTTGGCAATTTTGACCAAACACCATTATCAAAGCGAATAAATGCGATGGCTGCATCTGGTGCGGCAAAGTGTGCTTCGCCTTCTTTAAAGTTTACTGTGGCATTTTGCAATTGGCCTTTAGCATCAAGTAGGCGTACCGCTTTTAATTTGCTTTGAGGATAGGTTTCAGTTTCCTCATGACCAAATTTAACCACATATTGCCCTTTTGCATCCTTAACAGGCTCCAACCAAACATTATGCGCATTAGCGAGTGATGCACCGAATAGTGCAGTGATAAGTAATGCTGTTTTTTTCATGGAAGTTCTCCTTTTCTAACATGTGAACACTGTGGTAAAGTATAAAATATGAAGTAACTTCAGAGTCAAGGATAATTTAATTAAAAATGAAAATTGGTCAGCTAGCCAATATTGTTGGCTGTACGGTGGAAACCGTACGTTTCTATGAAAAACAAGGATTGATCGAACCCGCCAAGCGAACAATTGGTAATTTTCGCGTTTATACGGAAGAGCATTTGAAACAACTTTCTTTTATTTGCTATTGCCGCAGTTTGGATCTTTCACTGAAAGAAATCAAAATGTTGCTCAATCCTCAATGTGCCACTCAAGAGCAAGAAAGAGAAATTAATGAGCTGCTAGATCGACATATTCGAGAAGTATCAAAACGGATCCATGAATTGGCTCACTTGAGAATTCGCTTAATTCAGCTCAAAGGCAAATGTAGCCAATTTGAACAAAACAATGATTTAATGAATACTTTATTGCAACATAGCGGCATTAATTTTGTGCCGCTAAAATGATTTCTTGTACGGGTACCAGTAAAAATTTTTCAAACAACGTTTAAATATCGAACAACGAAACACAGAAACGCTGAAAATAAATATCAAAAAAGAGTAGAATTGGAACAGACTGCTTTTTTATTTTAAGGAGAAAATCATGCATGAGATGTCTCTCTGTCAGAATATTATGGAAATTATTGATCAACAAAAGAAAAAGCATGAAATCCATGAAGTGACAGATATTTGGCTAGAAATTGGGGCGCTGTCTTGTGTCGAGCAAAGTGCGGTAGAATTTTGCTTTGAAATTATGCGAAAAGATACCGTTGCTGAAAACTGTCAGTTACATTTTATTCATTTACCTGCGATTGCATGGTGCTGGCAATGTCAAAAGGAAGTTGAGATTGAAGCCTATCAAGATTGCTGTCCACATTGTCACAGTGCATGTTTACAACGTCGAAGTGGCACCGAATTTAGAGTGAAAGAAATTGCCGTAAAATAGCAAGACGTCTAAATTGGCAAATTTAACCTGATCTTTTGAATATAAAATACGCTAACTACTTGATAGTATGTATTTATCTCTCTTCAAAGAATATATTTAAGATAGAGAATATGGTATTCTAATGCATGTGAATTACCATAGATTCTAAGTATTTACAGAATAAACGAAAAATTATTGAGGTGACTTATGTGTACAACCTGTGGCTGTGGCCATCCAGACCAAGTCAGAATCGGAGAATTACCGCATGTTCATAATGATTCCAATGCGCAACATGCAACAAAACTACCTAATTTTTCGTTTATTCTGTAAATACTTAGA
>JAWHBY010000111.1:0-4220 GCA_032568935.1 Parahaemophilus parainfluenzae
GGCTAAAAATAAGACTAATTTTAACCGCACTTTATTCATTTTCTAGTATTGAACGACATTATTTGTTCAATATTTTTATTTATTTAACCACGCCATGTACTCAGCCACACCTTCCGCTACAGTTTTAAATGGTTTGTTGTAACCAGTTGCGCGGAGTTTCTCAAGGTTAGCTTGCGTATATTCTTGATAGCGAGATTTCAAATGCTCTGGGAATGGAATGGTTTCCACTACGCCTTTTCCGTGGAATTTAATCACCGCTTTTGCCACTTCAGCAAAAGACTCAGCATTACCAGTACCACAGTTGAAGATACCTGAAATACCATTTTGCCAGCACCAAATGTTGACTTGTGCTACATCGCCTACATAAACGAAATCACGACGGAAGTGCTCACTGCCAGCAAATAATTTTGGATTTTCGCCTTTCAGGATTTGGTTATTTAAGTGGAATGCCACGCTTGCCATTGAACCTTTGTGACCTTCACGCGGACCATACACGTTGAAATAACGGAAACCACATACTGGTGATTGCGCTTCAGGTAAAATTGCACGCACATATTGGTCGAATAAGAATTTAGAATAACCGTACACATTCAATGGGCCTTCAAATTCACGCTCTTCACGGAATTCAGTTTTATCACCATAAGTTGCCGCACTTGATGCATATAAGAACGGAATTTGACGATCTAAGCAGTAATGCAATAACTCTTTTGAATATTCGTAGTTATTATGCATGATGTATTTACCGTCCCATTCAGTGGTCGCCGAGCAAGCCCCTTCATGGAATACGGCATCGATATCACCTAAATCATCACCGGCAATAATTGACGCAATGAAGTCTTCTTTATCGCAGTAATCTGCAATATCAAGATCCACTAAGTTAATGAATTTAGTCCCGTCTTTTAAGTTATCCACCACTAAAATATCTTTGCGTCCCATATCGTTTAATGCTTTAACGATATTACTGCCGATGAAACCGGCGCCACCTGTTACGATAATCATAATTCTGTCCTCTTTAAAATAAGTCTGTGTATTGTAATAGATTTTGTACCGCTTAGCCAAAAAACTCTGTGAAAAACAACCGCACTTTTAAGCCCCAATAACTTGTCCAGCCCGTTGTGGCCAAATCCATTTTTCCTTTATTTAAAATAATAATAGTTGGCGTCACATTCACCTGCCATTGCTCCGCAATCTTGCCATGAGGATCGTTCACCGTTGTAAACTGATAGTGATGCGTTTGTAAATAATCCTCCACTTCCTTATTTGTCCCCGAACGCAGTGCGACAGAGACTACAGGATAGCCTTCTTCTGAAAGTGAATTAATCGTTGGAGAAGTATAACGACAATAACCACACCAACTTCCCCAGAAATAAATGATCGTCAGCTTAGCTTGATCTAATTGGGGTAAAAAAAAGGCATTTCCCTGTAAATCATAAAGTGCTGTCGCATTGATTTCAGGTGGAATATTGGGTTTACGAATAAAATCGAGAATACTGCTTACGACAATCAAGGTCAGCAGGAGCGAGATCGCATTTTTTAATAATGTTTTAAGTTTCACAATAAAATTTCATGATCTAGGATAAATGAATTGTAATCGATTGGAAAAGTGCGGTCAAAATTGCGGATATTTTGTTATGATAACCACATCATTTAATAAGGAGAAAAAATATGGATAGTAAACAATTAGCACAATATATTGATCACACTGCCCTTACTGCTGAAAAAACAGAACAGGATATTCTTAAGCTCTGCGATGAGGCCATTCAATACGGCTTTTATTCAGTCTGTATTAATTCAGGTTATATTCCTTTAGCCAAAGAAAAACTCGCTGGCTCAAACGTCAAAATTTGTACCGTTGTTGGTTTCCCACTTGGTGCTAACTTATCTTCCGTCAAAGCGTTTGAAACCCAAGAAGCGATCAACGCTGGGGCGGGTGAAATCGATATGGTGATTAATGTCGGCTTGATTAAATCAAATAAATGGGATGCCGTAAAAGACGACATTCAAGCTGTATTAACCGCTTGTCATGGCGTGCCGCTTAAAGTGATTTTAGAAACGTGTTTACTCACCAAAGAAGAAATCGTAAAAGCCTGTGAAATCTGTAAAGCGTTGGGTGTGGCATTCGTTAAAACCTCAACCGGTTTCAATAAAGGCGGCGCAACCGTAGAAGATGTGGCATTAATGAAGAAAACGGTAGGCAACATTGGTGTGAAAGCCTCTGGCGGTATTCGTGATACTCAAACCGCACTAGCCATGATTGAAGCAGGTGCTACACGAATTGGCGCAAGCGCAGGCATTGCAATTGTAACGGGTGTTTCTGATAATACCTCAAGTAATTACTAATCGATAATAAAAAAGGAGATTGAAGTGTATGCTTCAATCTCCTTTTTTCATCATCAAAGACTTAATTAAGCTTTAATTTGCCCTTTTAAGAAATCTAACAATTGCTCTTTTGCAATCATTTGTTTTTCACCAGTGCGGCGATTTTTGTATTCAATTTCGCCGTTTGCGAGATTTTTCTCACCAATCACCACCATGTGTGGCACACCAATAAGTTCCATATCTGCAAACATCACACCTGGGCGTTCTTTACGGTCATCAAAGATTACTTCTACACCTTGAGCTTGTAAAGTGCAGTACAATTCTTCGGCATATTCTTGAACGCTTTCAGATTTATGCATATTCATTGGCAGAACAGCTACGGTGAATGGCGCAATTTCATCTGTTGGCCACACAATACCGCGCTCATCAAAATGTTGTTCAATCGCCGCAGCGACCACACGCGTTACACCAATACCGTAACATCCCATGGTTACGACCATTGGACGACCATCTTCACCTTGAACAGTCGCATTCATCGCTTCTGAGTATTTTTTACCTAATTGGAAGATATGGCCGACTTCGATACCACGTTTAATCAATAAGGTACCTTTACCATCTGGGCTTGGGTCACCTTCAACCACGTTACGAATATCCGCCACTTTTGGTAACGCTACATCACGTTCCCAGTTGATATTGAAGTAATGTTTACCATCAATGTTTGCGCCGGCGCTGAAATCAGACACTAACGCCACTGAACGGTCAATAATCACTGGAATATTGAGATTAACGGGACCTAATGAGCCTACACCCGCACCAATTTTTGCTTTGATAACAGCTTCGTCTGCAAACTCAAATGGTGAAGCCACTTCAGGTAATTTTTCCGCTTTGATTTCATTTAATTCATGGTCACCACGAATCACTAATGCTACCAATGGTTGCTCTTCGCTTGCCCCTTTTACAATTAAGGTTTTAACCGTTTTCTCAATTGGCAAATTGAATTGTTCCACCAACTCAGCAATTGTTTTGGCATTTGGTGTATCAACTAATTCCATCGCTTTCGTTGGCGCGGCACGCTCACCAATCGCCACCGCTTCGGCTAATTCAATGTTTGCTGCGTAATCAGATTCCGTAGAGAAAATCACATCATCTTCACCGCTATTTGCTAACACTTGGAATTCATGTGAGGCACTACCACCGATAGAACCCGTGTCCGCTTGTACTGCACGGAAATCTAAACCTAAGCGATTGAAAACATTGCTATAAGTTTGGTACATCACATCATAAGTTTGTTGCAAGCTCGCGTGATCCGTATGGAAAGAATAGGCATCTTTCATGACAAATTCACGTGAACGCATTACACCGAAACGAGGACGCACTTCATCACGGAATTTGGTTTGAATTTGGTATAAATTGATCGGGAGTTGTCTGTATGATGACACTTCGCGACGAACTAAATCTGTAATCACTTCTTCGTGTGTTGGACCTAATACAAAGTGACGATTACCACGATCTTCAAAACGAAGTAATTCTGGGCCATATTGTTCCCAACGGCCTGATTCTTCCCATAATTCTGCCGGTTGCACGACTGGCATTTTGATTTCAAGTGCGCCACTTTTATCCATTTCTTCACGGATGATTTTTTCTACTTTACGGAGCACACGCCAGCCGGTTGGCATCCAGTTATAGAGACCTGAAGCAAGAGGGCGAATCATCCCTGCTCGAAGCATCAATTGATGGCTCACAATGGCCGCTTCAGCTGGGGTTTCTTTTAATGTTGAGAATAAATATTGACTTGTACGCATTGAATTAACCTTAGATTCTAAGCATTGAGAAAAAATTGGTGAGAGTATAACAAAAAGTGCGGTCATTTTTAACCGCACTTTTTTCTGAGAAAAGATTAT
>JAWHBY010000112.1:0-4116 GCA_032568935.1 Parahaemophilus parainfluenzae
CGCCCAACGTGAATTTACACAAATTTATCCACGCGCAGGCTGGGTGGAACATAATCCAATGGAAATTTGGGCAACACAAAGTTCAACATTAAACGAAGTAGTGGCAAAAGCAGGCATTACCTCAGATGAAATCGCGGCAATTGGTATTACTAACCAACGTGAAACCACCATTGTGTGGGAAAAAGCAACCGGCACACCGGTTTATAACGCGATAGTGTGGCAATGTCGTCGTACTGCAGATATTACTGACAAACTTAAAGCGGATGGTCACGAAGAATATATCCGCAACACTACGGGGTTAGTGGTAGACCCATACTTCTCCGGTACAAAAGTGAAATGGATCTTGGACAATGTAGAAGGTGCACGTGAAAAAGCGGAACGTGGCGAGCTTCTATTTGGTACTGTAGATACCTGGCTTGTATGGAAATTAACCCAAGGCCGTGTTCACGTAACGGATTACACCAATGCATCCCGTACCATGTTATTTAACATCCATACGAAAAAATGGGATGACAAAATGTTGGAATTATTAAATATTCCACGCTCTATGCTGCCTGAAGTACGCAATTCTTCCGAAGTGTATGGCCAAACCAACATCGGGGGTAAAGGCGGCGTGCGTATTCCTGTTGCGGGTATCGCGGGTGACCAACAAGCAGCACTTTACGGCCATCTATGTACACGCGCAGGCCAAGCAAAAAATACCTATGGTACAGGCTGCTTTATGTTGCTTCACACCGGTGATAAAGCCATTACCTCTAAAAATGGCCTATTAACCACCATCGCGTGTAACGCCAAAGGTGAACCTGAATACGCGCTTGAAGGTTCGGTATTTATCGCTGGTGCTTCAATCCAATGGTTACGTGATGAACTCAAAATCGTACATGACAGCCATGACTCCGAATACTTCGCACAAAAAGTCCCTGACAGCAACGGGGTATATGTCGTGCCAGCATTCACTGGTTTAGGTGCACCTTATTGGGATCCGTATGCACGCGGTGCAATTTTCGGTCTTTCTCGTGGTTCTAACCGCAACCATATTGTACGCGCAACCCTTGAATCTATTGCTTACCAAACCCGTGACGTATTAGAAGCAATGCAATCTGACTCAGGTCAACGCTTACAATATTTACGTGTTGATGGCGGTGCAACCAACAATAACTTCTTAATGCAATTCCAAGCGGATATTTTAGATGTGAACGTAGAACGTCCAGTGGTGAAAGAAGTGACTGCACTTGGTGCAGCTTACCTTGCAGGCCTTGCGGTTGGTTTCTGGAAAGATTTAGACGAGCTTCACGACAAAGCGCGTGTAGAACGTACCTTCACACCAGACAACGATGAAGAAAAACGTGAACGTCGTTATAAAGGCTGGAAAAAAGCCGTTAAACGCTCATTAGAATGGGCAAAAGAAGACGCGGAATAATCCTTCCTAGCCAATAATAAAGTGCGGTCAAAATCGCTTGTGTTTTTGACCGCACTTTTTATTTTATCTATTAACTATACTGCTGCCGATACTTCTCTAAATTATCTTGAAAATGCTGAATATAGTACTCGATATCTTTTTCTCGGTAGCCAAGAATTCGGCCGATTTCACGCTCCACTTTTGGATCAAAACCATTCACAGTACTTGCAGGAAGTAGCACTTCCATTTGTTCAGCGAGTGCAATAGATTGAGGTAAATAGACAATAAAATCAGTTAAGCAAACATCATTTACATGACGTTGCACTGTTTTTGAATGAAGCATTCCTAGCTCAAGATAAGGGAGAAAGGCGTCAGGAATACCGAGCTCCTGATTGAATAATGCCACTTGCTTTTCGCCCCTTAACATTAATTCCAGCTCCTTGCCTTCATGCGGCCCAAGAATACCTTTTTCCATAAGAATATTCCTTTCGTTGAAATAAAAAAGGGGATTGGATGATTGACCAGATCCCCTTCATTGTACGCCTATTTGGCCACAATGTTCATCTAAATGACGAAATTATTTTTTCCAATTTTTCAACGCATCGGCAAAGGCATTACCCATTGCACTATTTCCTCTTGAATTACGATCTTGGCGAGGCGCATTACTTCTTGGTTTTGCACTTAAAGTGCGGTCAGATTTGCCGTCATTTTTGACCGCACTTTCATCTAATCGCATCGTCAACGCAATACGTTTACGCGGCACATCCACTTCTAATACTTTCACTTTCACGATATCGCCAGTTTTCACCACTTGATGTGGATCTTCCACGAATTTATCGCTTAATGATGAAATATGTACTAAACCGTCTTGGTGAACACCAATATCCACAAATGCGCCAAAGTTAGTTACATTGGTGACGGTACCTTCTAAAATCATACCTGGTTTTAAATCGGTGATTTCTTCTACGCCTTCTGCGAATACAGCAGTTTTAAATTCACCACGCGGATCGCGCCCTGGTTTTTCCAATTCTTTGAAAATATCTTGAACGGTTGGTAAACCAAATTGCTCATCAATGAATTGTTTCGCATCAAGCTGACGTACCACACCCGCATTCCCCATTAAATCTTGGATAGATTGTGCGGTCGCTTGCAAGATTTTTTCGACCACAGGATACGCTTCTGGGTGGACACCTGAAGCATCAAGTGGATTTTTCCCGCCTGCAATACGCATAAAGCCTGCACATTGCTCAAAGGCTTTTGGTCCTAAACGCGGCACTTTTTTCAATTCTGCACGGCTTTCAAAACGACCATTTTCATCACGATATTCCACAATGTTTTGCGCTAAGGTTTTCGTCATTCCCGCCACGCGAGCAAGTAACGGTGCTGATGCCGTATTCAAATCCACACCCACCGCGTTTACACAGTCTTCCACCACCGCATCAAGTTTACGCACAAGTTGGGTTTGGTTTACATCGTGTTGATATTGCCCAACACCAATGGCTTTCGGTTCGATTTTCACTAATTCTGCCAATGGATCTTGTAAACGACGAGCAATAGATACCGCACCACGTAAAGACACATCTAAATTCGGGAATTCATTTGCGGCAAATTCAGAAGCAGAATAAACCGATGCGCCCGCTTCGCTCACTACAACGGTTTGTGGTTTATTTTCTTTGATTTCTTTAATCACCTCTTTCGCAAAACGTTCAGTTTCACGAGAAGCCGTACCATTACCAATGGCAATTAATTCCACGTTATGTTTACGGATTAAGCTGAAAATCGCCACTTGTGCTTCAGCTTCACGACCCGTGTGTGGATAAATGGTGGTGGTATCTAATAATTTACCTGTGTTATCCACCACTGCGACTTTAACTCCCGTACGCAAGCCTGGGTCCAAGCCCATGGTACTTTTCGCACCAGCCGGTGCAGCCATTAAAAGTGCGGTCAGATTTCGGGCAAAAACATCAATGGCCTCTTCTTCCGCTTTTTCACGTAAACTTGCCATTAATTCCGTTTCTAAATGCAACGACACTTTGATTTTCCATGTCCACGCAATCACTTGCTCACGCCATTTATCTGCAAGCTGTCCCGTGAAACGGACATCTAAATAATCACGAATAATTTCTTCACAATAACTTTGACGACTTCCCTCTTCTGCATCAGGATCCGCATTTAAGCTTAATTGTAAAATGCCCTCATTACGTCCACGGAACATGGCTAATGCACGGTGAGAAGGCACATTTTTCAATAATTCTTGGTGATCGAAATAATCTTGGAATTTTGCGCCTTCTGTTTCTTTACCTTCTATCACTTTAGATACGATAACGGCATTTTTTGCTAAATAATCACGAACTTTCGCTAATAAACCCGCATCTTCAGCAAAACGCTCCATTAAAATATAGCGTGCGCCATCAAGTGCGACCTTGGCGTCTGTTACGCCTTTATCCGCATTTACAAATTCAGCGGCTGACGTTTCTGGATCATTTTTCGGCTCGTTCCAAAGTAAATCAGCCAATGGCTCAAGACCGGCTTCAATCGCAATTTGCCCTTTCGTACGACGTTTAGGTTTGTATGGCAAATACAAATCTTCTAATTCGGTTTTGCTTTGTGTTGCATGGATTTTGTCACGCAATTCATCGGTCAATTTCCCTTGCTCTTCAATAGATTTCAAAATGGTTTGACGACGATCTTCTAATTCACGTAAATAAATTAAACGG
>JAWHBY010000113.1:0-4094 GCA_032568935.1 Parahaemophilus parainfluenzae
AATCGAATCACGAAAATAGAAAAAGACGATATTCTGAATGTGAATAATAACCGTCGAGTCAATGTCCATGCTGATAGCCTCATCAAAGTCGGACAAGATTTAACTATTGAAATTGCCCAAAATGGCAGCTGGGTTGCGGGTGAGCTTTTTGAACAAGTTTGTCAACAGTTTGATTTAGAAGGTTATGACGAAGTCCATATTCAAGGTCCTGCCGGTGAAATTGTGTTAAACCAAGAAGGGATTACGCTGATTGGGAATGTGTATGTTGAGGGACCACTTACGGAAGATGCGGGAGCGGCAGATGGGGTGAGTCCGTTTGAAACAACAGTAAATGATTCGATTACACCAAATACTTATTATTCAACAAGATTAGATGTTTATGATGTTTATGGACGTTGTAATGAGAAAAAAGTGCCTTACACTATTTTGGATAGTCAAGGAGAGGTTATTACAGATGGAGTATTAGATGAGGATGGTCGAACAGCACGAGTGTATCGAGAATTTGAAGAACAATTAACGGTATTTATTGGTAAAGCCAAAATTGAAAGTTAATGATATATAAACATATAAGTAAAGTAGAGAAAATATATGGTACAGCAAGCATTATATAGCATTGAAATTTTAGATACTGAAAGACAATCAATGCCCTATTGTTATTTTGAACTTTATATTAATGGTAATTTAATTACGAAGTTACCATCAAGAGCAGATAGCAATGGAAAGGTTTGGTTTGATAGAGAATTAGTTGAATCATCTTTAGGTGACCATAAAGAGTTAGAGCTTGTCTTTTGGAATGAGAAATACCCTAAAACGCAACATTCTACAACAGATAAATTTATTTGGCCTGAAGGAAAAACTTCAATCAAGGTTTTGATGCCTGATACTTATACGATCAATACAAGAGCACTAGATAATGAAAATAATGAAGAACAGGAGTATAAGAGAGCTTATTATCTCGTAAGAAAAGGAGATACTTGGAGTAAGCTTGAGATTGAGCTGGGAGTAAGTACTGTAGAAGCTTTGATGCTACATAACCGTATGAAGTATAGTGATAAGTTAGTTGAGGGTGCAAAACTTTATTATCCTTTGGGATTTCGGACAAGAAATGATGCATCTCGTTCACTATCTAAGAAGACTGGGGCTGGTGATAAAAAAGTATCTGAATCTTCACAACCGAAAAAAGAAATAGATAAAAAGAAAGAGCAGCCTAAAAAAGATAAGAAACCGGAGAAAAAAATAGAACAAAAGCAGGAGCAAGAGTCTTCTTTAGAAAAAGAAAATAGTAAAAAGGATAACAAAAAGAACAGTACTGTAGAGCAGAGAAGTGCTGCTAACGGTAAGCCGGAGGATATTGCTCATGTAAAGGGTGAGTGTTTTTGCTATAGAGATTTTTCAGTTGAAGAATTTAAAAATATTATTTTAGAGATGAGAGTATTCTCTAAGAATAGCGTCAAAGATTTATTTTACAAAAAAAATTGTCCATTATCTGAGGAGGATAAAACTTTTGAGAGGTTGACCGAGGAAATAAATAAATCGTTTAAAGAGTGGGAAATCAATACATGCATGAGAAAAATTCAATTCTTAGCTCAATGCTATCACGAGAGTGCTTTTTTTTCTACCACATTAGAGTTTGCTAGTGGTGAGTATTATAATCCCCCAAATCCTCAAAAAGCTACTATAAAAACTCATCCAGAGGCTATACAACATGGACATACAAAAGAAGGTGATGGTCCAAGATATAAAGGGCGAGGAATTATTCAACAAACATGGAGAGACACTCAAATATCCTATTATAAGAGTGTAGTAAAACGTTTTCCTAACTATTTTCTGAATAAGGAAATAAATGAAGCAGATGTAGAGAAAGAGCTATTTAATAGAAGACCTATATATAAGGAAGTATATTATGATGGTTCTGGACAAAAAAAAGAATACCAATGTGATTATGCTGCCTTAATAGCTAGGGATTTGTTTCTATCTTGTGATTCTGCTGGATGGTTTTGGGGAGAGTATAAATTGAGACAAAAGAAAACGCTTAATTATTTCTCTGACTTTGGGATTTATGGAAATGGAACTATTACATGGATGGTGCATGGTGGGGGAAACACTATTGCTACTAGATTAAAGCTTTATCGTCATTTACGGGATAATGTGTTTGATTATTCTAATAAATGCATTAATAAAATAAAATTGAATAAGAAAGATGAACTTTTAAACAAAGATATTTTGAAGCAAAAAGGATATTGGGGGGAGATTTCTGATGAAGAGTATTAGTTTTTATTTATCTGTTTTAAGTCTATTTTTTTTTCCACATTATGTATGGGGTAGCTATTTTATTAAGGATGGAGCTCTTTTCTTTAAAGAGGGAAAGAATGCATATTTAAAATTAGATATAGATAAACCTTCGGATAATGATATTGTGGAGCTAAAAATAGGAGATGCTAATAATAAAGTAGATGTTTATGATTATAGTTCATCTAATTCGTCTTATTCAGTTTCTACAATAAGATATGATCATGATAGAAAGAAATTTATCCAAGAGAGACTTGAGTATGTTAATAATTGTTCCTACTGCAGTGATTTAAAAACGGAGTATTGTTCTGTCAATAAAGTTGTAGATGTATCCAAAATAGATTTTTATGACAAGGGAAATAAAGCAATTTGCTATTCGACATATGAAGGTAAACCTAAAGGTTCGGAGTTTTCCACTCTTAGTGCTGTAGTAGATTCATTTTATTCAAATAGACAGTATATGAAATCATTTTTACCCAATGATATAGCTGAAATATTAGTGAGATTTCCTCAGGATAAAGATGAACATTTTACTCAATATAAACGTATAATTGAATTGCTTAGAGAAGAGAAAGAGTACTTATTGCTATCATTCTTAGTTAAAAAATTATCTATTTCAAAAGATAAAGAAATTAGAATAAAGACTTATCTATATAATAACCCTTATGATAGAGATAAAACTAAACTTTATTTGATAAAGGGGGATTTGGTTTCTATTTTAGATGAGAAAATAGATGAGCATGGAGAAAAATGGTACTTTATAAATTACAAAGGAAAGAAAGAAATCAACATGTGGATCAAAGCTGATTCTGTCGATCTAAATTAAATAATTTGTTAACCGCACTTTGCAACGTGCGGTTATTTTTTGTTCTTTTAAAAACTAATCATCAACCTACCAAACCTTACGAGATTACACCTTTTTAAATCCGAATTACAACCTCGAACATCAACATCATTCACAGGCATCCGGGATTACTGATAGTGATACGTCTAAAAGTGCGGTCAATTCAGCGACAGTTTATGAAAAATATGACTATCCGGGCCGATATAAGAAAGATGAACAAGGCAATCCGTTCAGTCTTTATCGTTTAGAATCAGAACTGGCAGTTTCTGAAACGGCGAATGCAGTGGGCGATGATATGCGTGTCGTACCAGGTTATGGTTTTACTTTAGAGGGACATGCCAATTCAGCCTTCAATCAAGAGTGGCTAGTGGTGCGAGTAGAGCATTTTGGTAAACAAACAGGTAGCTTAGATGAAGAAGCGGGAGAAGAAGGCAACCGCTATGAAAACACACTTTTCCTGATTCCACACAACAAACCTTGGCGCAGTCCATTAAAACCTCGCCCGATTATTCGTGGTACACAAGTTGCTCATGTTACGGGCCCCGAAGGCGAAGAAATCTATTGTGATGAATGGGGAAGAGTCAAATTGCAATTCCCTTGGGATAGATTAGGCAACTTTGATGAGCACAGCTCTTGTTGGGTGCGCGTGGTGCAAGGTTGGGCGGGCGCACAATACGGTAATATGATGATTCCGCGCATTGGTCATGAAGTGCTGGTGAAATATCTAAATGGTGACCCGGACCAACCGATTGTGGTAGGGCGTACCTATCACAGTACCACAGAACCCCCTTACGAGCTTCCCAAACATAAAACTCGCATGACGATAAAATCCAAAACCCATAAAGGCAATGGTTTTAATGAGTTGCGTTTTGAAGATGAAATGGGTCGTGAAGAAGTCTTTATTCATGCAGAGAAAGACCTTAATCATATTGTGAAACATGATGAAACGACTCAAGTGGGG
>JAWHBY010000114.1:0-3897 GCA_032568935.1 Parahaemophilus parainfluenzae
CAATCGCCACCCATTCCCTGGCCCGGGTTTAGGCGTACGTGTATTAGGTGAAGTGAAAAAAGAATACTGCGATTTATTACGCCGTGCGGATGCAATCTTTATCGAAGAATTACGTAATAGCGGTTGGTATGAAAAAACCAGTCAAGCTTTCAGCGTGTTCTTACCAGTAAAATCTGTTGGCGTAATGGGCGATGGCCGTAAATACGATTGGGTTATTTCCCTACGCGCAGTAGAAACCATCGACTTTATGACTGCTCATTGGGCTCACTTACCTTATGATTTATTAGGCAAAGTATCTAATCGTATCATTAACGAAGTGAACGGCATTTCCCGCGTAGTGTATGACATCAGCGGAAAACCACCAGCAACGATAGAATGGGAATAATATTAATCAATTTAAAGGGCAAATTATTTGCCCTTTTCTTCTTTCATAGCACTAATTTCTCTCATCAATATTCACTATGGACATCGCATTTTTACTCGGTACTAAAATTATTGAACTAACACTTATTGTGCTTATCGGCTATGGGTTGGTTAAATCAAAATTATTAAAATCTGAAGATAGCAAGCCACTTTCTATTATTGGGCTTTATGTTATCAGTCCATCAGTGATGATTGAGGCATTTCAAATTGATTACACACCTGAAATCCTGCAAGGTTTACAGCTTTCACTGCTTATGGCGGTGTTTCTTCACATTATTTTGATTATCATTGGTAGCCTATTAAAACACCTATTAAAGCTCGATCCTATTGAACATGCCACTTCCATTTATTCCAATTCTGGTAACTTAATTATTCCGATTGTGATGTCGCTATTTGGCAAAGAATGGGTCATTTACGCTAGCTGTTTCATTGTGGTTCAAACCTTTCTATTTTGGACGCATTGCCGTTTGATTATTGTAGGAAAAGGAAATTTATCCTTGAAGATGATTGCCAAAAACATCAATATTTGGTCAATTCTCATCGGAGCATTTTTATTTGCTTTTCAAATTAAATTACCAAGTATTATCAATGGTACACTCTCTTCGATTGGCTTATTTATTGGTCCGAATGCTATGCTAGTTGCGGGTATGCTGATTGCGGCAATTCCTTTACGGAGCATCTTATCATCCAAACGCATCTATTTAGTCACACTTTTGCGCTTGCTACTTATTCCGATTGCATTATTGGTATTAATAAAGTTGATTGGGTTTGTACATTGGGCTGAAAAAGGGGAAATTATTGTGTTGATTAGCTTTTTAGCAACCACGAGCCCATCTGCTTCAACTGTGACACAAATGGCGGTGATTTATAACAACAATCCACAGAAAGCCAGCGCCATTTATGGTGTAACGACGCTGCTTTGTATGTTTACTATGCCACTGGTGATTGCCTTATATCAAATATGGGGGTAAATCGTGGAAAAGTGCGGTCAATTATTTAAGCACTTTTGATGCCGGCTGCTCTTTTTTTAAACGATAAAGTTGATATAAGTTAACGAAAACTAAGAAGGCGTTTAGAAGCGCAACTGGATAAGATTTGATGATCAAACTGTAAACGACAAAAAGTACCGCTCCAATTGCATTAACAACTCTCAAGTGAACAATGGATTTGAATAAAAAAGACACGGCCACAAAGAATGTTGCCAAATAACCTAATAACTCAATGAAATTAAATTCCATAAATCTCTCCGTCAACAATGATTGAGGCGCCATCATAAAAGATTTTGGAATTGAGGAAAAGAGGCGAAATAAAGGCAACCGATTGCAATATCAAGAAATTTTTATTTCGCTCAAAATTCGCTTAGATAAAGATTTTTTGCACTAAAAACATATAAAAAATTGTGCCTGCCGAGATAGAAAGAAACATGTTCTTTTTCCAGAAATGTAACCCCACTACCAAAGCACCCGCAATGAAATCGGGTAAGCCGTGATAACCACTCAACACATCCACATTTTTATAGCAATACACGACTAACATTCCAAACATCGCGGCAGGTAGTACTTTACCTAGATAACGAACATATTCCGGAATCGGGCGATTGGCGGGAAAGATCCAGAAAGGCAATAACCGGGTAAATTGCACGCACATAATACAAATCACAATGGTGATAATTTGTTCCATCAATGTCATTTTAGTGCCTCCAATTTAGATGAAAGTTTCGGTCGTCTTACGGTTAACAGAATCCAAATACTAATGAGTGTTGGCACTAAAAAATGCGCTTTCCCCACAATTAACAGTGATGCAAAAGCCACACCTAAACCTAATAATGAGCTTTCATGAGATTTTTCTTTGAGCCAGTTTTCAGCAAAAATCACCAGGAAAAGTGCGGTCATAGCGAACTCTACCCCTTTTAAATCAAAAGGAATGATTGAACCAAATAGGTTACCTAATCCCGCGCCAACGACCCAATAAAGATGGAGATAAAAACTGACAAAGAACATGTACCAGCCTTTATCTAAATGATCAGGAATCTTTGCCATATAGTTTAGGGAAAAGCTTTCATCCACTAAGCTACTAATTAAATACCAGCGTTTTTTCCCAAGTTGACCGCTATATTTTTCTAACATGGAAATGCCATAAAAAATTTGGCGACCACTGACCATTAGTGTCACCAACGCAACACTTAATGGTGAAAAAGGCATAACGAGTGCAGCGGCAGCAATAAATTCAACGGAGCCCGCATAAATAAGTGCAGCCATTGCAACGGGAAACCAAACACCGAATCCAAGTGCTTTCATGTAAATGCCGTATGCTATGCCTAAAAATAAAAAACCGGCAAGCATTGGCATACTGTAAGGAAATGCCGCTTTTGCCGCGGCTTTGATGGGATTTTCTGTCACTACTTCTGACATATTGACCTACTACAACTCTAAAACAGACAAACCAGGTAAGGTCGAAAAGCTTTGCGTTTTAACTGTTTGATGGAAATCTTCGATATAAGCTAAATTCACATCTTCTTTACGAATCGCCGCATAAAGGTTGCTGTACAATCCTTCTTCTGTAATTTTACGTGCCACCACATACCCTTTCTCTAAATAAGGTAATGCCGCCCAATAAGGTACAGTAGCAATGCCACGACGACTTGCTACTAACTGGATCAAAGCGATCGTTAGCTCTGTTGTACGACGCGGCGGATTAATGCCTTTCGGTTTCAGCACTTGACGATATAAATCCAACATATCATCTGGCACGGGATAGGTTACCCAAGTTTCTTCAGCAAAATCTTCAGCTTGCCAAACCTCTTTATTGGCTAATGGATGATCTTTAGAGCAAATACCCACCATTTCATAAGAAAATAACGGCTTAAACAAAACATCACCATTTTGTTCAACTTCTGACACGATCGCCCAATCTGCGCGATGAGATAACAATAATCCAACCGGATCAGTGTGGAAACCTGAGACAATATCCAACTCCACCAAGCTCCAGTGTTGACGAAATTCATCCATTGCCGGCATTAACCAGTCAAAACAGGTATGACACTCTACTGCAATTCTTAACTGTCCTGCATCACCGTGTTTTACACGTGCAAGCTCACGTTCTGCATCAACCACTTTCGGAAGAATTTCATTGGCAAGACGAATCAAGCGATCGCCTGCCGCCGTGAAACGCAATGGATTACTTTTACGCTCAAATAGAGGTAATCCGAATTGCTCTTCCATTAACTTAATTTGGTGAGAGAGTGCTGATTGTGTTAAATACACACGTTTTGCCGCCATCGAAACGCTGCCCGTTTCCTTCAAAGCAAGCAAGGTTCTTAGGTGACGAAGTTCAAGAAATGTTGGTTTCATTAGAATAATTCATAAAGTTATCGCGTTAGATGAGCAACATGATAACGCAAATTAAATTTGTCGAAAAGAAAGTGCGGTCAAAAACGTTGATATTTTTGACCGCACTTAAGCCGATTATTTATCT
>JAWHBY010000115.1:0-3882 GCA_032568935.1 Parahaemophilus parainfluenzae
CAGCAAGGGCTTCATCCACACTGTTATCAATAACTTCTTGTGCAAGGTGATTGGGACGGGTGGTGTCCGTGTACATGCCAGGACGAATTTGCACCGGTTCGAGATCTTTCAGAACCGTAATTTCTTGAGCAGAATAATTTGTAGTCATTTTTAAAATTAATTACTTATTTATAAAAAATTAGCGTGATTTTATCAAAAAATAAGGCATTTATAAAATTAAAGATATGAAGAGAAAGGAGATATAACATGGAAGTAAAGTGCAGTTAAAGTTTGACATGCATGATAACCGCACTTAGAACAGAGAAATGATAGCTATTCCATTCCAATCAATTTATGTGTTTGTAAACTTAACAGCCATCTCGGTTTATTCGTTCTTTGATTTAATTTTCCTAATTGTGTGATCGTTTCTAATAGATTCATATTGCCATGAACTTCACAAGGAGAAAGATAGTAATATTTCGCTTGAATTTTATTTTCAATCATTTCACAAAAAGGAATAATATTGTCATCAGCAACAATACGAACTTCGTGTGCAAATGAAATACAACGCTTTTCGTATTTATGCGCATATAGACGTTTGGGACTAGTGGCAATAAAATCGATTTGACTAGGAACACTGCGAAGACCATTAGTTTCAATTGCTAAAAAATAACCTAAACTTTTTAATTGATTAAGTACAATTTCTAATTTAGGCACAATGGTCGGTTCACCACCCGTGATAATAATATTCTTTGCAGAAAATGACCGCACTTTATTGAGAATTTGTGACAATGACCAACGTTTAAATTGATGATAATTAGTATCACACCAAGGACAGGCAAGATTGCATTTACCAAAACGAATAAAAATGGCGGGCATACCGGTATTAAAACCTTCTCCTTGAAGGCTTTCAAAAATCTCAACAATATTATAATACGGTTCTGAAATAGGTCGTTTTTCCACCGTATTTATTCCTGATATTCACAAAATGATGTTGGCGTTTCCCATAATCGAATGGCAGAAATGGGTAATTTTTCATCATATTTTAGACGATGAAAAATAAAACGAGCCATTTCTTCAGCGGTACTACGAAAATTCACGCCAAAGGTTTTTGATTGTAATTCTTCTAGAAGTATGGCAATTTTACTTTCACGTTTACTGGTTTGATCGTAAATAAATGCATGATCCATGGGATCTAAAATGGATTTTTTCACAATAGATTTTAAATCTGAAAAGTCCATCACCATTGATTTTTTTGCGCCATGAGTAATTAAATGACCCGTTATTTCTACTTGAAGTTTATAGGTATGACCATGTAGATTTTGACATTTTCCATCATGACCATCTAATAAGTGGGCCATATCAAAACTAAATTCTTTGGATACTTTAAACATTTTTATTCTCAGCTTTGATTGACAGGTATTCTTGTAAACCTTTATGACGTAATTGACAGCTTGGACATTCACCACAGCCCCCTTCAACACCTTCATAGCAAGTGTGGCTGTGTTGACGAACATAATCTAAAGCATCTAATTCATCTGCGAGAGCCCAAGTTTGTGCTTTGGTAAGATACATTAATGGTGTTTTTAAATTGAACTGATAATCCATGGCTAAATTGAGGGTGACATTCATGGATTTAACAAAAACATCACGACAATCCGGATAGCCACTGAAATCCGTTTCACATACACCAGTGATAATATCGTGGATTTCTTGTCCTTTTGCATAAATTGCCGCATATAATAAGAAGAGTGCATTTCGTCCATCCACAAAGGTATTAGGTAATTCACCGTCTTTTTGTTCGATGGCTGCGTTTCCATCTATTAAAGCGTTATGAGTGATAGATTTAATAACGGATGTATCAATCAACGTTTGTTTTACGCCGAGATCTTTCGCTATCCAACGGGCTTTTTCTAATTCAATTGCGTGGCGCTGGCCGTATTGAAAGGTGACGGCTTCGACATTTTCTACGCCATATTCAGCAATAGCTTGAATTAAACAGGTCGTGGAGTCTTGTCCACCAGAGAAGATCACAAGGGCTTTACGATTGTGATTAGGATTTGAAATATTCATAGGGTACCTAGTTTTTTTATGTAGGAGGTTTGCGAACTACAAGTTAAAAATGAGGCGCTATTGTAGAAGCTAGGCATGAATTTTGCAAGAAATCAGCTAATTTAAGCAGGAAAAGTTAATAAAAGTTATGATATAATTTGGGCAAGTCAGTTTAAAAAGGTAAACATAATGAAAAAATTACTTCTTATTTTTATTGGTGCATTAGTGATTTCAGCTTGTGCAAATAAAGACGTTTATTTTAATGGTTCGGAAGGATCTCATTCAGGCATGAAATTTGATAAAGACACTCGTCATTGGGGTGTAAATCAATAATTGTTTTGATAAAAGAAAAGCCATACTGTTGTATGGCTTTTTTATTAAATTACTTCTTCTTGGCAATGTGGGCAAGTCATTAAATGTTCTTCGTTGTTATGTACAATATAATGACCCATTTTCTTCGCTTTGGTATCAAGATATTTTGTGTTGTAACGGTTTTCCCCTACATTCAATGGTACACGTTCCACGATATTAATACCCGCTTTTTTCATGGTTTCTACTTTTTGTGGGTTGTTTGTCATCAAGCGAACTTGTTTAACACCTAATAATTCAAACATATCGGCGCACACATTAAAGTTACGTTCATCAGCTTTAAAACCTAATGCAAGGTTAGCTTCAATTGTGTCCATTCCTTGATCTTGTAATGCATAAGCGCGAATTTTATTGATTAAACCAATGCCTCGGCCTTCTTCTCGGTGGTAAATCAATACGCCACGACCTGCTTCACTAATTTGACGCAATGCAGCAGCTAGTTGAAAACCACAATCACATTTTAAACTATGTAATGCATCGCCGGTTAAACATTCAGAATGAATACGGGCGAGTACAGGCTCATCTTGATTTGAAATATCGCCCATAACCAAGGCAACGTGTTCTTTTTTTGTATCAGGAAACTCAAATCCGACCATTTTGAAAATACCGTATTCAGTTGGTAAATTAGCTTGAGTAACCAGTTGGATTTTTGACATAACTTATCCTTTTTACGTAATTCTGCTAAAATGCAAACCTTATTTACTTGTCGAGAGGAAACAATGTTTAAAGGGTTGTCATTATATACATTATTACTTTGTCTTGTACCATTTTTTGTTTGGGGTTTTGCTTATCATTGGCATGGAAACAACCAATTAATGGAATGGGATTACTGGCTTTATCTCTTAACTGAAACAGGCAGTGTACCTTATGCTTTGATCACTTGCGCTATATTTGCCTTGCTTTTCCGTTTTCTTTTTGAAAATCGTAAGCAGTGGATTATGGGTGTGATTGTAATGGGCCTGTCAGTCTTATCCACACAAGTGATTAAAACAGGGTTAAAAACGTTTTTTGCCGAGCCGCGTCCCTTCACTGTTTATTTAGCGGAAAAAACAGAAAGTACTACGGATGCCTTTTATCATCAAGATCGCTCAGAACGTGCAAAATTAGTGGATAAATTCTATTCCACACAAGCCGATACACCTGTCTGGTTAAAAGCACATTATGAAGATGAAACGGGTTATTCTTTTCCATCAGGGCATTCTATTTTCGCAGCGACTTGGCTTATGTTAGCCGTAGGGTTTAGCCAATTATTGGGCAATCGTTCTTTTAAAGCGGAATTGCTTATTGGAGCGATGACAATTTGGGGCGTATTAATGTTGATTAGTCGAGTGCGTTTAGGTATGCATTACCCAATTGATCTGTTGATTGCAATAATTTCAGCATGGGCTGTACATGTTATTATTTTCAGTTTTTTACAAAGGAAAAATATCTTTTCTACAAATAAAGAAGTAGATAATTAAATTAGCAAACGTTTTCCTTTTA
>JAWHBY010000116.1:0-3876 GCA_032568935.1 Parahaemophilus parainfluenzae
GATCATACCAAGTGCAAAACCACCTAATACAAAGTGCCAATGCCAAGGCATTGAGAACATTTGGTTAGAATCAGAACCGATTAAGTTGAATAAGGTTGCAGTACCAATCATACCGATCATGACACCAGCCATAATGCGCCAAGAAGCAATTCGAGTGAATACAATCACTGCACCACCGATTAACAACGCAAGCGTTGAAACCTCACCCATTGAACCTGGAATATTACCAATGAATGCATCCATCCAAGTAATAGGTTGACCGGTTACGGTGTGTTGTAATGCTGCTTGACCACCTTGATTCCTCGACATAACGCTTTCAGCCCCCCCAAAAAAGCCGTCGGGCTTGATGCTGGCTATTTTACCGTCCCTATCACAGAAAGCTTGGCTCGCCGAGAGGTTATTAGTGTATTTGATTATCGTCGCCCGACAAAAATAAAAAGCCGAAAGGCTGATTACCTGACACACTTATCAAGCTACGATAGAAAACGCCAATGCAGTTAAGTCATCGGAGCAAGGGAAAAACTCTACAAACGTCTAGCAAAAATGGTTGAGCATAACTTTACGGAAGCAGAACAACACCATAGACATAGTTATGCCCATTACAGAGGTTCGTCGAAAGTACACATGCAAGCAAGCACAAAATATCAAGAAAATGCCCTTGTGCTATGGGCTTTTTTACGCTTTTTATAATTCAGACTTTATTAATATGAGGTAATGGTAAAAACTCTACGAAACTGACTGCTTGAATGGCAATCTAAAGTGAAATGTAATAGAAAGAGATAAAACGACAAAAAATAAACCCACCTTTACCAGATGGTCTATAAAGTGGGTTTGCCTGAGGTATAAAATCGAGTGTTAAATACGCGCTATTTTCAATATATTTTAGCTTTTATTTTTTAGGTAACGCATCACTAGAAGCATTAAATTTCACATTTGATGAAGTGTAAGCCTCAAAGTGCGGATGTTTTTTCATAAATTTAATGAAACTTTCCGCATCAGGCAAGTAAGTATCAACGCCTTCATATTTCGGATCGTTAAATAATTTACCAAAAGTTTTGTAACCATCTTTACCGCTAGCTACATAAGCATTAGTACCAACGAGATAACGTTTATTATCATCAATTGGTTCCCATTGTTGGGTTTGTTGATTCAATACTTCCACGCTGACTAAACGTTTACCTTCCGCATTTGGTATTTCATTCGCTTCGTAACGAATGCCCGCGCCATAAGGGAATGCCCCTGTAGAACCATCAACTAAAGCAAATTGCATCGCATCTTCAAGCACTTGTTTCACTAACGAACCTTCCATTTTATAGGTATATAACGTATTCCCGAAAGGTAAGAAAGTATAAGCATCATTAAAGGTTACATTGCCTGGTAAAATATCCGCACGAACACCGCCTGCATTTTGAATGGTTAAATCCACTGTTTTGAGTTCGTTATACATTGTTTCTGCAATAAAACGCGTTGCAATAGAACCTTCTGGATTTGAGCCTGCTTTATTTGGGATACGATTTGCTGAACCACCCGGCATTGCAGAACCGGTGATGACGCCAACAATTTCTTGTGCTAAACGATCTTTTTCACTTTTATATTTTGAAATAAGCATGTCTGTTTTTGCATCATGATCATCAAGTGAAATACTCTTCATTGATTTTAAAGTATCAAGCGCTTTTTTACGTTCATCGCCTGTTAATTCAGTCCATTTACCTTCCGCATTTTTCACTTGAAGTTTATGAGAACTCATTAACACATGAGGAATTTTACGAGTAATAGACGCAATACCTTCAGGGCTGAATTTAACACCTAAGTCACCCACCACAGCAGAATAAGCCCAACCTTCCATTACAAATACAGGTTCACCATTCGGATTTTTAAATTCAAGTGGATATTCATAGATTACTGGCAATTTTAAACCACGTAATTCATCATTTCCGTATAAATAATGTGAATCGCCAGTAACGATCACATCAATATCATTTACTTTTTGAGCGATTTCGATATTTTTTTCACTTCCTGCATGTGAAAGTAAGATGATTTTATTAATACCTTGTTGTTTTAGCGCATTTGCCATAATTTGCGCAGTAGCAATTTCATCATAGAACTTCACATCTTTACCTGGTGAAGAGGAATTAACCGTTTTATTCACGGTATCTAAACCGATAATAGCAATTTTTTCTCCATCCACAGTGAAAATATCGTAAGGTTTCCATTTGTTATATAAAATTGAATTTTTATCAGGAATAACATTGGCTGAAAGTACTGGGATTTTTAATGGCTCGAGTAGTTTTAATAAACCTTCATTACCCGCATCAAATTCATGGTTACCCAAAGTAAAATAATGGAAATTACCAGCATTCATGACAGCCGCATCAGCGGAACCGCCAAAAAGTGTGAAATACAGCGTACCGGTAATCGCATCACCAGCATGTAGCACTAATGGATTTTTATACTTTTTACGTAACTCATAAAGTTTCCCATTCACAGCAGAAAAACCACCAATATCAACCTTTGTTTGTTGACCATTTAAATTAATTCTCGCTTCGTGCGGTTCCAAGTAAGAATGGTGGTCGTTAATATGTAAGATACTTAACTCCACAGCTTTATGTGCTTGCGGCGCTTCTTTAGCAAAGGCTGCACCTGAGCAAAGCATTGCTAACGCACTAACTGCAAAGGTAACTGATTTTTTAGATAAAAACATAATGGCTCCTTGTGAGTAAACGGATTAATTTAAGCCTTCAAGCATTGCTTGGAAAGTCTTATAACGAATAGCATAGTTATTGTGTTGAAGATTTTCACGTGCTTGATCTAAATACGAAAAATCATCAACCTCCACCCCTTTAAATTGGCGAGCAAACATCATATTGGCTAGAGCGAGGCGGGGCTTAATTTCAGAAGAAGGGGTTATCAAACTCACTCGATTCTCAGTAATAGAAAAAGTTGTTTGATTAGGAAAATCTTGACGCATCTGTTCAATAATTTTTTGAAATATGCCTTTAGCATCCAAAGACAATAATATAATTTGATCTGGTTTGGCTCCCCGTTCTATTAAAGCCTGAACAAATTGCTCCGAATTATCTGTTTGACGAATATAAATTTTTGCCTGCTCATTCGCTAAAAAAGACACCAGTAAGTTTTTCTTCATTTCCTGAATTAAATTAGCATCGCCAGTATTTATCGGTTCAAAGTATAAATAATCAAGAAATTTAGGGGTGAGATTTTTATCTGTTTTAAAAATGCGAGTGAGGATTTTTTCGCTTATTTGGATCTGATTATCAAGAAATTGGGGAGGTAAAGAAAAAAGTGCGGTGAGTTTTTTCTGTAAAATAGAAATTTGTTGCTTTTCTTGTTTAGCTAAAGCGATTGAAAATTGTTGCTTTAAAGCCTCAGCGGACTCAGTAGATATTGATTGGTGAGAAGACGAAGGAGGACTCGCTATCACAGATTGTTGAATGCCAATACATGACGCTAATCCAAGTAACACAGAATGAAAACTGATTTTCATAATAAACCTCATTTAACTGATATTTTATCAATATAAAATACCGCTTAACGCGTAAACTTGACCTAAAACTATTTGAGAGTTTCTTAGATTATACGTAAAACAAAATTGCATGTGAATGATAATGTTTACTTTTTCAAGAGAATATAACGTACTTATTAGAATGCTCATCCAAAACTTGCAATTTTGCTCAAAAAGTATAAAACTCGCAGGCTTTTTGTCTATATATACAGAGAAAAAAGTAAGCTATATTCTTAAATCGCTTTCGAGTTTAGGAATATTCTTTTAGTAATTAAACATTTAGAGGAAGGTTATGGTAACCATTCGTTTATCTCGTGGCGGAGCTAAAAAACGCCCATTTTATCAAATCGTAG
>JAWHBY010000117.1:0-3813 GCA_032568935.1 Parahaemophilus parainfluenzae
TACCATCTTAGGGATGGATTTAGCACACGGTGGTCACTTAACCCATGGGGCAAAAGTGAGCTTCTCCGGTAAAATCTATAATTCTGTACTTTATGGTATCACTGCTGACGGTTTAATCGACTATGAAGATGTGCGTCAAAAAGCATTAGAACATAAACCAAAAATGATCGTGGCAGGTTTCTCTGCTTATTCTCAAGTGGTGGATTGGAAAAAAATGCGCGAAATCGCTGATGAAGTAGGCGCGTATTTATTTGTTGATATGGCTCACGTAGCGGGTTTAATTGCTGCAGGTTTATATCCAAATCCATTACCATACGCACACGTTGTGACAACAACCACCCATAAAACATTAGGTGGTCCACGTGGTGGTTTAATCCTTTCTTCTTGTGGTGATGAAGAGATTTATAAACGCTTACAATCGTCTGTTTTCCCTGCAAACCAAGGTGGTCCATTAGTTCACATTATTGCGGCGAAAGCGGTATGTTTCAAAGAAGCATTAGAGCCAGCTTATAAAGAATACCAAGCAAACGTGATTAAAAATGCGAAAGCAATGGTGGAAGTGTTTAAACAACGTGGATATGACGTGGTTTCAAATGGCACAGAAAACCATTTATTCTTAGTGAGCTTCATCAAACAAGGCTTAACCGGTAAAGCAGCAGATGCAGCGCTAGGTAAAGCGAATATTACGGTGAATAAAAACTCCGTACCAAATGATCCACAAAAACCATTTGTGACCTCAGGTATTCGTGTTGGTACACCAGCGGTGACTCGTCGTGGATTTAACGAACAAGACTGTCGTGAACTAGCAGGCTGGATGTGTGATGTATTAGATGCATTAGGCAAAGAAAACGAAGAGCAAGTGATTGCAGCAACCAAAGAAAAAGTATTGGCAATCTGCAAACGTCTTCCTGTTTACGCAAGCTAATTTTTAATCGTTGTTAAAAGAAACGGTGACATCAATAAAGGATGTTGCCGTTTTTTATTTCAATTTTTCTATTCTCCACTGAGAGATGGGGAAGCTAATCGATTGATATTATAGTAACTATTTTTCTGAGTAATTGAATAGTTGAATAAAATACTATATTATTTGGTAGCTCAACTAAACGATAAATATATTAATTCTTCAGCCTAAAGAGCCCGGGTAAAAAACAGTCTCCATTATGCTTACTTAAATTGCCACGATAGTGGTTTAACGGTGCTGAGCCTATTATCCAATTTAGTTAAAAATCCAACCGCACTTTCGATTCAATTGAAATACATTTATCTCTCCAAAGGAAGTTCATGCTTAAAACATTATTAAATTTATTTCGCTCGACTGACAAAAATAGTCTTGAAGCCTTAAAGCAACATGCAGAACAAGGTGATGCAGAGGCAATATATCAGTTGGGGAGAGTATATGCTCTTGGTAAAGGGGAAGAAGTCGATTACGACAAAGCGATGACGTTATATCACCGCGCGAATGCATTGGGTTATCCATTAGCGGCAAATAATATTGGTGCGCTTTATGATGATATGGGTGAGCCCGAAAAATCAGTAGAATGGTTTGAGCAAGGCATTCGTCAAGGCGATAAACGAGCGACAATCAATTTGGGACGATTCTATCTTTTAGGCATTGGCGTGGAGCTAGATACATTTAAAGGCATGCAAATGCTAGAGAAATATGACAATGATGGGCCTGCTTCATACCTCTTAGCGCAGGTATATGATGGCGTTATAGGATATGAAGTTCCAATTAATTATCCTAAAGCATTGGAATATTACTTGCTTGCTGAGAAGAATAAACAAGATTTAACCAATGAAGATTTAATGGCGCTTTATAATAACCTTGGGACACTCTACAACGCTCACGAGGATATTCCAACCAATTATGTTGAAGCGCAAAAATACCTAACCAAAGCTGCTGAAATGGGGCTTCCCCATGCAATGTATGGTTTAGCAAATTTACACGGTTTTAAAGAGGATAAAAAGCAAGCCTTCAAATGGTATTTAAAAGCTGCTGAAAATGGCTTAATTGATGCCTATTACTATGTTGGTAATGCTTATAAAAGAGGTGAGGGCGTTCAACAAGATAGCCAGAAAGCCCTGAAATGGCTAGAGCTAGCAGCAGAATACCAAATGAGGGATGCGGCTAGGGAATTGGCTGAGATTTACCAGGATGGGCTAGGTAATGTGCCACAAAATTTAGAAAAAGCTCAAGAGTTTTATCTACTTGCAAAAGAATCAGGAGAGAATGTCGAACGCTCAGTACAACAACTTCGAAGCCGTCTTGCTGTGCGAGATAATTTTGATGAATTACTTGAACGCGCTAAAGAAGGCGATCTTGATGCACAAAAGGATTTAGCGATGGCTTACGTTCGAGGTGATGAAATTGAACAGAATAATGAAGAAGCCTTTAAATGGTATAAAGCCGCTGCGGAACAAGGTGATGCTGATGCACAAAATAGTCTGTACAATCGCTATGCAAAAGGCGAAGGAGTTGAACAAAATAGCGAAGAAGCGATGAAATGGCTACATCGTAGTGCAGAACAAGGTCATGGGCTGGCTTACTATAATTTAGGATTTGAATATAGTTCAGGTGATTTAGTTAGAAAAGATGAATTAGAAGCGATCAAATGGTATAAAAAGGCCGCGAAAAAAGGCATCACGGAAGCTTATTATCAACTTGGATTTCTTTATACTTATGGCGATACTATCAAAAAAGATTATAAGTCTGCACGGGAATGTTATGAATTGGCGGGCGGAAGCTGGAACGGTGAAGCGCAAAATGAGTTAGGCATTCTTCACTTTAATGGGTTAGGCACACCAAAAGATGATGCAAAAGCCTTTCTCTATTTCCAACTTGCTGCTGAAAACGGCAGTCCTGAGGGAATGTATAATTTAGGTGCGATGTATGACAATGGCTTTGGCACAAAACGCAACCGCAAATTCGCTACTCAATGGTTTAAAAAATCCTGTGAAGCTGGATATGAAAAAGCATGCGAGATGCTATAAAAATAGAGTTTACTTTATGTTTATCCGTACAAAAGGATGGGCGTAATACATGGTCAATGTGTTAGAATGAACTATTATTTTTATTGTTTTTTGATCTTCTAGTTTACGCATAATGCTGATTCAGCTTTTATTTGTAATGTTAGCGGCGGTAAATATCGCCGCTTATTTTTTAATGTGGAAAGATAAAGTCCGCGCGGTTCGTCACGGCTGGCGGATTTCTGAAAATACTTTCTTTCTATTAAGCCTTCTTGGTGGGTTTATTGGCGTTTATTGCGGCATGAAACGATTTCGTCATAAAACCAAACACTTTAGTTTCAAATTTGTCGTTGTGTTTAGTGCGTTTATTTGGTTGATTTTAATGCCTTATTGGTATTTCTTTCTTGAGTAACGTTGAGTGCAGAATGACTTTCAGTAATAAAAAAGCCTAGAGGAATATCTCTAGGCTTTTTAGTATGTGATTAGACTACTTAAAAATAAGGCGTCGATTTCGACTTTTCTTCACTTGTGAAAGTGTAATTAATCCCAACACAATGACATAGACAGCAAAAATAAATACCAACCATTGCACCATCGTGATGCCGAAAAGTGACCATTGGCTTTCATTACAACTGCCTGTTGGATTGAAGACTGCTGGTAGCCATTTATGGAATGGTAACGTTTCCGGAAAGTTTGGTATAAATTCACATTGTTTCCATGGGGCAGGATTCATTTGTAAATCAAGGTGACGAATGGAGATCATTAATCCCTTGATTGCACTAAATAAACCTACAATAAGAGCAAGAATGCGGACAATAAGCGAACTAGGGGCTAAGGCGCCGATAA
>JAWHBY010000118.1:0-3480 GCA_032568935.1 Parahaemophilus parainfluenzae
AATGTTCCAACAACAAAAAGATTTAGAACAAATTAGAGAGGTGGCAAATGCGTAAAAATGGTTTTGTTGTAATGGGGCATTTGTTGAAATTAGTGACCCCACTGGCGCATATCATGGCGTTTACTATCACCATGGGAACGCTCGGTTTCCTGGCTGCCATCTTTATTATGGTGCTTGGGGCGATGGGGTTAGTGAATTTATTAAACTTTGACACCCATTTAAGTTTTTCTGGAATTTTGACCGCACTTATCGTGTTAGCGGTGGCTCGTGGCGCATTGCGTTATTTAGAGCAAATGTCAGGGCACTATATTGCTTTTAAATTATTGGCATTATTGCGCGATAAAGTATTTTCTTCCTTACGCCGTTTGGCTTTTGTGAAATTGCAAGACAAACAAGCGGGGCAATTAGTGTCCTTGGTAACTAATGATATCGAATTGCTCGAAGTGTTCTATGCGCACACCATTGCACCAATTATGATCGCATTTTTTACTTCTGCGATTTTATTGTTGGTCTTCGCTCATCTTTCAGGTTGGTTTGTGGTTGTAGCATTAGCCGCTTATTTAACGGTGGGTGTGATATTACCAATTATCACCACTAAATTGGCCCGTGAAGATGGTCGACGCTATCGCGAGTTGGTTGGTGAGATGAATGATTTCTTCCTCGATAGTGTGCGTGGTATGAAAGAGATCCAACTTTTCGGCTATGCGAAACAGCGCTTAGATGAAATTCAACAACGCAGCCAAAAAATCGATACTGCCTTTGAGCGCATTAAAGACCAAGAAGCAAAAGTCCGCGTTTATACTGAAGTGGCAGTATCGGCGTTTAACATCATTATGTTATTCACAGGCTTAATTTTGTTTAGCCTAGATAAAATTGATTTTTCAGCCTTTTTAATCGGAGTAATTTTATTGATGTCGAGCTACGGCCCAGTTATCGCCTTAAGTAACCTTTCAAGCAACTTATTACAAACCTTGGCTTCAGGTGAGCGAGTATTAAGTTTGTTAGCGGAAGAGCCAGAATTAAGAGACGTAGAAAGTGCGGTCGATTTGAAAGAGGTTTCTCGCATTGATGTAGAGAACGTAAGTTTTGCTTATGGTGAAGAACAAATTTTATCGGATGTTAGTTTGTCTGTGAAAAAGGGTGAAATCTTAGGGATTCATGGCAGAAGCGGCAGTGGTAAAAGTACCCTGTTAAAACTGCTGATGCGTTTTTACGATCCTAAATCGGGTAGCATTAAAATTAATGGCGAAACCTTACCGAATATCAACACCCGTAGTTTGCGTGACAATATGGCGTACATTACTCAGCAAACTTATATTTTCAACGAAACCATCGAGGAAAATATTCGCCTTGCGCGCCGTGATGCAACGTTAGAAGAAATTATGGAAGCTGCGAAGAAAGCGTCAATTCATGATTTCATTTTAAGCTTGCCAGAAGGCTATCAAACGAAAATGACGGAATTAGGCGGTAACCTCTCTGATGGTGAAAAACAGCGTATCGGTATTGCTCGTGCATTCTTACACAATGCGCCGATTATTTTGCTCGATGAACCGACTAGCAATTTAGATAGCTTAAATGAAGCGATGATTTTAAAATCGTTGCTGAATGTGAAAGCAGAAAAATTGATTATTCTCGTGAGTCATCGCCAATCGACTATGGCTATTTGTGATCAGGTGATTGGCATTGAGAATGGAAGAATGTCGTAAGACAGTGAGAAAAAGAGCGGTCAATTTGACCGCTCTTTTTTATTTTCTTAATTTCACTAACTCAACTTCGTGATTTTCACCTTTTCTAAGAATGAGATTGGCGCGCTCACGAGTCGGCAGAATGTTTTGTTTTAAATTCAATCCATTAATGTTATCCCAAATGTTGCTAGCCGTTTCAATGGCTTCCTGCTTAGAGAGATTGGCATAATGTTTAAAATAGGAATCCGGATTAGTGAAAGCACTTTGACGGAATTTTAAGAATCGCTTGATGTACCATTCTTTGAGTAAATTCTCGTCTGCATCAACGTAAATGGAGAAATCCACAAAATCAGACACGAAGGTTTGATTTGCTTTATTTGAACCCGTTTGGAGAACGTTTAACCCTTCCAAAATTAAAATATCCGGTTGATCGACAATATCGAACTTATCAGGAACAATATCGTAAGTCAGATGAGAATAAATAGGCGATTTCACTGATGGCTTACCTGATTTAATATCGGCTAAAAAACGAATTAATTTCGCTGTATCATAAGAAATAGGAAAGCCTTTTTTTTGTAGCAGATCGTCTTCTTTCAGCTTCTCTAATGGATAAAGAAAACCGTCAGTAGTAATCAGATCAACTTTTCGTTCAGTAGGCCAATGAGTTAACAAGGATTGTAAAATACGTGCTGATGTACTTTTCCCAACAGCAACACTGCCAGCGATACTAATGATGTAGGGAACTTTAGGGCTTTGTCCGCCAAGAAAACGATTTAAAACCGTTTGGCGACGAAGGTTTTCATCAATATAGTAGTTAATCAGACGTGCAAGCGGCAGATAAATGGTGCTGACTTCATCAAGAGAAAGCTCTTCATTAAAACCTAAAAGCGGTTTGAGATCTTGCTCCGTTAATTTTAGCGGAACAGATTTTCTTAATTCAGCCCATTGTTGACGACTAAAGTTCAGAAAGGGCGTGAGTTGTTCTGTAATTTCCAAGGTGCTTTATATTTGGAGTGAAAAAATTGGACAAAATATACCCTATAAATGAGTTGTGATCATCGTTTTTTATTAAAATTGGTGAGTTTTAAAACAAGAATGTGGCTTTTTGCTTGTAAATTAGGCGAATAGTTAAAAAAAACGTATTTTTCATAAAAAAAACTTGTCAGGCATAAAATTTTCCATATAATACGCCTCACTTGCTTACAACACGCCGACTTAGCTCAGTAGGTAGAGCAACTGACTTGTAATCAGTAGGTCACCAGTTCGATTCCGGTAGTCGGCACCATCCTTTGGTAAACAAGTATTCATTTAGTGTGGAGGGGTTCCCGAGCGGCCAAAGGGGGCAGACTGTAAATCTGTTGGCTCAGCCTTCGAAGGTTCGAATCCTTCTCCCTCCACCATTTTCTAAATGAATTCTGATGGGACAGATGAATTTAGGACTGCGGGCATCGTATAATGGCTATTACCTTAGCCTTCCAAGCTAATGATGCGGGTTCGATTCCCGCTGCCCGCTCCAAACGCTGATATAGCTCAGTTGGTAGAGCGCACCCTTGGTAAGGGTGAGGTCGGCGGTTCAAATCCGCCTATCAGCACCAGCCTTCCAAATTCCTCTCTCCTTATTAAATAGTAATGATTTTATTGGTTAATGTGGTTTAATTTACCCATCGATAACCGTGTCTATTTAGAGGGACTCTTTAAATGTCTAAAGAAAAATTTGAACGTACAAAACCGCACGTAAACGTGGGTACAATCGGCCACGTTGACCACGGTAAAACAACTTTAACAGCAGCAATCA
>JAWHBY010000119.1:0-3465 GCA_032568935.1 Parahaemophilus parainfluenzae
AGAATAGGAAAGAATATGGGAATTGCTCATAGAAAGCAGCGAAAACAACAAATTGGTGTGAGTAAACAACAAGATAACCTCTATTTTGTTTGGCTAGATGAATTCAACAAAGTTCAATCTATTTGCTTGAATGGACAACAAAAGGACATTTTTTCCCAGTTATTGCCTCATTTGCCACAGAAAAACAGTCAATGCTGTTTCAGCACGGGCGGCTGAACGTTAACCAACTGACCGAGCTGATGCCGCTCTCCCGTCCTGCGGTGTCGCATCATTTGAAACTGATGTTGCAGGCGGAATCGGTGCTGGTGTTGGCGGAGTTTGCCGAAATGGGCATTGATTTGCTGGAGATTTTCGGAGGCAACTATGAAAGTCCCGCAATGATTCAGGGCGTAAAGGAAAGCACACGCCGCCGCGAAGCTTATTTCTTGGATTATGCCGAAAAAGCCCGCCAAGCCATCGGCAGCGTGCCGTTGATCGTAACCGGCGGTTTCCGAAGCCGTGATGCGATGGAACAGGCATTGGCAGAGGGCAGTTTGGATTTGGTCGGGATCGCCAAACTTTTTGCACTCATTCCCGATTTGCCGCAACGGATGTTATCGGGCGGATTGGCAAAAGCGGAATTGCCCGCCGTCCGCACAGGCTTGGGATTCATCGATCGCAAGCTCGGCGGCTTTCTCGAACTGGGCTGGTATGCTTATCAAATGAAGCTCATCGGCACAGGCAACACCCCGCAGCCGAAACGCTCCGCGTGGGCGGAACTGTTCCGCCTGCTGAAAAACATCCGCCAACACCGCCTGCGTTCCGAACGGGCGTAAAAAGTGCGGTGGAATTTTTGCAATTTTTCGCTTAAATTCCATCGCTTGCAGCTACAAAAGTGCGGTCTATTTTACGAATTTTTCTTTATATTCCCCAACAGTAATCTGCGCCCTTCAAATTCCTTGCCGGCAATTTCCAAAGCGAAGCGTTCTTTGTCGGCGTCGCGTACTTTGTCGTGTACGGCACGTAATTCCTGCACGCTAGCACCCAATGCCTTGACGATTTCATCGCCCATTTTCATGGAAGAATAGAAGGTTTCGCGCACTACGAAATCCGCTTCCGCTTTCACTAGGGCCAGCGCATTGCGTCTATCCCAGGCGCGCACGAACACCTTGGCGTTCGGGTTGATATGACGAATATTTTCCACAATTCTGACCGCACTTTCTCCGTTGTCCACGCATACCGCTACGATGTCGGTGTGTTCCACGCCGCTGGCATGCAGCACGTCGGCGCGGGTGGCTTCGCCGTAATAGACTTTGAAACCGTATTCGCGTGCGACGTTGATGATGTCGGGATCGTTGTCCAGAATGGAAATGGTGGCACCGTAGGCTAGCGGCATTTGGCTGACCACCTGCCCCATGCGCCCGAATCCGATAATCAGCACGTTGCCGTTGAGTTCGCCCGCATGTTCTTCCACATCGTCCACTGCCGCAGCTGCGCTGGGTTCTTTGAAATAGCGGTCGAACAGCATAACGCTGAAGGGTGTCGTAATCATGGAGAGCACCACGATTGCCGTCATATTCGCTAGCACTTCCGCATTAATCGCCCGTTGTGCGGCAGCGGAGGCGAGTAATACGAAGGCGAATTCACCGCCCTGCGACATCAGTACGGCGCGGTGTATCGCGGTGTGATGGCTTGCTTTGGCAAAACGCGCCACTACATAAATGGCAAAGCATTTCAAGATAATCATCAGTACAGTGGCGGAAAGAATTACCTTCCAGTTATTGAGCACCGTTGCCACATCCAGCGACATCCCGACAGCTAAGAAAAACAGCCCGAGCAAAAGGCCTCGGAACGGTTCGATATCCGCTTCAAGCTGATGACGGAAGTCGGATTCCGACAGCAGCACTCCCGCCAGAAACGCCCCCATCGCCATAGACAGACCGCCCAGCTCCATTAAATAAGCCGCACCGAGTACCACCAGCAGCGCGGCGGCAGTCATCACCTCGCGTGCTTTGGATTTTGCCAGAATTTTAAACAGCGGATTGAGCAGCCAAATACCTGTCGCAATCAACGCTGCCAAAGAAAGCGCGGCAACACCGATTTTCTGCCATAGCGGTACGGCATCGGCAACGGCATTGGGATTATCGGGCGCTAGAAATGCTACAATCGCCAGCATGGGCACAATCAGCAAATCTTCAAACAGCAAAATGGAGACAATGCGCTGACCTTGCGGTGTGCTGATTTCATGACGTTCGTCCATAATCTGCATGACCATTGCGGTGGAGGTGAGTGTAAAACCTACCGCCGCAATAAACGACATCACTAAAGAAAAACCGTAAGCCAGCCCGATTAGGGTAAGGAACAGACTGGAAAGCATCACCTGCAGGGTACCCAAGCCGAAAATCTGATTACGCAATTTCCATAAATGCGACGGCTTCATTTCCAGCCCGATCAAAAACAGAAACATCACCACGCCGAATTCCGCAATATGCAAAATAGCGTGGGAATCGGTAATGAGCTTTAATCCGAAGGGTCCGATAACCAGCCCCGCAGCCAAATAACCCAGAATCGAGCCTAGACCTAAACGTTTAAATAACGGCACGGCAACTACCGCCGCCCCCAATAACTCCACCACGTGCAATAAATCGCCGTCAGCTGCTTCTACCGCCATAATTCCTGCCTTTGTTAATTCATAAAAATTTTTCGTATTATAAAGAAAAATCGCCGTAACACAAAAAAATCGTCATTTGACGGCTTCCTCTAAGAAAAGTGCGGTCGGTTTTTGTTAAATTATTGTACTTTGCCGTCGATTTCGATCGGGGTATATTCCACCGGCACCCAAGTATAGCTGCCGTTGCTTTCGGCACGGATGTGTCCGATGCCAGGGAAGGGCATATGTGCGCCAGCTATCTAGATTTTACGTGTGGCGGCATCTTTGAGCGCGGCTTGGCGGCTGGCGCGTGCCTGTTTGGGGTCGCTGTCAAACTCAATGGCGATTTCGGGATCAAGCATTTGCAGTGTGTGGTTGTGCATCAAATCGCCCCACACCAGCATGGTTTGTCCTTTTGAAGTGAACTCGATGCCATTGTGCCCAGGCGTATGACCGGGGCTGGGGTGCGAGCGCATTCCGGGTACGACTTCTGCGCCACTCTGATAAAAACGCACTTTACCTGCTTTGGCATAAGGCGCTACGGCGTCGCGTGCCAGCTGTGCAAGCTGTTGTGTAATGGTACTTGCCCCTTGAGATGCACCACCATTGTTGACAGCAACAAAAATCGCACGAGCAATACCGACAGGGTCTAAACTGTGATGGTCATAAAAACGGCTATCTTCCGTCGCTAAGAAAGCATCTTGCAGACGCTGAGGCACATTTTCTAATTTCACTGGAATATGGCGTTATTCACCGACTTCACCGATCAATTTGCCATCAGCCGTATAAATTTGCATCGGTTGTTGTAACTCGACGGTTTTTAGGCTTTTTACCGA
>JAWHBY010000120.1:0-3425 GCA_032568935.1 Parahaemophilus parainfluenzae
AGAGCTCATATTTGAGCCTAAAACGTTAAAGGCTCTCTCAATATGTTGGAATGTGCCTACGCCACGTTTGAAAGCGAACCACAACCAAGCAAGCTGTTGAAGTTCATATTCGGTAAATTCAAAACTGAATTTCTTTTCACTGCTAGGTAGTTCAGGATCAGTGATCAACTCCCCTTCTAAGATTATCTTGTGTACATACTCTACTGCTTGCGGTAATTGCTCTAATGTTAAATCTTCGATTGATTCCACATTAAAGCGTTGATGGATTAAATGATAGGCATCGGAATAAATTAAGCCTTTCTTACTCACCAACATATTTACGGCATTGCGTAAGCCTGTACGATCATCTACTGTGGTTTTACGTTCAGCTTTACCGTTAAACCAATAATCATGTAACGCTTGGTAACACTCTTTTTTGTATTTGATTAATGTGTCACGAATTTCAGGTTTACAACGATTAATATCAATACCAAATAACCAACCGTTTAAATATTCGATTGGTAAGCAGATCATTTCACGTTTTTTACCATCTTCGGCTACTATGGTTATGATGACCATAGTTGAATTTAATACATCATCACGTTTCATTCGAGAATATTGAGATTTCCAATCCAAGCCGATATTTTCGCAGATTGGTTTCATAGCAGTGTAATATGTACCGTTTTGTTTAAATGTAACTAAAGATTGATGATTGAATGAAATTGTTTGAGTTGAGATTTGATTAGCCATTTCTGACTCCTTTTGGATATTTACGATGTTTACCCATAATAGGGCGCCGAGTGGTTCGTAAACCGCCAAAAGTCGGCCGGGATTATTCCCCTTTCGGGTGTTGTATTCTCCGCCCACTCGGCATAGATGAAATTGGATTTATGCGTGTTAAGTCTTAATGGCAATAAAACTAAACGAGATCACAAATTTTACGCATAAAAAAACCGCTATGCTGTCGGGTGCGGACTTCCGCTTTTGGTAAAGGTTACGAGCCTTGATTGAAAGTGTATTGATTTATCGAAAGACTGTCAATTAGATTTTAAAATCAATTCCAGCTTGTTTTAAAATGCCATTTGCTGTGTGGCGGTTGGTAATAGTATAAGCAACAGGGAAAGGCTTTTGAGTAATTGGGCTGTTCCAAATTTCATGGCTGCCCTTTCCCTGACGTAAGAATGTGCAACCATATTGCTTGAGTATTTTTATAAGTTGATCGTAATACCCACTGCCCATCGTTACATCTCCAAGCGTTGGAAATCTGCGTGGCTTTCAGTTTGGATAAAAGCAAGGCGGATATTATCACTTTCACTGCCGTAACCTTGTAATTCGTGCATTTCAGGTGCAATTTCCCACACGCGTTGTTGCAATTCTTCATAAGTGCGGCCTTCAGTGACAAGATGCAACTTATCGCACGTGCCAATCCACGCGGGGATGTTATCTTCTACATCGTACATCACTTCCACGATATAAGGCGGATTGATTTTATCCAAGCGTTTCTTCACTGACATGAGCGTATCCTCAATGGTTATGCCGAAATAACTATTGGCGTTTGATAAAGTTCCAATGTACCACGTTGTAAAGGTGCTAGCTTGGAATGCAGCACTACGCATGATTTCATTATCGACATCAATCAATTCACTACAAAAATGAAGTAAATTACCCACAGCGTGAAAATGAATTGCTGCACCAATTTTAGATTCTCCAATCACCACTGAAACCACGTCGGATTTATCGCCGATAATTTGTGTAATGCCTTTATTCATCAGTTCTTCAACAATATAGCGATAATCTGAAGGGTAAAATTCATAGAAAATCTTTGTTAAATCTGATTTTGACACAAAGAGTTCACCGTCTTTAAGGGTAAACTGTAAAGGGAGAGTGCCAAAATTTGAGGTGAATACATTACACTTTTTATTAGACATTATAAGCCTTCTTTTTATCTAACACATTTCTCTAATCAACATAAAAACACTCACCAAAAATGAAGTGGACGGGTAAATTTATGTGCTATTAAAGGTTAAATAACAGTGATTGAAATAGTTCAAACTGTATCGAATGATAGATGAAAAGTTTTATTTTGACAAGAAATTGCTTGCAATGACTAAAAAAGAAATAAAATCTTACCGCATGAAAAAGCCCCTTTGTAGTCAAGAGGCTGATTTTCAGTTTTTTGTAAAAAGAAATGTGTAAGCAATAAAGAATAGGATAAATGCTACAACAAGAATTTTTCCTATCGGTTGGTTGTTACTTTTCTCTTTATCTTCAGATTGGTTTAACTGCGAAAAATATTCAGCAATATCTCCCACATCTTTTCCTGAACTAATATCAAATACTCTTTGTATATCGTTCAGGTAAAAGACCGACTCTTGCTCAAGTTCTTCGCAATATCCCCAAATAGCATTTTTTTCTGGGTAATAATCAGTAATTGCAACATTTAATGTTACAACTTGCCCATCTACAACATAATCAATCAACACATCAAGGTAGCAATAATCCTCCTCTTTGCTTGAGGAAAATTCCAATTTATCGCGCTTAGAGATACCCGTTCCCGGTATTCCTAAATTACGATAAACGCCATTTTTTCCTATATTAATTGAGGCACCTTTAACCCCAGCCGTGACACTTACACCTGATTTACTTAGATTTAATTTTACTCCCGGTAAAATTTTCTTTGTTTTTCTGAATCGAATAGCCACACAATACTCCTAACTCAATAAAATTGAATGCCTAGTGATTCTACCTTATTTCAACTTTTTTATTTGTGATAAGGCTCTCAAATCAGTTAAAAACCTGTCGGAACTGTAATGAATATTCAACATAAGGCCCGTTATCAACCTTAGACCATTCCGAGCAGAGAATTAATATTTTCTCAACTTTGCCAGGAGGAACCCATTCAAATGATTTATATCCACCATGCCGCGCAAGGAATGAATCAAGAGATTTAATCATCTCTCTTTCTCTAGTCTTGTGATAGCGAATTGTGGCGGTAGTTGATAATGGCAAAGAATTAATTGCTCTTGGTCTGCGTTGCTGATAACCATCGCCAAATTCAATAATATCGACTTCTGGTTTATAGTCTAACTGCATTCCCCATTGAACTTTGAAATTAAATAATTCTTTCATTCATTTACCTCAACATTCCGCCACTTCTGGATTCATTTCTAAGCACATCGTAAACTTGCGCTCTGGTTAATCTAGCAATTTTTTCAGCCAATTCCGGATCACTGTCGCCATCGCCAAAGTTATTTGTCTGGTTAATGACAACTGTCTTATTGCCTGAACCACCTAATGCTTTATTTAAGTTTGAATTGCTTGTAATCTGTCCGCTTGCTCCAGGTGTAAACAACTCAGGACCTTTCTCACCGACAAGATATGTTCTGCCGCCACCAACATAGCCACCACTAGCGCGAGCGCCTGAGATAGTAACGCTTTTAAGTTGG
>JAWHBY010000121.1:0-3347 GCA_032568935.1 Parahaemophilus parainfluenzae
TTTCTTATTCCATTAGAGCTAGCATACCCTTTTTATCCCATTTTTTCAAAGCGCATAAAAAAAGTGCGGTCAAAATTGACCGCACTTTTAATCATCTAAAAAATCAAATTTATTAGCCATTTACTTGGCGACGTGCTAATACAGCATCGGATAACTGTTTTAACACGATTTCTGTATCTTCCCAACCGATACAAGCATCAGTGATACTTTGTCCGTAAGTCTGCGCTTTACCATCGACTAAATCTTGACGTCCTTCAACGATATGACTTTCTACCATGACACCAAAGATCTGCTTTGAACCACCTGCAATTTGCTGGCAAACATCTTCACAAACATCCATTTGTTTTTTGAATTGTTTGCTACTATTTGCATGGCTGAAATCAACCATCACATGTGGAATACGACCTGATTTTTCGATCTCTGCACAAACTTTTGCAACATCTTCTGCTTTATAGTTAGGACCTTTATCCCCACCACGTAAAATGATGTGGCAGTCTTCATTTCCTTTTGTTGAAACAATAGCCGAATGACCAAATTTTGTCACAGATAAGAAATAATGCGAAGCTTCTGCCGCCCCCATTGCATCTAAGGCTACTTTTACGCCACCATTTGTGCCATTTTTAAAGCCTACCGCACAAGATAAGCCTGACGCTAATTCGCGGTGCACTTGAGATTCCGTTGTTCTCGCACCAATTGCGCCCCAGCTCATGAAATCAGCTACATATTGTGGTGTGATCATATCTAAGAACTCACCGGCTGATGGTACGCCTAAGTTATTGATGTCAGATAATAATTTACGTGCAATACGCAAACCATCATTTAAACGATATGTATCATTTAAATAAGGATCGTTAATTAAACCTTTCCAACCCACTGTTGTACGCGGTTTTTCAAAGTAAACGCGCATCACCACTTCAAGTGTATCTTTATATTTATCACGTAATACTTTTAAACGTTTTGCGTAATCTAATGCGGCTTTAGGATCATGAATAGAACAAGGACCAATTACTACAAGTAAACGGTCATCTTTTCCATGAATAATATTGTGTGCGTGCAAGCGGGTTTCATGAACTAAATCAGCCGCTTCTTGACTTGCAGGAAATTTTTCTAATAAGGCAATTGGGGGTAATACCTGATCGACTTTTTCAATTCGGGTATCATCATTTGCAACTTTCACTTCGATTTCTTCTTTCTTCGTCGCCATATGTCACTCTCTAAATCTTAAATGTTGTGCTTAAATCTAATGGCGTTACTCTACACCTATTTTTTGTACTAGTAAACTAGTTCACTTGAATTTATACACAATTATTATGTAATTGCGTAAAATTTGTACTTCCAAAACAGTAAAACAGGACACTATTAAACTATATTTCAGCCTTAGCTGGCAAGGATTTTGGCGTAAAAATAGGTTGTACCTGCTCCATTTAAAATAGAGTATTTTTTTATCCTCTAAAATGAACAAATAAATTTAAATAAAATGTGGTCATAAAAAACAATTTCAATTCCGACCGCACTTTTTAAAATATTTTTTGAACTCCCTTGTTTTTACTGAACATTTCCCCCATTTCTTTGTCAGATTGAACACTTATTCAGTCATTTATTTTTTACTTGGAGAACTCTATGAAGAAAAAAAATTTTGTATTAACCGGCATTGCATTAGGTTTAAGCGTATTTGCGACCTCTTTATCCGCTCAAGCGGCTATTCCCAATGAGATTGTCGAACAAGGTAGCCTTGCGCCAATGTTAGAAAAAGCACAAGCAGCAGTTGTGACCCTTTCTGTTGAAGGCAAAGCAAAAGCAAACAGCCGTTCAGCATTGCCTGATGATATTCCAGAAGAATTTAAATTTTTCTTTGGTGATCAATTTGGTGAACAATTTGGTGGAAACCGTGGTGCATCACGTAACTTCCGAGGTTTAGGTTCTGGCGTGATCATCAATGCAGATAAAGGCTATGTTTTAACTAATAATCACGTGGTAGATGGTGCAGATAAAATCACCGTAAAATTACAAGACGGACGTGAATTCAAAGCAAAACTTGTTGGAAAAGACGAGCAATCTGATATCGCTTTAGTGCAAATCGAAAAACCAACTAACCTCACCGCAATCAAAATGGCTGATTCCGATAAATTGCGTGTAGGTGATTTTACCGTTGCTATCGGTAACCCATTCGGTTTAGGTCAAACTGTAACCTCTGGTATTGTTTCGGCGCTAGGTCGTTCTACTGGTTCAGATAGCGGTGCATATGAAAACTATATCCAAACGGATGCTGCGGTAAATCGTGGTAACTCTGGCGGTGCATTATTGAACTTGCAAGGTGAATTAATTGGTATTAATACTGCGATTATTTCTCCAAGTGGTGGTAACGCAGGGATTGCCTTTGCGATTCCAAGTAACCAAGCCAATAACCTTGTTCAACAAATCTTAGAATTTGGTGAAGTACGCCGTGGTTTACTCGGTATTAAAGGTGGCGAATTAAATGCAGATTTAGCGAAAGCCTTTAATGTCAGTGCGCAACAAGGTGCATTTGTGAGTGAAGTCATTCCTAATTCAGCAGCAGAAAAAGCGGGCTTAAAAGCGGGTGATGTAATCACCGCAATGAATGGTCAAAAAATTTCAAGCTTTGCTGAAATGCGTGCAAAAATCGCAACGTCTGGTGCAGGCAAAGAAATTGAACTCACTTATTTACGTGATGGTAAAACTAACAACGTAAAAGTGACCTTACAAGCAGACGATGGCTCTCAAACTGCAAGTAAAACAGAACTTCCAGCACTAGATGGTGCAACCTTAAACAACTACGATGCAAAAGGTGTTAAAGGTGTGGAAATTAGTAAAGTACAGCCAAATTCAATGGCAGCACAACGCGGTTTAAAATCAGGTGATATCATCATCGGCATCAACCGTCAGCCAATTGAAAGTACGCAAGACTTACGCAAAGCACTAGATGAAAAACCATCTGCTGTTGCACTCAATATCTTACGTGGTAAAAACAACTTCTACTTATTAGTGCAATAAAATAAAAAAGAGCGGTCAATTTGACCGCTCTGTTTCTTTATTCCGATATCATAAACTGCTCTCTCAATTGATGAAGCTGATCGCGCACTGCCGCGGCTTTTTCAAATTCGAGATCTTGAGCAAATTTATACATTTGTTGTTCCAATTTCTTAATTTGTTGTTGGAATTCTTTCGCGGATTTAGGTGCATTGTAAAGTGCGGTCTGTTCAGCCGCCGTTTTACCACGCTGTTTCGATTTGGCTTTTTGATTTGCACCTTGGCCAATATCTAACAACTCACCCACTTTCTTGTTCAATGCCTGTGGAACAATGCCGTGCTCTTCATTGTATTTCATT
>JAWHBY010000122.1:0-3314 GCA_032568935.1 Parahaemophilus parainfluenzae
TTGAAGATGAAAACATCTTATTAGATGACTTCGGTGGTTGATTTTAGTTAATCAAAACATCATGAAAACTGACCGCACTTTGTGATGAAGTGCGGTCAATATTTAAGATGGATTACAGGCAAGCTGATAGACGCGTCGGTTTGCCTGTAATTCATATATTTAGGAAGGAATAGATGAAAAAAATATTAAGCGGATTGATTACAATTGCCTTGGCTTGTTCATTAAGTGCTTGTAAAAAAGATCCCGAAATTATTTCACTTAGCGGCAAAACCATGGGAACCACTTACCATATCCGCTATATTGATGACGGTTCAGTTAAAGAAAATGCTGAAAAAACACATGAGCAGATTGAAGTGGTTTTAAAAGATGTGAATCAGAAAATGTCCACTTACATTAAAGATTCCGAATTAAGTCGCTTTAATCAAAATACACAAGTGAATACGCCAATTGAAATCTCTGCGGATTTTGCCAAAGTATTACAAGAAGCAATCCGTTTAAATAAGGTTACTGAGGGTTCATTAGATGTGACAGTAGGGCCTGTAGTAAATTTATGGGGTTTTGGGCCAGAAAAACGCCCAGAACGTAAGCCAACCCCAGAGCAACTTGCTGAACGTCAAAGTTGGGTGGGGATTGATAAGATTCACCTTGATATGAGCGATAAAACCCCAACATTAAGTAAAGCCTTGCCACAGGTTTATATTGATTTATCATCTATCGCTAAAGGTTTTGGTGTGGATCAAGTCGCGGATGTCTTAGAGCAAAATCACGTACAGAACTATATGGTGGAAATTGGCGGAGAAATCCGTGCAAAAGGTAACAATGCCGAAAATAAAGCTTGGCAAATTGCTATTGAAAAACCGAATAATACGGGTGAAAGAGCAGTTCAAGAAGTTATTGGTTTAAATAATATGGCGATGGCAACTTCAGGTGATTACCGTATTTATTTTGAGGAAAATGGCCAACGTTTTGCACATGAAATTGACCCGAAAACAGGCTATCCAATTCAGCATCATTTGGCCTCAATTACCGTGCTTGCACCAAGTTCAATGACGGCTGATGGTTTATCTACAGGTTTATTTGTACTCGGTGAAAATAAAGCACTTGAAGTGGCCGAGAAAGAGAATATTCCGGTTTATTTAATTATGAAAACCGAACAAGGCTTTGAAACGAAAATGTCCTCAGCCTTCCAAAAATTACTCGCAAATAAGGAATAATCATGCAAACTTTATTTTTTACCCTAATCGCTTTTGTGGCCATTATTGTATTAATGTCTGTGGGCTTTATCTTTAAAAAACAAAGCTTAAAGGGCAGCTGTGGCGGACTTTCATCACTCGGTATCGCCAAAGCCTGTGACTGCGATAAACCTTGCGACACTTTACAAGAAAAATTAGATGCTGGCGATGAAAATGCCAAAGCTGAATACGAACAAAAATTTGCGAAGAAAGACGATGATTCGCAATTTTATGAAGTGAAATAATTCACTCAAAATCAACCGCACTTTGTGCAATAACCTTAATTTATGGGGCGGAAGTCATTCCGCTATGTTTCAATCATTATCACCAATGTGCTTCGCCTTAACCGAAGTTACGGGAGACTTATGTTAACTTCAAATACTTATAATCAACATTTCGCACCCTTGAGTGCAGAACAACTTGCCGAAAATGCCACTAAAAAAGTCATTTGTGGTATGTCTGGTGGGGTAGACTCCTCCGTTTCTGCGTTTATTCTTCAACAGCAAGGCTACCAAGTGGAAGGCCTTTTTATGAAAAACTGGGAAGAAGATGACGATACCGATTATTGTACAGCCGCAGCGGATCTTGCTGATGCGCAGGCAGTATGCGACAAACTAGGCATTAAGCTGCATAAAATTAATTTTGCCGCGGAATATTGGGATAACGTGTTTGAACATTTCTTAACAGAATACAAAGCTGGTCGTACGCCAAACCCCGATATTCTGTGCAATAAAGAAATTAAATTTAAAGCGTTCTTGGAATATGCGGCAGAAGATTTAGGTGCTAATTATATTGCTACTGGACATTATGTGCGTCGTCGTGGGGCCGATGATCAGGTTGAATTATTGCGTGGTTTAGATAGTAACAAAGCTCAAAGCTATTTCCTTTACACGTTGAGTAAAAATCAGGTTGGTCAAAGCCTTTTCCCTGTAGGCGAAATTGAAAAGCCGATCGTACGTGCTATTGCTGAAGATTTAGGTTTAATTACCGCAAAGAAAAAAGACTCTACAGGAATTTGTTTTATCGGTGAGCGTAAGTTTAAGGATTTCTTAGCGCGTTATTTGCCTGCACAACCGGGCGATATCCGTACGGTAGATGGCGAGATTATTGGCCGTCATGAAGGCTTGATGTACCACACTCTAGGACAGCGTAAAGGGCTGGGTATCGGTGGATTAAAAAATGCTGGTGATGAAGCTTGGTATGTGGTGGATAAAGATGTCGAAAACAATGAATTGATTGTTGCGCAAGGACATGACCATCCACGCTTGTTCTCTAAAGGCTTAATTGCTAAACAGCTCCACTGGGTAAATCGTGAACCAGTACGTGAAGCGTTCCGTTGTACGGTGAAAACTCGCTATCGCCAAATGGACATAGCTTGTTTGGTTGAGCCAATTGATGACGATTGCATCCGAGTGATTTTTGATGAACCACAAGCTGCGGTCACACCAGGCCAATCAGCCGTATTTTACCTAGATGAAGTTTGCTTAGGCGGCGGCATTATTGAAGAACGTATTTAATCAATATTCAATAAAGTGCGGTCAGAAATTCAACAGTTTTTCTGACCGCACTTTTTAATTATTTTGCTAATTGGAGTTTTTTTATGCGACGTATTATATTCGGATGTATCCTGACCTTATTCTCTACGGTTATTTTGGCACAGATAAAAACAGACTTAGCCTTGTTAAATTTGAAAGGTCCTGTAAAAAAATGGGAAATGAAATTGATCGATCCCAAGGATTCTTCGATTTTGGAGCATAAGATTACTTTTTTTAATCTGCGGGGATTTAAAACTAAAGAAGAAACCTTAGGGAATTTCGCTCAGATACAAAACTTTGTGTATGATGAAAAAGGACGTTTGATTAAATCTTTTATAGAAGGTGATAATGATGCTGTCGAATATCTTTATCACACGAATGCTGATAATTCATTGACAGTAATCCATAAGTATAAAGCGAAAGGTATGCCTGATAGGATCATATCTGAAAATACTTATGATAAAAATGGATTACTCATCTTCTGTTTTTTCAATGATGAGTAATCAATTTTTATAATAAGTATTTTCAGATATGATCCTATCAGGCA
>JAWHBY010000123.1:0-3119 GCA_032568935.1 Parahaemophilus parainfluenzae
AGCTATGAAGAAGCGGCTCAAATTTTAGGTGCATCTAGATTAACAACGTTGCGAAAAGTCATTATCCCAGCGGTATTGCCTGCATTAATAGGCGGTGCAGGTATGGGATTTGCGCGATCGCTTGGTGAATATGGCTCAGTCATTTTTATTGCGGGTAATGTGCCACTCGTCTCAGAAATTGCACCATTGATTATTATGTCAAAACTTGATTTGTATGACGTGCAAGGCGCATCTGTGGTTGCATTATTAATGCTTGCCATTTCATTTCTGTTGATTTTATTCATTAACTTAGCGCAATGGTCTGTTGCCAAACGCATTAGTCCAATTCGATAAGAGGTATTTATGAAAACCCAATCATGGCAAAAATGGATATTAATTCTGACCGCACTCAGTTTTTTTACGATCATCTTATTGCTCCCATTATTTACCGTATTCTATTCAGCCCTTGAACAAGGGATTGAGCTATTTTTTGCTGCATTAAAAGAACCAGAAGCCTTAGCGGCTATTTGGCTTACGATCAAAGTCTCGTTAATTGTATTACCTATTAACATTTTTATCGGTGTGGTTATGGCTTGGGCTATTGCTTATTTTGACTTTAAGGTGAAAAGCTTATTAACCGCACTACTCGACCTCCCCTTTTCCATTTCACCAGTGGTTGTAGGATTAATGTTCTTACTGCTGTTTGGGTTAGATGGACTTTGGGGCGCATGGCTTGCTGAACACCATATTCGTTTTATGTTTGCTACGCCAAGCATTGTTATCGTGACTTTATTCGTCACCTTTCCACTTATTGCAAAATCATTAATTCCAACCATGTCAGCCCAAGGAACAAGTGAGGAACAAGCTGCGTTAATCTTAGGTGCATCCACTTGGCAACTTTTCTGGCACGTAACGCTACCAAAAATAAAATGGGCATTAATTTATGGGGTGATTTTAAGTAACGCTCGTGCAATGGGTGAATTCGGTGCCGTAAGTGTTGTATCTGGTCATATTCGCGGTTTGACTAATACAATTCCGCTTTATGTAGAAATTAGTTACAACGAATATCAATTTGTTGCCGCATTTGCTTGCGCCAGTTTATTGGCATTAATCGCAGTGGGAACACTGGGATTGCAAAACGTAGTGAGATATGTGGAAAAGAAAAAAATCCAAGAATAACAACAGGAGCACAATACATGACAATCAAAATCCAGCAACTAAACAAACACTTTGGACAGTTTCATGCGTTGAAAGATATCAATCTCAGCTTTCCGGAAAATCAGCTAACCGCCTTGCTTGGACCAAGTGGTTGTGGAAAAACAACGCTATTACGGATCATTGCTGGATTAGAATTTGCTGATAATGGACACATTTGGTTTGGTGAAAAAGAGGTGACTCAACTTTCGGCTGCTGAACGCGGTGTTGGCTTTGTGTTTCAGCATTATGCACTGTTTCAAAATATGACCGTCTTTGACAATGTCGCTTTTGGCTTAACGGTGAAACCTCGTAGAGAACGACCCTCTGCAGAAGAAACTCGCGAAAAAGTCACCGCACTTTTAAAGCTAGTAAAACTTGAATGGCTAGCCGATCGCTATCCTAATCAACTTTCTGGTGGACAAAAACAACGGATAGCCTTAGCTCGGTCCCTTGCTGTTCAACCGAAAGTCTTACTACTTGATGAACCCTTTGGTGCATTGGATGCTCAAGTTCGTAAAGAATTACGTCGTTGGCTACGGGAATTGCAACATGAACTCAATGTGACCAGTATTTTCGTTACCCATGATCAAGATGAAGCATTAGATATGTCTGATCGCATTGTGGTGATGAATAAAGGTCAAGTGGAGCAAATTGATGAGCCTAGCCAAATCTATCATGCACCACAAACCCCTTTCGTCACACAATTTGTGGGAGATGTTAATGTGTTCCACGGACACATTGATCAAGGCAATTTAGTCATTGGTGAATTTGCTCATAATTTACAAACACATAGCAATGCGACTCATGCAGTCAATAACCAATCTGCAACGGCTTATATTCGCCCTTACGAACTGACGCTTTCACGCGAATCTCATAATGCCTTAGCGAGTGGTACGATTCGTCATATTAATGCTATTGGTTTTATCGTGAGAATTGAAGTGGAAAGCTCGCAAACAGAACAACCGATTGAGGTGATTCTTACCAAAGAAAACTATCTCAATGCGCAGTATAAAATAGGTGATCATGTTTATCTCGTGCCGGATAAATTAAATCTATTTCAAGAAATGAATATTTAGAAAAGCAAAAGTGCAGTCAAAATCAACCGCACTTTTTTACATTTAAAGGAGAGAATTATTTTTTACCTAATTGTGGTAAAACGGAATCTTTCCCTGTAGTTAAGAGGCCTACTTGAGAATAGATACTTAATTTTCCGCGCGTATCTGCTACGTCTAAATTACGCATAGTTAATTGACCAATACGATCGATCGGATCAAATGGTGCATTTTCCACTTTTTCCATACTTAAACGTTCAGCCGCATAAGTTAAGTTTGGTGATTCAGTATTTAAGATGGAATAGTCATTACCACGACGAAGTTCTAATGTCACTTCACCAGTCACCGCACGAGCGACCCAACGTTGTGCTGTTTCACGTAACATTAACGCTTGTGGATCAAACCAACGACCTTGGTATAACAAACGGCCTAAACGTAAACCATTGATACGATATTGTTCAATAGTATCTTCATTGTGAATACCGGTGACTAAACGTTCATAAGCGATATGGAATAATGCCATTCCCGGTGCTTCATAAATACCGCGTGATTTGGCTTCGATAATACGGTTTTCAATTTGGTCTGACATGCCTAAACCATGACGACCACCAATGCGATTTGCTTCTAAGAAAAGATCCACCACGTTACCAAATGTTTTACCATTTAATTCAACCGGCACACCTTCTTCAAAGCGAACAGTTACCACTTCTGGTTTCACTTGAACATTTTCATCCCAAAATGCCACGCCCATAATTGGTTTCACAATTTTAATACCAGTGCTTAATTCTTCTAAGTCTTTCGCTTCGTGTGTCGCACCTAACATATTAGAGTCAGTTGAATACGCTTTTTCTACCGACATTTTGTAGTCAAAACCATTTGCGATTAAGAATT
>JAWHBY010000124.1:0-3094 GCA_032568935.1 Parahaemophilus parainfluenzae
GGACCGTGATAAATCAAACCCGAATAAACTTGTAACAATTCAGCACCTGCTGCAATCTTCTCTTGTGCATTTTGTACACCATCAATACCACCACTACCAATAATCGAAATTTGCCCTTTCAGCTCTTGATGCAATCTTCGAATAATTTCTGTGCTTTTATGCTGTAACGGTTTTCCACTTAAGCCACCTTGTTGCTCAGCATTTTTCAAACCTGCGACGTTGTCACGTGAAATCGTCGTATTAGTCGCAATTACCCCATCCATTTGATGACGAAGTAAGGTATCTGCAATTTGAACCAGCTCGCTCTCGGATAAATCAGGTGCGATTTTTACTGCAATCGGTACATATTTGTTATATTGCTCAGCTAATACTTTTTGACGCTGTTTTATACTTTGCAATAAATCATCAAAGTAATCACCATACTGTAATTGGCGTAAATCTGGAGTATTCGGTGATGAAATATTTACCGTAATATAATCCGCATAGTTATAAGCTTTGTTTAAGCAAAATAAGTAATCATCTTTACCCTTTTCAATCGGTGTGACTTTATTTTTGCCAATATTAATCCCAATTACGCCATCAAATTTTGCCTTTTTAACATTCTCAATCGCATAATCAATACCATAATTATTGAATCCGTTACGGTTAATAATCCCTTCTGCTTCCACTAAACGGAATTGACGAGGTTTCGCATTTCCCTCTTGCGCTAAAGGCGTAACCGTTCCTACTTCAATAAAACCAAATCCCATCGCACCAAATCCATCAATGGCTTCGGCATTTTTATCTGCGCCCGCTGCTAACCCAATAGGATTTTTAAAGGTAATGCCCATTACTTGCTTAGGCGTACCTTGTGGACAAGCCAAAAGCTGCTTTAATAAAAATTGGCAAGGCGATTTACCCGCTAAGTGCAATGATTTAATCACTAAATCATGGGCGGTTTCAGGGTCAAGGGAAAAGATGGCTTTACGGATCAAAGAATACATACTCGTTTATCTCTCAGGATAGCTCACTGTAAATGGAAAGTGCGGTTAATTTTACCGCACTTTTGTTGAAAAGTTATGTTGCATTTTAAAATGAAAGTAAAATACATGCAACGAAAGGTACTTAGATAACTCTACTTGCGAATGTAAAGCTCCTTGGTATAAACATAATCCTGTGGATTATGCATTGGGAATCCACCTACTGCTGGATTAATTACTTTGATCAACGGTGAATAGAATATCGGGATTAGAGGCGCCTCTTCCGCAATAATCAGCTCTGCTTGACGATATAATTCAGCACGCGTCTTATCATTTAAAGTACTTTGTGCTTCTTTCATGATTTGATCAAATTTCTCATTCTTCCACAGCCCCACATTTTCGGGAGATGTTGAAACTAATGAATTAAGAAATGCTGATGGCTCATTATATTCCGCATCAATTGACATACGAGACAATTGGAAATTTCCCATATTGCGTTCGCCTAAATAGGTTTTCCATTCCATCGTACGTAATTTCACATCTGCACCTAATTGTTTTTTCCATTCTGAAGCTAACGCTAACGCAACTTTTTCATGTGTCGCATATTTGTTATAAAAAATCTCAAACTGGAGCGGATGTTTTTCGTTATATCCAGCATCATTTAATAATTTTTTAGCTTGTTTAACTCTATCTGTTAACGGTTGATTTAATTCAGCAATGTTCGGTGCAGTAAAACCATCAACGTCTGGAGGTGTCAATGTCGCTGCAGGTTTACGCAACCCAATAATATGTTCAGCTATTAATGGTCGGTCTAATGTAAGATATAGCGCTTTGCGAACCTTTTCGTTATCAAATGGTGGTTTCGACACATTAAACGTGTAGAATTCAGTCGTTAGTCTCGGGACCACAAGTAACGCGCTTGGCGTATTTTTCTGAATGTGTGGTATTTGCTCCACTGGTATCCAGGTTAAATCCAATTCTTTAGCTTGGTAACGTTGATAGGCTGAAGCCAAACTTTCTTGAAATAAATATTCTGAAGTATTAATGAGCGTCTTTTTATCATTCCAATAGAATGGGTTACGTTCTGCCGTAGTTTTCTCGTTAATTATCCATTGTTTTAATTTATAAGCACCATTACTCACGATATTTTGAGGGGTAGCCCATTTATCGCCAAATTGCGCTAATTTATGATGGGGAACAGGAAATGTTGTAGGATATGCGAGTAGCTGTAAGAAGTAAGGTGTGGCTTGGGTTAGTTTAATTTCAAGTTGTTTATCATTAATTGCCTTAATACCTAACGCACTTATAGGCTGTTTACCTTGCATCACATCTTCTGCATTTAAAATATGTGCTTTAGACAAATAACTGGCATTTGGACTACCAAACTTAGGATCAACTGCTCGTTGCCAACCTAGCACGAAATCTTGAGCCGTTACCGGTGTACCATCTGCCCATTTTGCATCACGTAATGAAAAAGTATAAATCTTACCATCGTCAGAGACTGTCCATTTCTCTGCCTGCGCTGGCTGTACTTGTCCATTTTCATCTAACCAAATTAATCCTTCAAATAAATCAATCGCAATTTGTGCAGCTGTATTTTCTTGCACCAATTGAGGATCAAGTGATCCGGGATCACTATGTGTATTTTGACGAAAAATCTGTGTTTCAGAAAGTGTTGTACCAGCAGGCACAGTGGCTGAAAATGCTGTTGTTGAAAAAATGCCAAGCATCATACTGACCAGCACTGATGTTTTGTATGTTTTCATATAAAATCCTTATTAACTAATATGGCGAAATGCCATTGATCATTCTATCAAAGGCAATAAAAGAAAAGATTGATATAGTTAACAAATTTGAAAAAAATACGGAATGTCTTAGACATCCCGTATTGAATTTATGAGGTATCTGTTCAGAGATTATTGCAAGGCTTTTTCAATCTTCTCAAATAAATCTTTTGAGAGATCTTCAACAGCACTTAATCGTTCTAAGGCGCGTTTCATTAACGTTTGACGTTGCGCATCAAAACGTGAGAAACGAATTAATGGCTCAATTAAACGCGCAGCCACTTGTGGATTTGTTTCATTTAAACGAATTAAAACATCTGTTAAGAAACGATAGCCTGAACCACTAATATG
>JAWHBY010000125.1:0-2865 GCA_032568935.1 Parahaemophilus parainfluenzae
TGTTAAACGTAAAGGTGCAGTACGTAAAGCTAAACTTTACTACTTACGTGAACGTTCAGGTAAATCAGCTCGTATTAAAGAGCGTTTGGGCGAATAATTTCGCAAAGAAAAAGGCTTGGGATCCCAAGCCTTTTTTGTTAGGTTATTTAATCCGTTCTTCGATAATCCCACCGCCCAAACAAATTTCACCAAGGTAAAATACGGCAGATTGTCCTGGTGTGACGGCTGATTGAGGTTCATCGAAAATCACTCGAATAGTTTCATCATCAATCGGTTCAATCACACAAGGAATATCTTGTTGGCGATAACGTGTTTTAACCGTGCAACGTACTAATTCACGAATTGGCTCGCGATCAACCCAATGTAATTGGCTAGCAATCAAACCTTTTGAAAATAAACGAGGATGGTCATGCCCCTGAGCGACAATAAGCTCATTATTTTCAACATCCTTATCTACCACATACCAAGCCTCATCACCCGCATTTTTTAAACCACCAATGCCTAACCCTTTACGCTGTCCCAACGTGTGATACATCAAACCATCATGGCGACCAATAATTTCACCATCAACAGTACGAATATCACCAGGTTGAGCCGGTAAGTAACGAGCTAAGAAATCCTTAAATTTACGCTCACCAATAAAACAAATACCGGTAGAGTCTTTTTTCTTCGCCGTAATTAAGCCAAGCTCTTCAGCAATAGCGCGAACAATGGGCTTCTCAATTTCACCAACGGGGAATAAACTTTGTCCCACTTGTTTATGGCTTAAGGTATAAAGAAAATAACTTTGATCTTTATTAGCATCTAAACCACGTAATAATTTTGCATTTTCATCATCACCAGCCCTACGTACATAATGCCCTGTTGCAATGTAATGAGCACCAAGATCTTCAGCTGCATATTCTAAAAATGCTTTAAATTTAATTTCTTTATTACACAAAATATCTGGGTTCGGCGTGCGCCCTGCTTTATATTCAGTTAAAAAATGCTCAAATACATTATCCCAATATTCTGCAGCAAAATTAATTTTATGTAGTTTAATCCCCAACTTATCACATACAGCCTGAGCATCTGCAAGATCAGCTGCTGCAGTGCAGTAATCCGTATCATCATCTTCTTCCCAGTTTTTCATAAACAGGCCTTCCACCTGATAGCCTTGCTGTTGAAGAATAAAAGCTGACACAGAAGAATCCACTCCGCCAGACATACCACAAATGACTTTTTTTGTTGCATTTCTCGCAAGCTGTTCTTGCGTCAATTGAGGAAAGTATTGATTATAAGTATTTGAAATTAACATAGTTCTCCCGTAACTTCGGTTAAGACGAAGCACATTGGTCATTGAATGAGAAAACGGCAAAATAATTTTGCACATAAAGTGCGGTCATTTTTGATGCAAGTTATTTCACTTCATAAAATTGCGAATCACCATCTTTTTTCGCAAATTTTTGCTCATATTCAACTTTCGCTTGTTCATCGCCCGCATCTAATTTTGATTGAAGCGTGTCGCAAGGTTTATCACAATCACAAGCTTTGGCAATACCAAGGGTAGATAAACCACCGCAGCTGCCTTTTAAACTTTGTTTTTTGATAATAAATCCGATAGACATCAACAATATAATTGCGACGAAAGCGATTAAAGTAAAAAATAAAGTTTGCATAACTATTCTTTTGTTTCTGTTAATTTTTTGAAAGCAGAGGATGATTTTGTCACAAAACCATTATCTGTTTTAATGATTAAATAAACGGCAAGATTATTTTTCTCAGCCACTTCTAACGCCTTGTCTTCACCAAGCACAAATAACCCTGTTGATAAGCCATCTGCAGTCATTGAAGTTGGTGCAAGTACCGTAATTGAAGCTAAATGATGCTGAATTGGATAACCTGTTTTCGGATCAATTTCATGAGCAAAGCGTTTACCATTTTCTTCAAAGTAAATTCGATAATCGCCAGAACTTGCCATTCCCATATTGTCTAATCCAATGACAGCTTCAACCGCTCTTTCACCTGTTGTAGTTGGTTTTTCAATTGCGATCTGCCAAGGTTTGCCTTCAATATTTTTTCCTTTCGCACGAATTTCTCCGCCGATTTCAACCATGTAATTCTGAGCATTTAATTGTTCTAACTTTTCAGAGACCAGATCAACGCCAAAGCCTTTAGCAATCGAGGACAAATCGACATAAACTTGAGGAAGTGCTTTGCTTAATGTCGGTTTGGCAGCACTCATATCGAGGGCAATTTTATCAATACCAACCCAAGCTTGGCGTTCAGCTAATTGTTCTGGTGTAGGTTGTTTTTCTGGACGTTTTTCCGGGCCAAATCCCCATAAATTAACGACAGGGCCAACAGTTACATCCAATGCACCTTCAGTCACTTTATTTAAACGAATCGCTTCGGCCAATACTTTGGCAAAATCTGCTGAAATCTCAATCGGTGTATTCACTTGGGTATTTTGATTGAAACGACTCAATTCCGAATCTTTTTTGTAAGTGGACATTTTCGCGTTCACATCTTTTAAGATAGCTTCAATTTCTTCATGCGTCTTTTCAGATGTTGCTTTCATTGAGCCTTCATCAAGGTATTTAACATGATAAGTTGTTCCCATTGTTTTACCACTTAATGAGATAACTTTTGTTTCTTTTTCACAGGCTGCAAGACTTAATGCCATTGCCACCGCCACGATACCGCTTATTAATTTTTTCATCTGGATTTCCTAAATCTGTGAACTACTAGCAAACTAAACAAAATTTACCTGTAATCATAGAAAATTTTCTAAAAACACCTTAAATTTTGACCGCACTTCATCACAAAGTGCGGTCAGTTTTCATGATGTTTTGATTAACTAAAATCAACCACCGAAGTCATCTA
>JAWHBY010000126.1:0-2725 GCA_032568935.1 Parahaemophilus parainfluenzae
TTAGATGAGCAACATGATAACGCAAATTAAATTTGTCGAAAAGAAAGTGCGGTCAAAAACGTTGATATTTTTGACCGCACTTAAGCCGATTATTTATCTAATTGAACAGGAAGAAATAAGCTTAATGGACGTTTTTTCACAATTTGACAAACTTCATGCCAAATTAGCCACCAGCTATCAATTTCCGCATTCAAAGAACGCAATGCCACCCAAAGCGTTAATGAAAAACTGACAATTAAATTCACTAAACCAATCAACAATACAAAAGCAATGCATTGTAAAAGCAATGAATAGGTGAAATGTCCGCTCACGGCAATATAGCCTACATTCGCCGATGAAAATGCCACATGACGAATATCTAACGGAAGATGCGTTAAGTACCCCACCACACCGGTAATCCCAAGTAGCATGCCAAAGCAAAGGTTACCAATTAGCGAGCCATAATTCTCATGCATATAATTAGCAAATTTAACGCGAGTCTTCTCAGACATTAATTTTTTCAATAACGGATGTTGGGTTAAACGCATGCGCATATTCAAATAATTGCTTCTGTTATCAAAATAGCCCGAAATAATCCCTGAGCAAAATAACCATACACCTGCAATGGCTGCAAACCATAAGGTTCCCGCAAAAGGATCAATGCTATGCAACTGATAAGCGATTTGATCAGCATTCATCAACGGCTCACCTGTTTTATATTGGTAACCAAACGCAATCAATGCGGCTAAGCCCATCGCAATGAGCACATTACCTAGCACAGCAATACTTTGAGAACGAAATACATCCACTAATAATTGGGCTAATTTCATATTGACGGTTTTCCCTTGAGGCGTTTTCTCAACAGCCTCAGCAAAACGGGCTGCAGTCATAGCTGGCTGTTTGGTTGCAACCGTGAAATGCAGCATAAAGATCACCATGAAACCTAAGCCGTAATTTAAGCCTTCTGCAATGCCTTTCCAGACTTTGTCATCAATTATACTGCCTAGGTAGGTTTTAAATAGCGCCATCAATGCAATTAATACACCACCACCTGCGGCAGAATAAAACATTGCCCAATACTCTTTTTTATCTCGAGTAATGTAATGCTCACCATGATCGCCTGCATTCTGCGTAACACTACGAGCCATTAATCCTGAGCTTTGTTTCCATAGTCTCGAAATACTATGTCGTTCTGCTGCTGCACGAGCAAAACAACCAGTTAATAATAAAATTCGACGCGGTAAATAGCGATTTGAAACAAAAATCGCCATCAAGGTTTCTAACCGTTCTAAAGTCTGGGAAAGACGTTCCAATAAATACGCCGTATTTAAGGATGATCCCACTACCGCCCCACGTTTCTGTAAGCCAATAATCAATTCCTTACATTGATCAAACATTACCTGTAAATGGCTATCATCAAAAGCCGTTGATTGGCGACGCGCCTCTACCCAATCAACCACTTCATGATGCAATGCCACAAAAGGTGAATCAGCATTCAACAGAGAGGGCTCCATTCGCATCAACTCAGGATCCATATCTTCAGCCGCAATCCAAATTGAAAGCATTTCAATGGCAAATAATCCTTCACTTTCAATATGGTTTCTTAAACGTTCACGATCTTTTTGTTCTGTATAACGGGTTAAAATACCAAATACACCTCGCCACGTTTTTAAGGGAACGGCATCAATCCAACGCGCATCATTTTTATCGCTAAACAATAAATAGAAAATATCACGTAAATCATTAATATCTTTAAAAGACGGATTGAAACGCTCATAAATACGCGTTTTCATTTCTTGTCCAAAACCGCCACGCGTAAGAATCCCGCTGCTAATAAACAAGGGATAAAGACGTAAACTACATAACCAACCGCATAATAATTTCGAGACAGAACAGCCTAATTCTTTATCGTTCTTTAAGATAAACTTAAATAAATGCAAGGTCGGAGAAATTTTTTCTGTGGGGCTGCTACGTAATAATTGGCACAAGCCCTCTACGAGACCAAAAGCATCGTTTTCCGCCACTTTGTTACGCAAAAATTGCGGTAAGGTATCGGTTTTAATCATGAGCTTTCCCCCTTCTATCGTTTATATTCAAAAGCGAGACATTATACAGCTGTGTTAGATAAAGTAAAAATGAGCGGAAAAGTGCGGTCAATTTTGAACGGATTTTAAAAGAAAAGACGTATGCTTCCATACGCCTTTAAATTGATATTATTTCTCTTTCTTCAGCAAGAAAATACCTTGTTCAGAGAAATTCACATAAGCTTGTTTGAGATCAGCATTAAAGTCTTCTGGTTTAGTATTAATGAGCAATTCTTTGCCTGCCCAAATTGCCACCACTTCCCAGTGGTTACCCATATAGACTGCACTCTTGATTTCACATTGTTGTGCTGCCTCGCCTTCTGCTTTTAGGTAAATCGCTTCAGGACGAACGCCCACCAAGCATTCACCATCCGGTAAATTGAATTGCGCCGCATTGCTTAATGGTAATTTATAACCATTCACGTCAATGGTATTATTTTCTAATTTACCTTCAAAGATGCTTGATTCGCCCATGAAGTTTGCAAGGAATAAAGAATTTGGACGCAAATAAAGCTCTTTTGCTGGCGCTTTTTGCATAATTTTACCTTTATTCATCACAATAACTTCATCGGATACCGCAAATGCTTCCGTTTGGTCATGAGTCACATAAAGTGAGGTAATACCTAAACTTTGTTGTAATTCACGGATTTTTTCACGCATAG
>JAWHBY010000127.1:0-2702 GCA_032568935.1 Parahaemophilus parainfluenzae
CGATTCGTTTCGGTAATGGCTTTTTCCATAGATTTAGTAATACTATCAGCATACAAAATTGCTTTACCATTTAAGTTTCGAGCAGCTCGACCGATGGTTTGGATTAAGGAACGTTCAGAACGCAAGAAACCTTCTTTATCTGCATCTAAAATCGCCACAAGAGAAACTTCTGGAATATCCAAGCCCTCACGTAACAAGTTGATACCAACCAATACATCAAATTCGCCTAAACGTAAATCACGAATAATCTCTACACGCTCAACGGTATCAATATCAGAATGCAAATAACGTACACGAATTCCATGTTCGTCTAAATAATCCGTTAAATCTTCTGCCATTTTCTTCGTTAGCGTGGTGACTAAAACGCGCTCATTTTTATCCGCTCTTTGACGCGCTTCAGATAGCAAATCATCCACTTGAATGGACACTGGACGAATTTCAATTTGCGGATCAAGTAAGCCTGTTGGACGTACTACCTGATCGACTATTTCACTGCCCGATTTTTCTAATTCATAAGGGCCTGGTGTCGCTGAAACATAAATAGTTTGTGGCGCTAAACGCTCAAACTCTTCAAAACGTAAAGGACGGTTATCCAATGCAGAAGGCAAACGGAAACCATATTCCACCAACGTTTCTTTACGAGAGCGGTCACCACGATACATCCCACCAATTTGCGGTACAGTCACATGTGATTCATCAATAATCAAAATCGCATCAGACGGCATATAATCAAACAATGTCGGAGGCGGTTCGCCTTCATTTCGACCAGAAAGATAGCGTGAATAGTTTTCGATTCCAGAGCAATAACCGAGCTCATTCATCATCTCAATATCAAATTGTGTACGTTGGGTAATACGCTGCTCTTCCAACAATTTATGCTCTTTGATGAAATACTCACGGCGTTGCACAAGCTCCGCTTTGATTTTTTCAATGGCATCTAAAATACGTTCTCTTGGTGTTACATAGTGGGTTTTCGGATACACCGTAAAACGCGGAACCGCGCCAAAACTTGTGCCCGTTAAAGGATCAAATAAACTTAAGCGTTCAATTTCATTATCAAATAATTCAATTCGTACCGCACGATCGTCAGATTCTGCAGGGAAAATATCAATCACTTCGCCGCGCACACGGAATGTACCACGCTGAAAAGCTTGATCATTTCTTGTATATTGTAATTCTGCTAACTTCGCTAAAATCTGACGTTGATCGATAATTGCCCCCTGTTGTAAATGCAACATCATTTGCAAATAGCTATCAGGGTCTCCCAAGCCATAAATCGCCGAAACAGATGCGACTACGATAGTATCTCGACGCTCTAAGAACGACTTGGTAGCTGAAAGACGCATCTGTTCAATTTGATCATTAATGGAAGCATCTTTCTCAATAAAGGTATCACTACTCGGTACATAAGCTTCCGGCTGATAATAATCATAGTATGAAACGAAATACTCCACTGCGTTTTCAGGAAAGAATGCTTTCATTTCCGCATAAAGCTGAGCGGCAAGCGTTTTATTTGGGGCAAGCAACATTGCTGGGCGGTTTAACGTCGCAATAACATTTGCAATGGTAAAGGTTTTACCTGATCCTGTTACCCCGAGAAGGGTTTGATGCGCTAAACCATCTTCTAAATTTTCGACTAATTTTTCGATTGCTTGGGGTTGGTCACCGGAAGGTTTAAAATCAGAATGAAGGATAAAAGACTTAGTGTTAATTTTCTCTGCCATAAGTGCGGTCAATTTTTTAGCTATTTTAGAAATGCAGCTATTTTAGCATAATTATTACTCCAAATTGAGCGATAAAAATCCAAGTTTTACACATACTTAGGCGTGTCAAGTATTAAACACTTCAAAATTGAAAAATATTTTATTTTTTTTGCTGGACTTTATATAACACATTGATATTTAAACAAATATTAACGAATGGCTAATAGATGAACAATTTGAGACAAAGCCAGTCTGCACCAGTGGTTGACCATTTTAAACAAAAACAATCCACAAAGTTATCCACAGGCTTTGTGGATAGCAAAAACTGTAAATTTTTTTATAATTTTTTTCATTTTGAGTATTGACAAGCGACAGGTCGCTCATTAAAATGCGCGCCTATTCTTTGTGATACCAAATTTATTCCTCCTTAGTTCAGTCGGTAGAACGGTGGACTGTTAATCCATATGTCGCAGGTTCGAGTCCCGCAGGAGGAGCCAAATTTCTCTTTTGGTTTAGCTTTCGTTTGTCTCCTTTTACGAATCCTAAATTTGTAGCCAAAAGAATTTAAGCCCATCGTGTTGATGGGCTTTATTTTTATCTAATCGATGCTTATTTAATGAATTATCAGGCTAATTTAATGATGATCGGTCATCCATTAAGTTATCGCATTCCCAGCCAATATAGTCGCCTGAAAACTCCATAGCTAATTTTTCAAAGCGCTCTACCCACTCGAAGATCTCATTACTGTCTAATGAAAGCTCTTGCTCCAATTTCACCATGAAATAAGGCTGTTCATCTTCTTCCGTCTGGATGGCTTGGCTTGAATATTTCAACGTACTAAAAGACACTTTTCCAAGCGTTAGTTCATCCATAAAGGGAAACATTTTTTCTTCTTCATCAAAATGGAAAGTATGCTCAATCAAATAAGTATCACTTAAATTACGCCCTTTGCTATTTAGCATACTCAAAATCTCTTCTGTCGCATTTAATTTCATTTCC
>JAWHBY010000128.1:0-2521 GCA_032568935.1 Parahaemophilus parainfluenzae
GTAAATCTGTAAAATCTCGGCTCATTTTTAATATGCGAATTTTTTGTTGCTCAATTCTGAGTAACATCATCGCCGTAATGTGTAATAACGAGGCTTTATGTTAGAACAACCCCTTTCATCCGAAACGAATACAAAAAAGATTAATTTAATGGATTTAACGCGTCAGCAGATGCGTGAGTTTTTTGCTGAATTAGGCGAGAAACCATTTCGTGCAGATCAATTAGTGAAATGGATTTATCATTTTGGCGAAGATAACTTCGACAATATGACCAATATTAATAAGAAATTACGAGAAAAATTAAAAGCGGTCGCGGAAATTAAAGCACCAGAAGTGGCAGTTGAACAACGTTCTGCAGATGGCACCATCAAATGGGCGATGCAGGTTGGTGAACAGCAAGTTGAAACGGTCTATATTCCAGAGGCGGATCGTGCAACGCTTTGTGTCTCCTCTCAAGTAGGTTGTGCCTTAGCTTGTACCTTCTGTTCGACCGCACAACAAGGATTTAACCGTAATTTAACGGTGTCTGAAATTATTGGTCAAGTTTGGCGCGCCTCAAAAATTATCGGTAACTTTGGTGTGACAGGTGTACGTCCTATTACCAATGTGGTGATGATGGGTATGGGGGAACCATTGTTAAATGTAGCTAATGTTGTACCCGCGATGGAAATTATGCTTGATGATTTTGCTTATGGGTTATCTAAACGACGCGTGACTTTATCCACTTCAGGTGTCGTGCCTGCGCTCGATATGTTGCGCGATAAGATTGATGTGGCATTAGCGATTTCACTTCACGCACCTAATGATGAATTGCGTGATGAAATTATGCCAATCAATAAAAAATACAACATCAAAATGCTGATGGATTCGGTGCATAGATATTTAGAAGTATCGAATGCCAACCATGGCAAAGTAACAATTGAATATGTGTTATTAGATCACGTGAATGATGGCACAGAGCATGCGCATCAATTAGCTCAGGTACTAAAAAATACACCATGTAAAATCAATTTGATCCCATGGAACCCATTCCCGGAAGCTCCTTATGGTAAAAGCTCAAATAGTCGAGTCGATCGTTTCCAAAAAACCTTAATGGAATACGGCTTTACGGTGATTGTGCGTAAAACCCGTGGTGATGATATTGATGCCGCTTGTGGTCAGTTGGCGGGTGATGTCATCGACCGAACTAAACGTACAGCAATGAAGCGTAAGTTTGGTGAAGGTATTGACGTGAAAGCTGTTAACTAAGCTAAATATAGCAATACTTGTAAAGGGAAAACTGCCCGGATAAGAGTGATAAGAGAGAGGAGTGATAAGATGAAATTAATCCCAATTAACATTCTAAGTGCGGTCATTTTTCCTTTTGTTTTTTCTGCTTGTGTCTCTCAGTCTTCCGTTGATTTTAATAAACAACAAGCCGCAAAAGCTCGCGTTGAATTGGCATTAGGCTATCTTCAACAAAATGATTTTGTTCAAGCCAAACTGAATTTAGATAAAGCCCTTGAACATGATGAACGCTATTACCTTGTGCATTCTGCATTTGCACATTTTTATCAATTACAAGGCGATACAGAAAAAGCGCAGCAAGCTTATTTGCAAGCGATTAAATTAGACGATAAGCAAGGCGATGTGTATAACAACTTTGGTGCATTTCTCTGTGGGCAAGGTGAGTTTGAACAAGCTTATTCACAATTTAATGCGGCACTCGCTGCGCCGAATTATTACCATCAAGCCGATACTTACGAAAACATAGCACTTTGTGCTTTTGCTGGAAAACAAACCGATGTTTATCAACAGGCATTGGATAAATTGCGTCAAGTTGATCCTTCTAGAGCGGAAAAACTCTGCTCACTCAAATAATCATTGCCAAAAGCCCCTTTCGACTTTAGAATTTAGCATTTAGTTTTTTATTGCTATTTTTTTATTTTATACCTATGAATACAATCCTTGAACAAACCGAAAAAACAGACCTCTCTTTTGGGGATAGACTTCGTCAAGCTCGCGAGGCGTTAAATCTTTCTCTGGAAGATGCGGCAAAGGCGATTTCTTTGCGCCCAAGTATTTTGGAAAAATTAGAAAATAATGAATTTGTCCAAAAAAATGTGCCATCAACTTTTATGAAAGGGTATGTACGTAGTTATACAAAATTTTTACGTATTCCTGAGAGCGAATGGGCGCATTTGACCTTTGGTGAAGCATACAAAAATGATTTAGGTAAAAATGCACGTGCGACGCGTTCAGTTAACCAATACTCTTCTCATAGTCGCTGGGTCGGTACACTCACAACCATTATTTTACTTGCGGCTGTTGGGATGACAGGGTTATGGTGGTGGCAGAATTATCAAAAATCCAACGAAGAACGTGATAATTTAGTGCAAACCTACGTTGAAAAAGAAAAAACAGCAGAGGTACCGGTTACTCATTCGAATGACATCCCAGTCGCGGTGAATAACCAGCCTTTAACGTCAAATAATGAAACAGCACCTGTAACGGAAGCAAAAAATAATGCTGCTGAACCTGTTG
>JAWHBY010000129.1:0-2247 GCA_032568935.1 Parahaemophilus parainfluenzae
ACGTGGTGATAAGTGGCGTGTTGAGATTTACAAAAATGGACAAAGAAAGTCTAAAACTTGTAAAACAAAGGCAGAGGCTACTCAATGGGCTTTAGAAGAAGAAAAGAAATTAGAGCTACAAGAACAAGGGTTACAACCAGAAACCGTCTTAGCGGACGTCGTAGAGCGTTATTTGCGAGAAATTACACCAACTAAACGAGGAATACGCCACGAAACGTTAAGATTGAACAAATTCGCAAGACATCCAATTTGCAACAAGTTTATCGGTGATGTAACGAGAAAAGACTTTGACCAATGGATAGCAGAAAGAGAAAAAGAAGTTAGCGGTGAAAGTATTAGACGAGAATTATCCACCATTAGAAATATTTTCAATGTAGCAGTCGAGCGTTGGAATTATATCGAAAAAAATCCGATGATAGGGCTTGTGTTACCCAAAGGCAGTGAGCCAAGAACGCAAAGATACTCCGATGATGAAATAGAAAGAATACTCTACGTTAGCGGTTATAACGATACACTCAAAACAATCAGAGCAAGAAGTTGTGCAGCTATGTTATTTGCGATTGAAACCGCAATGAGAGCTGGCGAGATTTGTGGATTGACTTGGGATAACGTGAATTTAGAAAAACGAACCGCTTATCTACCAATGACGAAAAATGGCACTTCTCGGACTGTTCCTTTAACAAGAAACGCTATGGCTATTTTGGAAAGATTGAAAAAAGAAATTGGGAACGCTGGTTTGTGTTTTCAATTAGATACTCGTTCGCTTGATGCTGCCTTCAGAAAGATTAAGAAAATGGCAATGTGTGAGCATTTACGTTTCCATGACACCCGAAGAGAGGCTTTGACAAGATTGGCGAAAAAGGTTGATGTAATGACCTTGGCTAAAATATCGGGACATAAAGACATTCGGATATTACAAAATGTCTATTATGCCCCGAATATGGAAGAAGTTGCGGAATTATTGGATTAAAAATCATTACAGTTTAAAGCGCGGTCATAACAACCGCACAATGATTGCTCAAAGTGCGGTTAGTTTTAGTTAAGACCTATTAGATTACGATTTGACCATTCTCTTTCAAATAAGCATAAATTCGATCCAGGTCAATTTGTTCTGTCGTTTTACCAATATCGTCTTTAGTTAATGGTTTGCTCATTAGCTCTTTAGCTGCCACGGCATCAATCCATTTATACTCAGAGATGATAGGTGTAAAGTTAGTCACGGAGCCGTCACTATCCTCACCAGTACCTAATACATACTTAGCATTAATTGAGCCGTCCTCTTGTTTTGAGTACGTAGCAATAGCTGAGTACATTGGGTTTAAGATTTTGTTAAATGTTGTCATGTTTACTCCTAGTCTTGTGTTATTGTTCTTGTGTCTGATACTGCGTATGCTGTAATGCACATTTTAGCGGTACGACCACTTGAAAACTCAAAAAATTCTGGTGGATCTTCCTCATGATTTGTATATAAAAACCTGTGAGATTGATTAGCCTCAACCGTGAATGTTTTGTGTGAATTAACGATGAAGAAAATTCGCTTAACAGGTGAGGGAGCTATATTTATCCACACTTGATAAAAGCTCAGAGTTTTATAAACTGTAATAATAGCCACCTCACACAAATTCCCACCGACCAACTGATTGACTTCAAGTGTACCGGTGAATTTACCAGTTACACCCTCTAGTCTAGCGCCCTTTATCGTACCACCGTTGATATTTGTACCGTTTATTGTGGTACCTGTAATCGTGCCACCTGAGATATTATTACCGTTGATATTGTTACCATGGATATTAGTCCCTGTAATATCACCAGCATTAATTCTCCCGATATTAGAGCTAATGGCAGATAAGCTAGTTACATTTAACTTATCCGCAGTAAGTGACCGTGTAGCAATGTGAGTTGCTCCAATGCTACCTGCTGCGACATGTTTCGCAGCTACCGCACCTGTTGCAATCTCATTGGCCGTAATGCTATCAGCCGCCATTTGTTGAGTGGTGATTGATTTGGTAACAATCGACCCACCATGAATAGCAGTTACACCAGCATTTTGCCAAGGGCTAGGTTGAGTTGTGTATTCGGTGCACTCCTCGAGCATTGGTCGAGACACGTAGTAGGCCGCATGAGTTTTATCCCTTGAGAAATGATTAACTCTTATTAAAAGTAGTATTTTCCCAGTTGCAGGTGCTTTAAACTTAACAAAGGCTCGCCCTGCGTTTTGGCTTAGTCCATCCTGAAACCACCCACTAT
>JAWHBY010000130.1:0-2158 GCA_032568935.1 Parahaemophilus parainfluenzae
TGTCTCCATTACCCTTTTTTACGACGTTTTAAAGTATCAAGTAATACTGCGATTACAATAATCGCCCCTTTAACAATTTGCTGCCAGTATGGATCTACACCTAACATATTTAAGCCTTTATTGGTGGTACCGATAATTAAAGCCCCAATCACACACATTGGAATAGTACCGAAGCCACCACTTAAAGAAACTCCACCAATAACGGCTGCCGCGATAGCATCAAGCTCCCAAGCTAAACCGTAAGATGGGTTACCCGCATAGGTTCGTGATGCGAGTAGAGCGCCTGCTAATCCAGATAATGCTCCACCTAGAACATAAACCCAAATTAATGTTCTATTTGTGTTAATACCACAAATTTTAGCTGCATTCAGATTTCCACCTACTGCATAAACATGACGACCAAAAGTTGAACGGCTAAGTAAAATATGAGAAGCAATCACAATTAAGATATACAACAAAACCAGCCCTGGAAGTCCAAAAATATTCACATCAGCAATCCAGGTAAATGCTTCTGAAGATGCATCAATTGGACGACCATCAGAATAAAGCTGTGCGGCACCACGTGCAATAATCATCATACCTAAAGTTGAGATAAACGGCGGAATGCCTCCAAGCGCTGTCAATCCACCATTAAATAATCCCAATAAAGCACCAATTAAAATTGATGCGGCAAAAGCCAGTAGCGCAGATGATACACTATCGTTACCAGTCACAATTGAAGCAGAAACGACCGCTGTAAGCGCCACCACAGAGCCTGATGATAGATCAATACCTGTGGTAATGATGATGAAGGTTACGCCAATTGCAATAATACCAAACATGGATACCTGTTCGATAATACTCCATACTGTTCTAGCTGAAAAAAATCCGTCTATTGAAACAGACAATGCCAAAAAGAGAAGAATTAAAATTAAGACCATTCCATACGCATTAATCATTTTCTTCAGTGTCACGTTTTCCATAATAAACCTCTCACTTTTTTAATCTTAATAAATAAACTATTCTAATTAATAGACACTAACCCGAAGCCAATTCAAGTACTCGCTCTTGAGTCAATTCTGTATGTGGAATGATGCCAACTTGATGCCCTTCATGCATAACCATAACCCGATCACTCATTGATAAAAGCTCCAACATATCTGACGTAATCATAATGATCGTTTTACCTTGTTTTGATAACTCAACCATCAATTTGTAGAGCTCAGCTTTAGCCCCTACGTCAATCCCTTTCGTTGGTTCATCTAAAATCAAAATTTCAGGCTCTAGTAATAACCAACGAGCAAGCAATACTTTTTGTTGGTTACCTCCAGACAGATTATTCGTAATCACATCCACATTTGGCGCTTTTATTTTGAGTTTTGTTTTTTGTTCATTTGCCGTTTTTTGTGCTCTTGCAACAGATACGAGAAAATTCTCTAAATAAGGCGACATTTCAGGCATGATCATATTGTCTGTAATGCTCAGATTTAGGAACAAGCCTGTCAATTTTCTGTCTTCAGTTACAAAGCCAATTTTATGCTTCATGGCATCTAGTGGATTATTAATAATCGCTTTTTCGCCTTTAATATAAATCTCACCACTATCCGCAGGTTTATAACCAAATAAGCCTTCTACAATTTCTGAACGACCTGCTCCAACTAATCCAGCAATTCCAAAGATCTCACCTTTACGTACAGCAAAATTAATATCTTGATATTTTCCTTCTCGGGTAAAATGTTTAATTTCTAAAACAATCTCATCAGATAACTCAAAACGCTCACGTTGGAACATTTCTGACATATCACGGCCAACCATCATGGAAATGAGTTGTTCTTTGGTCACTTCTTTTGTTGGCTTCGTATCCACATATTGACCATCGCGAATTACCGTGATCTCATCAGACACTCTAAAGACTTCATCTAATTTGTGAGAGATGAAGATAATCGCAATGCCTCTTGCTTTAACCGTCTCAATAATGCGATAAAGTTGATCTACTTCATTTTCAGTTAATGCCGTTGTTGGCTCATCCATAATGATCACCTTCGCATCATTAGAAACGGCTGTCGCAATCGCAACCAACTGAGCTTTTGCCACCGATACATCGGACATTTTTTCTGTCACATCCATTGGCACACCAAGTTCTTTTAAAATAGCGGAAGCTTGCTCATTCATTGCTTTT
>JAWHBY010000131.1:0-2129 GCA_032568935.1 Parahaemophilus parainfluenzae
TGAATTAACCTTAGATTCTAAGCATTGAGAAAAAATTGGTGAGAGTATAACAAAAAGTGCGGTCATTTTTAACCGCACTTTTTTCTGAGAAAAGATTATTTTCTCGGTAAGTATCTGACTGGATCAACAGATTTACCTTTATAACGGATCTCGAAGTGAAGTTTCACAGCATTGGTTCCTGTGCTACCCATTTTCGCAATCTCTTGGCCTGCTTTCACCTCTTGTTGATCGCTCACGAGAATCTTGTCATTGTGTGCATAAGCGCTTAAGAAATCATCGTTATGTTTGATGATGATTAAATTACCGTAACCACGTAATGCATTACCCGCATAAACAATACGACCGCTTGCCGCCGCTTTAACCGGTTGTCCTCGAGAACCGCTGATATCAATCCCTTTGTTACCACCATCAGAATTAGAGAAGCCTTGGATCACGTTGCCTTGTGTTGGCCATTGCCATGCCACATTAGATGCCACTGGTGCCACAACGTTCGCATTAACTGGTGTATTGTTTGTGGTTTCCACTTGAGTTGTCGTTGTCACTGGTGTGCTAGGTGTATTGTTGGTAAACGCTGGTGTTGATGCGCCACCTGTTGCGACACCTGATTTAATTGGACCAATTACCGTACCATCAGAACCAATTTGAGTACCGTTCGCACCTGGTGTATAAGTCACTTCTGGCTCAGCAGGTGCTGCCGGTGCAGCAGACGCTGTGGTTTTAACTGGCACCGTCGTGGTAATCGTTTTAGTTGAACAATTTGAAATTTTTAACGTTTGACCCACGCTTAAGCTATAAGGCTCTTTCATATTGTTCATGCTCGCCAAATCTTTCACGTCCATACCCGTCAAGTAAGCGATTAAGAACATGGTGTCGCCTTTGTTTACTTTATAGGTGTTTCCTTTGTATGAACCTTTTTGAATTTGGCTGTAATCTGGTGCGTTCGTATTTGGATTACGCGGCACGTTGATTGCACCAGAGCTGGTACAATCAGAAACTGTTTTAGTTACCGTCTTAGTTTGCGGTTGAACTGGTGCTGGAGCAGGCTGTGGTTGAGTTGCTGCTGGCTGTTGTACCGGTTGATAAGTTGGTTGGAAACTTGGTTGTGGTGTTTGAGTTCCCGTTGGTACACTGCTGCCCATTGTGCTTGGCATCGTATTTTGTTGGATTTCTGGCTGCCATGTACCGCTCGAATTATTATCGACAGGTTGCATTACACCTGGAGAGAGTGTGCCATCCACATTTTCAATTGGCGCAGGGCTATTTGAACTACATGCCGTTAAAATAGCGATGCTCACAGGGAGCAATAAAAACGATTTTTTCATTTATTCTTCCTTTAACATTAAATTTATTTCATTTGATTTGGCATCGAATTCTTTTCAATTTCCGGCATAAAGCTACCACCAGCAATTGCTCCCGTTCCTTCTACTGGCTGCATAATACCATCAGGTAATGCATCAGGATCTTGTTTTTTGGGTTCTCCCGTACAAGCTGAGATCAGCAATACACTTGAGATGATAAAGAGTAATCTATTCATAAAAAAGTCATCCTGTTATTTCAAAATAAGATACGCAATCACAGCTAGAGTGACCACACTCCAACCAATGATCTCAATGGATTTACGTAATTTCGCCGCGAATTTTTCTCCGCCCCATGCAGCCAATTTTGCTACTAAAATAAAACGAGCAAAACGCGATACAAATGCGGTAATCACAAATGGGATAAATGCCATTTGCATCACACCCGCACAAATCGTGAAAACTTTATAAGGAATAGGACTGAAACCGGCAACAAAAACCACTAAAATGCCCCATTTTTTAAACCATGCCATAGCCTGTTCCCAAGCGGCTTGGTAGCCCCATTGTTGAATATAGCCTTGAACCCAATCAAAAGCATAATAGCCGATAGCATAACCAATCATTCCGCCGACAACCGAAGCGACAGCCGTATAAAGCGCAAAACGAAACGCACTTTTCGGTTTTGACATTGACATCGGAATCAACATGACATCTGGTGGAACGGGGAAGAAAATGGCCTCAATAAAACTCACAAAGGATAACCAAAACACGGCAAAGCGATGTTTTGACCATTGCATTGTTTTATCATACATCGCACCAAAAATATTCATTCAC
>JAWHBY010000132.1:0-2081 GCA_032568935.1 Parahaemophilus parainfluenzae
CTGTAGAATAATTAACTCGGTGTGTGGATGCGTAATCTACACACCTTTTTTCTTAAGTGAAATAACACTATGCCTTTCTTCGATACTCATACCCACCTTGATTATCTTCATCATGACACAGGTGAGCCATTAGCTCAGCTCGTGGATAACGCTAAGCAAGCTGATGTGCAGAAAATTTTGATTGTGGCAGTAAAAGAGTCGGATTTTAAAACGATCCAAAATATGACCGCACTTTTCCCTGAGCATCTTTATTGTGGGCTTGGGTTGCATCCTCTTTATATCAAAGAGCATCAAGAGCATGATTTAGAGATATTGGATGCGGCATTATCTGTTCGTAATCAAAATTGTACAGCCGTAGCAGAAATAGGCTTAGAATGTGCAATTCCTAATTTATTGACTGATGAATTATGGCAAAAGCAACAGCACTTTTTAGAAAGTCAGCTTTATTTAGCGAAGAAATACAATCTGTCGGTCAATTTACATAGTCGTAAATCCCACGAGCAATTATTCCGTTTTTTAAAACAAGCCAATTTGCCAAAATGTGGTGTGGTGCATGGTTTTTCAGGAAGTTACGATCAAGCAAAACGATTTGTGGATTTAGGCTATAAAATTGGTGTAGGCGGCACTATTACTTATGAGCGTGCGAATAAAACGCGCCAAGCGATTGCGAAGTTGCCATTAGAGGCGTTGGTATTAGAAACGGATACACCTGATATGCCAGTGTTTGGCTTTCAAGGGCAACCTAATCGACCAGAGCGGATAGTTCACACCTTTGAGGCGTTATGCCGTTTAAGAAGTGAAAATGCTGAAGTGATTAAAGAAACGACTTGGCAGAATAGCTTGACCTTATTCGGTTAAACCTTAAAACGATAAATCACTTGATTGGCTGAACCGCGCCAAACTAAGCTTGGGTCAGCCTGTTCTTGTATAAATTTTCCATCAATGAGCACGTCAATATAAGGCAACATTTGACGTTGATAATCATCCAGTTCATCTAGTTTATAACCCGTCCATACCCAAATATTCTTGTCAGGACATTCTTTTTTTACACGCTGTACAAAAGGAAGTAAGGCTTCAACATTACGAGGATGCATCGGATCCCCACCGGAAAGTGTGAGCCCTTGACGTTTAATGCGCGTATCTTTTAAATCATTGATGATCTGTTGTTCCATCGCTTCATCAAATAATATGCCATTATCAAAAGACCAGCTCTTTTGATTGTAGCAACCACGGCAACCATGCGTACAACCGCTCACGAAAAGGGTACAACGGGTGCCTTCACCATTTACAACATCGGTAGGGTAGTATTGGAGATAGTTCATGGTTTTACCTTAAAAGTGCGGTTGATTTTCTCGTCAAATTCACCGAATTGATAAATTAACCTTTGCAATACAGGGCCAATTCTTGCATAATAGCCCACCTAATCGCATTGCGATATCAATGGAAATCTTCTCGGTCTCTCGCAACGGTGTCCGGTTTACTCGGTCAGGTTCGGAAGAAAGCAGCCAAAGTCGGAATTTCTGTGTGCCGAGAATAAGCTGGGAAGATTTCCACCCAACTTATCCTTTTTTATTTTACACTCGCTCTACTAATTGTTTGAAGAACCCTTTTTCTAATTGCAATAATTCTGCATAAGTGCCTTTTTCAATTAGCTTCGCTTCATCAATCACACAAAGTTCATCAAATTGCTCAATCGCCGTTAAGCGATGGGTTACCATAATTAAGGTTTTATTCTCAGAATGGGCAAGAATCAAACGCAGAATTTGGCGTTCAGTTTCGCGATCTAAACCTTCAGTTGGCTCATCTAATAATAAAATTGGCGCATCATTAAGCAAAATACGTGCTAAGCCCAAACGACGTTGCTCTCCACCAGAAAGTGGACGGCCGCCATCACCTAGCCAAATATCTAAACCTTGCTCTTGTTCCAACAATTTACCTAAACCAACCTGATTTAACACCTCGATCATTTTTTCATCTGAAATATTGACCGCACTTGCGAATTGCAGATTTTGACGAAGTGTATCGCTAAATACATGAACACGTTGTGTTAAAAAGCAGAATTGACTGCGTAATGTGTCTTC
>JAWHBY010000133.1:0-2056 GCA_032568935.1 Parahaemophilus parainfluenzae
AAATGGTGGAAAGGGTATCCAACAATGTTTTACGTGCTTGGCTATCGCCCGCTCGAGATTGTTTGGACAATTGGCGAACATTTTCAATTAAGGTGAGAATGTCTTCGCCTTGTGCATCATTAATGGTTTCTCCAAGAAAACGCCCTAACATATTAATATTATGGCGGAGAGTGCGATACTCATTAGTCATATGAACTCCGATAAAGAAAAAATAAAATAAAACCAGGAGAGATATAACCAAAAATATGTATCGGGATCAAATGCTATACGTCGAAAACTTGAATTAAATCAATAAAGGCTAAAATAAGTAAAAAAACGACCGCGCTTTTTTAGATAAAATTTAAAGTGCGGTCAAAAAGTTTAATGTTTATTTAAGGTTGCGAACTGATTTTCGAATGACGAGTTCAGGATGGATCGCAATGCGGTGTTTTTCGTGATTATCGTTATCTTTATTGGCAATACGCTCAAACAAAAGATTAACCGCTTGCGCACCTAGACGAGACTTCGATTGGTGAATCGTTGTGAGTGGCGGTGCATAGAAACGTGATGAGTGAATATTATCATAGCCGATAATTGAGATATCATCAGGCACGCGTAAACCTTTTTCCGTAATCGCAGAGATTGCACCTAATGCCATCACATCATTACAACAGAATACGGCAGTAGGTAGGTTGTCTTGTGTGAGAATTTTATTCATACACTCGTAACCGTCTTCAGGCTCGAAGAAACCTTCCATAATCCAATTTTCATGTATTGGTAGATTGGCTTCATTCATCGCTTTTACAAAGCCCTCGTAACGGGTTCTTGCAGTCGTTTTATCTAATTCACCCGCAATAAGACCGATCGCTTTATGACCACAATCAATTAAATGTTTCGTGGCAAGGTAACCGCCCGTAAAGCTGTTATCTTCAATGATATCGGTATCTATATTTGGACCCCAATCCATCACCACCATAGGCACAGACGAGAAACTAGAAAGTACATCGAGTGAATGTTGTGTGTATTCAGAACACATGACCAATAAACCATCTACGCGTTTTTTGGCAAGCATTTCGACGTGGTTTTTAATTTTTTCAGGATCATTTTGTGTATTACACAAAAAAAGTGAATAGCCTTGACGATAACAATGATCTTCAACGGCATGAATGATTTCAGCAAAATAAGGAGATTCACTGGTGGTAACAATCATCCCAATGGATTTTGTTGTATTGATTTTCAAACTCCGAGCAACAGCACTTGGTGAGTATTTCAAGCTTTTAATGGCTTGCATCACCGCCTCTTCGGTTTCTTTTGCTACAAAACGGGTTTTATTAATTACGTGTGAAACAGTGGTGGTGGAAACACCAGCCATTTTTGCGACATCTTTAATTGTTGCCATAATTTTGCCTCTAGAGAATTTTTCCTATTATAAAGACTGTCACTAAATAGGTTAAGTAAATTATAAAAAATTTTTGAAAAAACATGCTTTATTGTTAGAATGAGTTATCTTTAACTAAACAAGTGGGAAATTAAAATGAGTGATTTTGGTTACGCAATGTTAGCTGTAGTGCTTTCTTTAAGTGTTGTTGTGGGGTTGGCCACTTCAATTTTCTAATTGAAAGAAATAACACATTAATCCATTTAAAATAGACCGCACTTTAAGCATTTAAAGGGCGGTTATTTTTTAGGACTTTTAAAGTTGGACTAAAAGCCATGCCATTGACCTATTTCTTTAGTATAATTTGCAACTATTTTCATTTACTGTAATCAAAATACTGCAAAAACCAAATTTGAGATAATTATGAATAAATATTTGATTTCACTAGATAAAGATGTTCAGCGCCGTGAACTGTTTTTTGCTCAACCCGATACCGCAGATTTTACTGTGTTTTCGGCCATTAATACCATGCAAAAAGAATGGGATGAGTTGGCAGAAGTATTCAATCCAACAAAATTTGAACAGCATTATGAACGCAACGTCACAAAAGGCGAAATTGGTTGTACATTAAGTCATTTAGCAGTGTATCGTCAGATCGTAGAAGATCAAAATGTGACGGAAAATGACTATGCATTGGTG
>JAWHBY010000134.1:0-1933 GCA_032568935.1 Parahaemophilus parainfluenzae
TCATCAAGAAGTGATTTGGCAGTAGATTATGGCATATAACCTAGATAAGAAGCTCAAAGAGTTTGAATTTGAACGTAAACAGGTATTACATCATCTTGCATTACTTGATGCGAACATTGCCACATTAAAACGTGCTATTGAGCTTACTCAACAAGAAAGTGATGTAGCCCTTTATAATACGGACAACTTTGTGTACCGTTCCAAATATAAGCTCTTTAAAGGGAAAATTCGTAAATACATCGTACAAATGATGCGAGAAGCCCCCAATAAAGCCTTTACAATTGCCGAACTCACGCAGCGCATTTTCGATATTGAACAAAACCCTGATACGCCGTCTGAAAAGCACCTTGATTCCGTTCGTAAACAACTGAATGAGTTTTATAAAAGAGAATGGATTAATAGAGTTCAAATCAGTCGAAATGAGGTTCACTGGCAATGGAAACAAAAATAGCGGTATTTCTACCGCTATTTACTATTCTTGCTCAAATGTTCTCAATCGCCAATGTTGTGAGTTATCTATTAAGCATTTTTCCACTAACGATTTATACTTTAAATAGTTTAATGTACAAGCAATCGTTTGTGATTGTTTATACGGTATGACTTCTTCAATCTCTTGCCCATCTAACTTCATCGCCAGATATGTAATCTCCTTCACACTTAACCATTTTGAAGGCTCTTGTTTTAGTACCTTAGCAATCAACTGTTGAGGCGAAGTTTGAAAACGAAGATTTCTAAATTTGGGGTTTGACGGTAAAAGCGGTTCTTCCCGACCTTTTGCGTGATTTAATGCCACACGATAGTCTGAAATCTTCCGATCAAGATCTTTTAATTCTTTATGGAGTTGCTTGATTTGCGCTGCAATTTCTTTCTTTTCGGTTTCAATTTCTTCAATCGCTTCTTCAAGCGCATTTTCCAAAGTTGATTTTTGTTTTGTCATTGACTATTCTTACCTTTCGTACATAAAAGATAAGAAAATATAGCAGAAACAACAAATTAAATCTTTGTGCAACTGCTACATAATACCGATGTTTTTGACCGCTCTTATCTTTTCTCTCGCCAATAAGTGGCAAAACGAGGTTTTCCGGAGTTGGTTAATCCACGATATTTGTAGGTAATCGTGCTGCCAATAGGTGGTGGATTTTCACGCTCACTCAGATTAAATCCTGAACCGATTTTGAATTTTCCACGATGATTTTCACAGGTAAGCGATCCGAGTATATTCTCAAATTGTCCTTTCCCTTTGTGATGTGCTATCACGGTGCATTCTTCATCATAAGTGTTTTTTAACTTTAAAATTTGTGTACTGCGTTTTCTTTCGTAAGGCGCATTAGGATTACGTAACACAACCCCTTCACCTTTTTTCCTTTCAATTTCATGTAAATACTCGAATAAATGCGTTTTATCTCGTATTGGAATTTGCGGAATAATCTTGATATAAGGGGTAGGGTGCTCTTTCAAATAATCTTCTAAGTTTTTGAGGCGTTCAAAGAGATTTCCTGAGGCATTCGGTACATCAAAAACATAAAGTGTTAATTTTGCCCAATTATCACCTTTAAAGGATTTTGTGATAGAAGCAATTTCTTCAAATTGATTACGTTCACTAAATACCTCACCATCAATGGCAAAAGGCGGAAATTGAGCGGTAAAATAGGTAGGCGCGGGCAAGGGCAGTCCTTGACGACTTAATAATGTTTTGCCATCCCAATAACCTCGTACCCCATCTAATTTTTCAGACATTACCCAACCTTGAACATCTTGGTTTTCATAAGTGTCTAATAGCATTAAATCACTATCGTTCGCCCAAGTTATTTGACTGAATAACATACAAAGTAATAAATAAACTACTCGCATAATCTCTCCTTTTAAATTGTTTGAGTTTAAAAAGTGCGGTCATTTTTTAAAGTGTTTTTAATTGAATCTGTGATTAGTATCG
>JAWHBY010000135.1:0-1889 GCA_032568935.1 Parahaemophilus parainfluenzae
TTATCACCAAAAACAATCGCACTCTTAACCGAAAAATGTGATGCGGATATTGTATTAATCGGGCAGTCAAAAATTGCTGAATTTAATAATGTGGAATTAGAGATCAATTATCCAACCACTTTTTCATTCTTGCGCCAAACTATTGGTGATGTCACCGTGGCTTATCCATATAAAAGTTATTTTGCAGGTACGGTGGCATACTTAATCAAAAAATCAGCGGCACGTGCATTTTTGAAACAACTCGAACAAGAAAAACCGTTTTGGCTTGCTGATGATTTCTTATTATTTGAAACCCAATTCCAGATTAATAACAATGTGGTTCGTCCGCTTGTGGCCATTGAAAATCCACAATTAGTGAGTAATTTGGAAGCGATTCGTGGTTCAAAATCTAATAATTTAGTGAAGAAATTAATTAAATATCCACTCAAAAAAATCTTAGCAGTGAAAAAGAATTTAGGAAAATAACGTAAAAATGACCGCACTTTTTAATCTTTTTTATCTTTACGATCCTTGGCTGTTTCATGTTGTACGAATGTCATTCGTCGCAGGTTTAGCGGCATTGGTTGTATTGGCTTATCAATATTTTAAAAAGCAGAAACCACAAGGTATCACTGTACCAGTAGATAGTTTAGCCGTCATCATTGGGCTGATTGCATTTAGCGTGATTCCGCTTTTAGTTAACGGTACGCGAGATTTTTCTGTCATCACCATGTATGTAAAAGAGCTGATTTTATTTATCTTTGGTGTGGGGCTTTATAATGCCTTCTATGCCAATGTAAATGCTCAACAAAAAGTCGTTCATGATTTACAACTCGGTGTGGTGGTGCAGTTTGCAGTGGGCGTGATTGGTTTACTCGGTGCATCATTTATGATTGATTTCTTGCTTTCGACCAATGCGGTATTACCTGCACGCTTTTATGGTTCAGAGCAGGAGTATCGCTTATATAACATCACCGCAACCGCCTTTTTCCAACTGAGTTTATTCTATTTGATGCTGTTGCATTTCTTATTAGCTTATAACTCCAAACGTAATACACTTCCAAGTGTTTTAGTGTTTTTTATGCTATGTATTGGGTTGATTTCAGGACGTACATTCCTTTTGCTATCCGTGGTGAGTATTTTGGTGTATTTCAAATGGCGTTATGTGCCATCACTCATTGCATTCGCTGTTTTAGTATTATTATTGGCATATTTCTTACCAGAAAATCCTTATGTGGCACATGCTTTAGAGCCTGTGATTAATTTATTACACGGTGCAGGATTTGTCAGTTCGTCAACGGATACGTTGATGAAAAACCATCTCTTTATGCCAACACTCAAGCAGTTCATTTATGGCGATGGCATGTATATGACCGGTGAGTTAGAAGTTGGACGTTATTATGGACATACGGACTCCGGTTTCTTACGCCAAATTCTTTATGGTGGTGTGTCTTATGCTTTAGTGTGTTTTGCCGTGACATTTTATTTTGTCCGCAAAGTCGCCTTAAACTGGTTTGATGGCAGCTGGAAATTTATCCTTTCTGCCTTTGTGATTTTGGCATTTTGTAATATCAAAGCGGACACCTTTGCTTTCCCTGGCATTATGTTCGTGATGTTGATGTTCTTATCGCTTTTTGGCGCTCACGGTAAACAACTTATTTTATTTAAACAACAGGAGCCGAAAGATGTTTAGTATCATCGTGCCTTCTTATAATCGGAAAGAAGAAATTCCTGCCTTATTGGAAAGTTTAACCAAACAAACCACCTATAATTTTGATGTGGTGATTGTGGATGATTGCTCGAAAGAACCCGTTGAAGTGACACAATCTTATCCATTTGCGGTTAACGTTATTCGTAACGAAACCAATCAAGGCGCGGCAGAAAGCCGTAATATCGGGGCAAGAAATGCC
>JAWHBY010000136.1:0-1829 GCA_032568935.1 Parahaemophilus parainfluenzae
ATACCAAAGTATTGCAAGATTATTCTGAATTAGAAGAATTGACGCAATATCCTGAACCAGTGCAAAAACTGTTGAAAAAATTTGCTCGGATTCAAGCAGACAAATTAGTCAAAATGATTTTATAAACGCAAAAAGAGGCCGACAAATGTCGGCTTCTTGCTTGTATCTTACGCAAAAACATCGACTAACATTGCACAAGTGAAATAAGTTGTTATAATCGCCCGACTTTTAAATCTTATTGGAGAAATCAATGAACCCAATTTCTTATTGGCAACGCCTAAAAGTTGCATTTCAATATGTGATGCCTCAAATCTATATGACACAAGCAGCAGGTTGGTTAGCTAAACAAAAATGGGGCGCAATGACACATTTTGTGATTAAAGCGTTTGCAAAAAAATACAACATTGATATGAGCATTGCTGAAAAAGAAAAATTCAGTGATTACGCTAGTTTTAATGAATTCTTTATCCGTCCATTAAAAGAAAATGCACGACCAATTAACCAAAATCCAACGGCACTTTGCTGCCCTGCGGATGGCCGTGTAAGTGAATGTGGACACATTGAAGATGACCGCCTATTACAAGCAAAAGGTCACTTCTTCAGCTTACATGATTTATTGGCAGAAGATAAAGATTTAACTGAGACCTTTAAAAATGGGGAATTCATCACCACTTATTTATCACCACGTGATTATCATCGAGTGCATATGCCGTGTGATGGTACACTTCGCAAAATGATTTATGTGCCGGGTGATTTATTCTCCGTCAATCCATTTTTAGCGAAACATGTACCGAACCTCTTCGCACGTAATGAACGTGTGATTTGTGTCTTTGATACTGAATTTGGCACCATGGTACAAATCTTAGTGGGTGCAACAATCACTGCGAGTATCGGTACCGTTTGGGCTGGTGTGATTAATCCGCCACGTTATAACGAAGTGAAAGTGTGGACTTATGAAGGTGAAAGTGCGGTTAAATTAAGCAAAGGTCAAGAAATGGGTTGGTTCCAACTTGGTTCTACCGTAATTAATTTATTCCAAGCCGGTCAAGTACAAATTGCCGATCATTTAAGTGTTGATGAACCTGTTCGCATGGGTGAAATCTTGGCATTGAAAAAATAGTTTTACAACAAAGGAGAAAACAATGACAGCTCAAATTTTTGAACAAGTAAAATTAGAAAGTATTTCTGAAAAAGGCAGCTACGGTATCGGTTTACAAATCGGTCAACAATTAGCAGATAGCCAAATGGATATTTCTGTTGAAGCGGTAGCAAAAGGCATTTTCGACGCGTTAAACCGCAATCAACCCGCATTAGAAATTAATGATTTAATGCATTCTGTTCAAGCGCTTCAACAACAAGCAGCTGAAGCACAACAAGCGCAATTTAAAGCGATTGAAGAAGAAGGTAAAAAATTCTTAGAAGAAAACGCGAAAAAAGCAGGCGTAAACGTGACTGATAGCGGTTTACAATACGAAATTTTAACTGAAGGTAATGGTAACAAACCATCTGCAACGGACAAAGTACGTGTTCACTACACAGGTACATTACCAGATGGTACTGTATTCGATAGCTCTGTTGCACGTGGTACACCTGCTGAATTCCCGGTAAATGGTGTAATTCGTGGTTGGGTTGAGGCATTACAAATGATGCCTGTTGGTTCTAAATGGAAACTCACTATTCCACACGAATTAGCTTACGGTGAACGTGGTGCGGGTGCATCTATCCCTCCGTTCTCAACCTTAGTGTTTGAAGTCGAATTACTCGATATCCTTTAAAACGAAAAAGTGCGGTTAATTTTAACCGCACTTTTTTATTCGTCGTCTTCGCTA
>JAWHBY010000137.1:0-1764 GCA_032568935.1 Parahaemophilus parainfluenzae
GGCCGTGGAATGCCAGTGGATATTCACCCAACTGAAGGGGTTTCAGGTGTTGAAGTAATCTTAACCAAACTTCACGCTGGCGGTAAATTCTCGAATAAAAACTATGAATTCGCCGGTGGTTTACACGGGGTGGGGATTTCTGTCGTCAATGCCCTTTCTGAACGCGTTGATATTCAAGTTAAACGTAACGGTGAAGTGTATAAAATTGCCTTTGAAAATGGTGTAAAAGTAGAAGAATTAGAGGTCATCGGAACTTGTGGCAGACGTACAACCGGCACTACCGTTCACTTCAAACCTAATCCAAAATATTTTGATAGCAAGAATTTTTCTGTCAGCCGTTTACGCCACTTATTGCGTGCTAAAGCCGTGCTTTGTTCAGGCTTAGAAATTAAATTTGTCGATAAAGTGAATAACACCGAAGATGTGTGGTGCTATCAAGATGGTTTATCCGATTATTTAACCGAAGCGGTGAATGGTTTTGAAACCTTGCCTGAAAAACCTTTTGTCGGCGAGTTTAAAGGCTCTACAGAAGCGGTAAGCTGGGCATTATTATGGTTACCGGAAGGTGGTGAGCTTATTGCAGAAAGCTATGTAAACTTGATTCCAACAGTACAAGGCGGAACACACGTAAATGGTCTTCGCCAAGGCTTGCTCAATGCTATGACTGAATATTGTGAATTCCGCAATAAACTGCCACGTGGTGTGAAATTAACCGCAGACGACATTTGGGATCGCTGTGCTTACATTCTTTCACTCAAAATGCAGGATGCTCAATTTGCAGGCCAAACGAAAGAACGCTTATCTTCCCGTCAAAGTGCGGTCTTTGTTGCAGGTGTTTTAAAAGATGCCTTCAGTTTATGGTTAAACCAGAACGTACAAGATGCGGATCGCTTAGCTGAAATGGCGATCAGTTCTGCACAACGTCGTTTAAATGCTGCGAAAAAAGTCGTCCGTAAAAAATTAGTCAGCGGTCCTGCTCTACCGGGTAAATTGGCAGATTGCGCATCACAAAATTTAGAAAAAACCGAATTATTCTTAGTCGAAGGTGACTCTGCGGGCGGCTCAGCCAAACAGGCTCGAGACCGTGAATATCAAGCGATCCTGCCCTTGCGCGGAAAAATCTTAAACACTTGGGAAGTGGCTAGCGATCAAGTACTTGGCTCAACGGAAATTCATGATATTGCAGTGGCACTCGGTATCGATCCTGATAATGAAGACTTATCTCAACTTCGTTACGGGAAAGTCTGTATTTTAGCCGATGCGGACTCCGATGGTTTACATATTGCTACCCTACTCTGCGCCCTCTTTTTACGTCATTTTCCGAAATTAGTGCAAGATGGGCATGTCTATGTGGCGATGCCACCACTCTATCGTATCGACTTAGGCAAAGAAGTGTTTTATGCCCTCGATGAAAATGAGAAAGAAGCCATTTTAGAACGTTTAAAAGGTAAAAAAGGCACCTTAAACGTACAACGATTCAAAGGTTTGGGTGAAATGGATCCATCACAATTACGTGAAACCACCATGGATCCGAATACTCGCCGATTAGTTCAATTAACTTACGATCTTGAGGAAGATCAAGGCGCAGCGACATTAGAATTAATGGATATGTTACTCGCTAAAAAACGGGCAGAAGATCGCAAAAATTGGTTGCAAACTAATGGCGATCAAGTGGATTTAACAGTTTAAGTATTCGAGGTCAATCATGAACGAACAACGTCGAGATTTTTTTAGAAACAGCGCATTAGGCTTAGCAACGATTAC
>JAWHBY010000138.1:0-1330 GCA_032568935.1 Parahaemophilus parainfluenzae
CGCAGGTAACAACGTAGGTATGGGCCGTGACCACACCTTATTTGCTACTGCTGACGGTAAAGTAAAATTTGAAGTGAAAGGCGAGAAAAGCCGTAAATACGTAAGTATTGTAACTGAATAATTTTACATCTGATTTGTAAACGCCCCGCATTATCTGTGGGGCGTTTTCTTTTTTACCAGTCATTTACAATCATCAATCACATTTGTTATTCTGGCACTATTGCTTATCTTTATATTTCTTAGTCGAAATTTATCTTAATTCCTAACCGCACTTTAGTAAAATAAAGGAAGATATCATGAAACAACAACCGCTTTTAGGTTTTCTCTTCGCGTTAATTACAGCGATGGCGTGGGGATCTTTACCTATTGCGTTAAAACAGGTTCTATCCGTGATGACGCCACAAACGATCGTTTGGTATCGATTTGCGGTAGCTTCTCTTGCGCTATTGATTCTGTTAGGTTACAAGAAAAAACTGCCCCAATTTTCGAAAGGTGGTCGTTTCATTTGGCTTGTACTCATCGGTGTAGCAGGGTTAGCGGGTAATTTCTTTTTATTCAATAGCTCACTTAATTTTATCGATCCTTCTTCAGCTCAAATTTTTATTCATTTTTCTTCTTTTGGTATGTTAATTTGCGGTATTTTTGTCTTTAAAGAAAAACTTGGATTACATCAAAAGATTGGTTTAGGTTTGTTATTGACTGGATTGGTGCTTTTCTTCAATGACAAGCTTGAGGTGTTTAAAGGAGAGAGTGGTTATTTAACAGGTGTCTTACTCAGCCTGACTGCTTCATTAGTTTGGGTTGCTTATGGTATGGCACAAAAGCTCATGCTCCGTCGTTTTAGTTCGCAACAAATTTTATTAATGATGTATTTCGGCTGTCTTTTAGTTTTTACACCTGTTGCTGAATTTTCACAAGTAAGTAACCTCACCCCGTTTGCATTCGGTTGTTTTGTTTATTGCTGCTTGAATACGTTATTTGGTTATGGGGCTTATGCTGAGGCGCTTAATCGTTGGGAAGTTTCTAAAGTAAGCGTAGTGATAACCTTAGTACCACTCTTTACCATTTTCTTTGCTCATCTTGCGCATTATGCTAGCCCTGATAATTTTGCCGCGCCAGAATTAAATATGATTAGCTATATCGGGGCGTTTGTTGTAGTATGCGGAGCAATTTTGTCGGCAATCGGACATAAGTTATTACCGCAATCAAAGTAAAGTGCGGTTAAATATTGGAGAGTTTTTATGAAATTTATTGATGAAGCCCTGATTCGTGTGGAAGCAGGGGATGGTGGAAACGGTTGTGTAAGTTTCCGCCGTGAAAAATTTATCCC
>JAWHBY010000139.1:0-1089 GCA_032568935.1 Parahaemophilus parainfluenzae
GGTGTACCCGCCCATTCATATTGTTGTTCACTTAACATGGCAATGGCTATAATCGGATCACCAATCTGACCTTTATAGTTCATCGCATACTCTTCACGAACACCACTTGAACAAGCAAAAAGCAAAAAACTTCCTGCGACTAAAAAAGCACATTTAATCTTATTCATGTTCAATCCTGACAAAAGTGCGGTCAAAAACGACCGCACTTTTCTTACTATTGTTTTGGCTTGGTGTTTTCCACACGAGCACGTAATTTTTGCCCTGGCTTGAATGCCACTACACGGCGAGCAGAAACAGGAATGCTTTCACCTGTTTTTGGATTACGCCCCGGACGGGAAGCTTTATTACGAAGTTCAAAATTACCAAAACCTGATAATTTTACTTCACCACCAGATTCTAACGATAAACGAATTTCCTCAAAAAAGTCTTCCACTAATGCTTTAGCTTCAGCTTTTTGTAATTGATACTTATCTAATAAGTATTCAGTAATATCAATTTTTGTAATCGTTGTCATGTTAGTCTCCTGTTTAGTCTCTAAGCTCCGCATTAAAGCGTTGTTTAACTTCGTTTAATACAGCAGAGATTACCGCATTAATCTCATCATCTTCAAGCGTTTTTTCATTATCTTGAATAGTTAAACTGATTGCTAAGCTCTTATGTCCGCTAGCAACGCCAATGCCTTGATATACGTCGAATAAATTGACTTGTGTTAATTTTTCTCCGCCGGCTTTTTTACATGCTTCGATAATATCGCCTGCTGGCACATTATCGGCAACAACTAAAGCTAAGTCACGACGGTTCGCAGGGAATTTTGAAATCTCTTTGGCTTGAACCACACGACGATTTGCAATGGCATCCCATAATATTTCAAAAACAACCGCTTTGCCATTTAATCCTAGTTTTTGAGCAATAAGTGGATGAATAGTTCCAATAAAACCAATTTCTTTTCCATCTAATTCAATTGAAGCAGATTGCCCTGGGTGCAATGCGCTGTGTGCTTTTGCCACAAATTTAACACGACTACCTACTTCTGTGAGAGAAAGAATACTTTCTAAATCACCTTTAAGATCAAAGAAATCAACCGTTTCT